>CAYQBE010000120.1:0-15191 GCA_964415625.1 uncultured Clostridium sp.
CCCGGATCGTCAGCGGGGAACGGTATCCGTCAGGAATAATTAAATGCTCCATATACATAAACTCCTTTGATATTTTTATAGTAGACCACTGTTCGGAACAGCAAGGTACAAGGCACCATGAATCGTAACGAACAGCTACCCAATATTTTAATAACAGCTGTCAAAATTGTCAACGGCCTCTCAAATTTTTTCTTGTATAATACAGCAAAAATTGGTAGAATAAATTCATAGGAAAACTTCATCGGTAAAGTTTCGATATACTGATAATTCAGGATAAATGGTACAATACGCCCTAAATTTCGGTATATCAGGGAGAAAATTTTATAAGGGACAAAGGAGTACGGAGTTATGGATGTTAACAAACTGATGAGCAGCATGCAGGGAATGGATTACGAAGCAGTTCTTAAGAGTCTGGAGAGCATGGGCGGTCCTATGAAGAATGCACTGATGATCGCATCGGTGATCTCGATTGTGATCGGGCTTTTATGGTGCTTTTTCGGACTGAAGCTGATCCGGGTCTGGGCGGCGATCCTGGGACTGGCACTCGGATTTGGAATTGGTACGGGAGTTGCCGTAGCGTTCAATCTGAGTTCCAATCTGATCCTGATCTGCGGAGCAGTAGGAGGAATCCTTCTGGCAATCCTGGGCGCGGTATTTTATCATGTCGGGGTATTCCTGATCGCCTGGATCACAGGAAGCTCTCTGGCGTTGCTCGTCCTGCAGCCGAAGGACTGGAAGCTTATGCTGGCCTGCGTTGGGATCGGCCTGGTTGTGGCACTGTTTACGATCCGCTTTGCGGAACTGATCATCATCGTGATCACAGGCATCAACGGCGGAATGAGCGCCGGTACGGGAATCATGTCCTTCCTGCCGTTTGACAATCAGATCGTCCGTTATGCAGTCATCGGAGTCCTGGTTGTTGCAGGTATCGCCGTGCAGCTTCTGATGGAATCCGGGAAGCGGAAAAAGCGGACTCTGGAGAACGCAAAAAAGATCCGGGAACAGAATTCCACTGCAAACGAAGTGGCAAAGGCGCGCGCCATGATCGATGAACTGGACAAAAAGCCGGCTGCGGCAAAAAAAGGTACGGCGGGAAAGAATCAAAAAAAGAAAAAAGCAGCGCCGAAAAAGAATAAGAAATAAGAGAACACACAAGATAAGGAGGAGGTAACTCTATTGAATTAAGGAGATGATATCTGAATGAAGATTGATATGCATTGTCATGTAAAGGAAGGCTCCCTGGACAGTAAGGTGGGAGTGGAAGAGTACATCATGCTGCTCAAGGCAAAGGGATTCCAGGGGATGGTGATCACCGATCACAACACCTACAAAGGCTACCGTTACTGGAAGAACCATATCAAGGGAAAACGGCATAAGGATTTTGTCGTATTGAAGGGAATCGAGTACGATACCCGCGATGCGGGCCATATCCTGGTCATCATGCCGGAAGGGGTAAAGATGCGCCTGCTGGAGCTGCGCGGGATGCGGGTCTCTGTCCTGATCGACTTTGTACACCGCAACGGCGGCGTACTCGGGCCCGCTCATCCATGTGGGGAAAAGTACCTGAGCTTTGCCAACACCAAGCGCTACCGCAGATCTCCGGAGCTGATGAAGAGGTTTGACTTTGTAGAGACCTTCAACTGCTGCGAGTCCGAGGAGTCCAACGAGCATGCGCTGAAGCTGGCGAAAAAATATGACAAGGTTAAGGTAGGAGGAAGCGACTCCCATAAGCCGGACTGTGTAGGAAGGGCCTATACCATTCTGCCGGAGCCGGTGACCTGTGAGACGGAACTGATCTCCATGATCCATAAGAAGACAGCCTTTGAGACCGGGGGAAACTATTATCACAGAACCACAAAAGAGAAGATGGGGAAGGTGAAGCTGATCCTGACCTATTCCTTCTGGTTCTATAACAAGGGCGGAGAGCTTCTGCGCCGCCACGGGCGCAATACGAAGATGGAGCAGGAGAACCCCATCGATCCCATCGACCCCATCGAATTATACTACATCGGGAAGCAGGGGTAAATACAGAAAGCCTGTCACTGGCAGCCTTTCTGCATACGATGGTATGTATACTGAGCGCCGGATCAATCTGCCGTTCAGTATAATACGATGCTATTTTAAGGAGGATTTGAAACAGACTATGAGCGTACAGGAAACATTGCAGACACATCTGGGAAAGGGAATTGCAGAAGCATCGAATGAAGAAATCTTCGGCGCGCTCCTGCAGATGGTACAGGAGCTTGCAAAAGAAAAGGAAGCAGTCCAGGAAAAGAAAAAGATCTACTATATTTCCGCAGAATTTCTGATCGGAAAGCTTTTGTCAAACAACATGATCAATCTGGGAATCTATGAGGAAGTGCGGGATGTCCTTGCCAAAAACGGAAAGGATCTCTGCGAGATTGAAGAGCTGGAACCGGAGCCGTCCCTTGGAAACGGCGGCCTGGGCCGTCTTGCGGCGTGCTTTTTGGATTCCATTGCCACGCTGGGAATGTGCGGCGACGGGATCGGACTGAATTATCACCTGGGGCTGTTCAAGCAGGAATTTGAAGACCGGCTCCAGAAGGAGACTCCGAATCCATGGATCGAAGAGAAGAGCTGGCTTGTGAAAACCGACGTCTCTTATCCGGTTTCCTTCCGGGGACTGACGCTTCAGTCCAGAATGTACGATATTGAAGTGACAGGTTATGAAAACAGGACTAACAAGCTCCATCTCTTTGACGTGGACAGCGTGGAGGAATCCATCGTATCGGACGGGATCAGCTTTGACAAGGAGGATATCGCGCGGAACCTGACGCTGTTTTTGTATCCGGATGACAGCGATGACAACGGACGGCTGCTGCGGATCTATCAGCAGTATTTTATGGTCAGCAACGGAGCGCAGCTGATCCTGGATGAATGTATTGCCCGGGGAAGCAATCTCTATGACCTGCCGGATTACGCGGTGATCCAGATCAACGATACCCATCCCACCATGGTGATTCCGGAGCTGATCCGGCTTCTCACTGCCCGGGGGCTGGATATGGACGAAGCCATCGATGTGGTTTCCCGGACCTGCGCCTATACCAACCATACGATCCTGGCGGAGGCGCTGGAAAAATGGCCTATGGCTTATCTGAAAAAGGTCGTTCCCCAGCTGGTGCCGATCATTGAGATTCTGGATGACAAGGTGAGGAGAAAATATACCGTCATCAGCAGACATTCGGTAAGCCGGAAGTTTTCGGAGGAAACCTCAGAAAAAATCAATGAATATTCGGACGAGAGTGTTGCCATCATCGACCATGCGGATGTGGTACATATGGCACATATAGATATCCATTACGGATTCAGCGTGAACGGCGTGGCAGCCCTCCATACCGAGATCCTGAAGGACAACGAGCTGCACAACTTCTACAGGATCTATCCGGAGAAGTTCAACAACAAGACCAACGGCATCACGTTCCGGCGCTGGCTTCTCTACTGCAATCCGCTTCTGACCAGGTTCCTGGACGGGCAGATCGGAACCGGGTACAAGAAGGATGCGAAGGAACTGGAAAAGCTTCTCGAATTTGAACAGGACGAAAAGGTACTCTCACGTCTCCTGGAGATTAAAAATGAAAATAAAAAGATGCTCTGCGAGTATCTGAAGCACACCCAGGGGGTAGAGCTGGATCCCAACTCAATTTTTGATATCCAGATCAAGCGCCTCCATGAGTACAAGCGGCAGCAGATGAACGCCCTCTATGTGATCCACAAGTATCTGGAGATCAAGGCAGGGAAAAAGCCCACGACTCCTATCACCGTGATCTTCGGGGCAAAAGCAGCTCCGGCTTACGTGATCGCGAAGGATATCATTCACCTGATCCTCTGCCTGCAGGAGATCGTAAACCAGGATCCGGAGGTCAGCCCTTACCTGAAGGTCGTTATGGTTGAGAACTACAATGTGACAAAGGCGGAAAAGCTGATCCCGGCATGCGACATTTCCGAGCAGATTTCCCTGGCATCCAAGGAGGCCAGCGGTACCGGCAATATGAAGTTCATGCTCAACGGCGCGGTCACCTTAGGAACCGAGGACGGCGCAAATGTGGAGATCCACGAGCTGGTAGGAGACGACAATATTTTCGTATTCGGAGCGGAGAGCGATGTAGTCATCAAGCACTATGAGCATGCGGACTATGTATCCAGAAGCTATTATGAGAAGGATCCGGATATCAAGGCGGCGATTGACTTTATTACCTGTGAAAAGATGCTGGAGATCGGACAGGAGGAGAACCTGACAAGGCTGAAAAACGAGCTTTTAAATAAAGACTGGTTCATGACCCTGCTTGACTTTAAGGCATATACGAAGAAAAAGGAAGAGGCGTTAAAGGCTTATGAGGACCGGACAGCATGGGCGAAGAAGATGCTGGTGAATATCGCGAAGGCAGGATTCTTCTCGTCCGACCGGACCATAGAAGAGTATAACAGGGATATCTGGAAATTAAAGACAGATCAAGACCGGGTCTGCGAAGCAGATGCTGACGGCAATGTCTCCGGGGGATGCGCGGCTGCGGCAGATTGCAGTGCATCCGGAGAATGCGGGACAGACAGCAGCATTTCTGGAGCAGGCGGAGCGGCAGACTGTGAAACCGAAGGGAGAAACGGCGGCTCCGCAGAGAGACATGCAGCTTCTGAAAATACGGACAAGACAGAGGAATAGGAGGAGAACCTGTATGAGAGAAAGTGGAATTTTACTTCCGATTTTTGCATTGCCTTCTAAATATGGAATCGGCTGTTTTTCAAAGGAAGCGTATGAATTTGTAGACCAGCTGAAGGCGGCCGGACAGAGCAAGTGGCAGATACTGCCCCTGGGGCCTACGGGTTATGGAGATTCTCCTTATCAGTCCTTTTCTACATTTGCAGGGAATCCGTATTTTATCGACCTGAAAACACTCCGAAAGGAAGGACTTCTGACAAAATCCGAGTGCAAGGCCCAGAATTTTGGGAAGCAGAAGGATCGGATCGACTATGAAGCACTGTACTTCGGACGGTTTAAGGTGCTTCGGAAGGCTTTTCAACGATTCAAAAAGAATGACGAATATGAAGAATTTTTGAAAAAAAATGAAGACTGGCTGACGGAATACTGCCTGTATATGGCGATCAAGGACCGGCAGGGCGGCAAGAGCTGGATCGAGTGGCCAAAGGAATACCGGGACCGGGATCCGAAAGCGCTGGAAGAGGCGGAGAAGGAACTGAAAGAGGAGATGGACTTTTACCGGTTCCAGCAGTTTGAATTTGACCGCCAGTGGAGGAAGCTGCATGCCTATGCCAATAAGGAGGGCATACAGATCATCGGAGATATCCCCATCTATGTGGCGTTTGACAGTGCGGATACTTGGGCCAATCCGGAATTGTTCCAGTTTGACGAGGAAAACCTGCCCGTCGCGGTTGCGGGCTGCCCGCCGGACGCGTTTTCGGCTACGGGACAGCTGTGGGGCAATCCTTTGTATGACTGGGAATATCACAAGAAAACGGACTACGAATGGTGGGCGAAGCGGATCGCCTACAGCTTTCAGCTGTACGACAAGGTACGGATCGACCATTTCCGCGGATTTGACGAATATTATACCATTCCCTACGGGGATGAGACGGCGGTCAACGGATGCTGGAAGCCGGGACCGGGAATCGCGTTTTTCAGGGCCATTGAAAAGAAGCTGGGCAAGCTGGATATCATTGCCGAGGATCTGGGCTATCTGACGGACACGGTGCTTCAGCTTTTGAAGGATACTGGATTCCCGGGGATGAAGGTGATCCAGTTTGCGTTTGATTCCCGGGAGGCGGCCAATTACCTGCCCCACACCTATATCTCGAACTGTGTGGTCTATACCGGGACCCACGACAATGACACCACCCGGGGATGGTTCCATAATGTAGACAAGGGATGCCGGGATTTTGCCAGGGAATACCTGCGCAAGCCGGCGCTGGATGAAGATACCCTGGCCTGGGATTTCATTGCCATGGCTATGGGAAGCGTTGCGGATCTGTGCATCATCCCGATCCAGGATTTCCTCTGCCTGGATGAGAAGGCAAGGATCAACATCCCGTCCACACTGGGCAACAACTGGGTGTGGAGGCTGAAAAAGGGTCAGATCACGGAGGAGCTGACAAAGGAAATCTGCAGGATGACGAAGCTGTACGGGCGTATACCGGCAGAGGAATGATCAGGGTCGGATAGAGACTGATCCCGGCCGGATTCGTTACCGTTCGCTGGCTTGCCAGTGGACTGCAGCCTGAGAAAAACTGCCATACTTACGGGAAAGCGTTGGTATGGCAGTTTTTTATTCTACAAGATACCGGGGAAAGGAAGTAAACATGGCTTATAAGATATTGATCATTGATGACGATATAGAGCTTCTGAAGATGCTGAAAAAGTATTTTGAGATAAAAAAGTATGAGATCATTACGGCAGAAAACGGCTCAGAGGGGTTAAGCAAGATAAAGCTTAAGCCGGATATGATCCTGCTGGATGTAAATATGCCGGACATTGACGGGATTGAGGTATGCAGGAGGATCAGGGATAAAGTAACCTGTCCGGTTTTGTTTCTGACTGCACGGGTAGAAGAACAGGACGTTGTGAACGGGCTTTCTTCGGGAGGCGACGACTATATTTTAAAGCCCTTTAGTCTGAAGGAGCTTGACGCAAGGATTACGGCGCACCTGAAACGGGAGGCGCGCCGCGGAGAAAAGACAGAATGCCGCTTCCAGGGTGAATTGTCCATTGATTACAAGGCAAAGACCGTGCAGATTCATGCGGAATATCTGGAGCTCACAAAACTGGAATACGAAATCTTAGAGTTTCTGTCCATGAATCCGGGAATGGTTTTTGATAAAGACAGGATTTATGAGAAAGTCTGCGGATTTGATGCAGAGGGGGACAGCAGGGTAATTACAGAGCTGATCCGCAGAATCCGAAAGAAATTCCGGCAATATACAGAAACGGAGTACATTGAAACCGTATGGGGGATGGGATACCGATGGACAAAATAAGAAATCTTTCCGTGAGAAAAACGATTCTTTTGTATATGGCTGCCGCCGTATTTTGCAGTTTTTTTCTCTCGGCAGTCATTGTCAGGATCGCAGAACGGACACAGAGGCAGATCTGGTGGAATTATGTGGATGAAGAAGCATATTTTGAAGCCGTGGAAAAGGAAGGCCCTGATTATGTGGCGGATATTCCAAGGCCTGGCGCTTATGAGATGACACAGTCCGATCATTTCGTGTCAGAGCTGTGTGATTTCTTACAGACGTATACGGTACTGATCCTGTCTATGGCAGGAAGCTGCGGGGCGGTATTCCTCTTTTACCGGAACAAGCTGAGAATACCGATTGAAGAACTGGCACAGGCTTCGCAGAAGATTGCCGGAAATCATCTGGACTTTCGTATTGCCTATGAGAATCAGGACGAGATGGGCATGCTCTGTAAGGAGTTTGAGCGGATGCGGGAACAGCTTGCCAGAAACAATCAGATCTTATGGAGGACGATTGAGGAGGAAAGGATGCTCAGGGCGGCTATCGCGCATGACATACGCGCCCCGTTATCTGTTTTGAAAGGATATCAGGAAATGCTGACGGAGTACCTGCCGAGTGAAGATATCGATCTGGGACAGGCAATGGAGATGCTGTCAGAAAGCGGACACCAGATCGAGCGTATGGATGCTTTTGTAGAGACGATGCGGAAAATGAGCAGCCTGGAAAACCGGGAACTGGTTCCGGAGGATATTTCTGCCGGGCAGCTGGAGAAAGAGATCCGGGCAGAGTTTGCCATTTTGGAAAAGGAGTATGGGAAACAATGTCTGCTGCAGGTACCGGAGTCAGGAGAGGTGTTCTGCGGAGATCGGGAAATGATCCTGGAGGTCACGGAAAATCTGCTGTCAAACGCCCTCCGCTATGGGAAACAGCAGATCGTGATCATGGTAAGGACAGGATATTCTGAATTAAGGATCTGTGTCCGGGATGACGGCGGGGGATTCCGGGAAGACGCGGAGAAAATTACGGAAGCCTTCTATGGGCAGAATGTGAAGGACAGCTTAAAACACGCGGGAATGGGCATGTATATCAGCAGGCTGTATTGTGAAAAGCATGGAGGAAGATTGATTTTAGGAAATGATGAACAGGGAGGGGCTGTGGTGACAGCAATATTTTGCCGGATTGCGTAAGTGATCCGGCGTTTTTTTCGGGTGTGCCAGGTAGGGGGGTGTAGAAAAATCTTCCTTTTCATTGTCTTTCTGTTGATATTTCTCCTTTACAATAGAACCATAACACCGGATAAAGGAGGCAGGATTATGTGGTCAATTTTGAAAAGAGAGGTAAAAAATTACATGAAAAACCCTCTGTTCTGGATTGGTATCGCAGCAGGAGTCTGGATGATATTTCAAAATGTTGGCCCTTATCTGAATATTCATTATTTCAGGGAAGGGGAAACGATTGTGAACGACGATCCGGAAATGTGTCGGGATGGAGAGGTTTTTGATGGCTATGTGCCGGCAAAGAAGGAGATGAGGCGGGAATTATGGGAAGAACGGATACGGGAGACTCTGATTTCCGAATTTGAGATGGACAATGCGGGGGCGCAGTCTGTGATTGACGAAATGAAAGGAATGGATATTGCGGAAGCGGGCAGGCATCTGGAAGAATACGGTTACTATGATGCACATTACGAGTATGAGAATACGGCCTATCACAAAGGAACCCGTGAGGAGATCAATTCTTATATTGCAGGGAAACTGAAAAGCAGGACATTTTCCTACTATTTTTCCAGAAAATTTGCCGATTTTGCAGGGCTGTTTATGGGATTTTTTGCAACGGTTTTATTATCCATTTTATTTATGCAGGATACCAGGAGGAATACCTATGAGCTTCTCCATACAAAGCCTGTCAGCGCAGCAAAATATCTGTCCGGCAAAGTGGGAGGCGGTTTTGCGGTCTGCCTGATGATACTTGCAGTCTTAAATCTGATCTTTTTCGTTTTATGCTCTGTATCAACAAGAAACAGCGGATTTGAGGCTGAGGTTCGATTGTCGGACTTCTTACTGGCAAGCTGTTTCTATATCCTGCCCAATATGCTGATGATCGTAAGCATTTATAGCCTGATTTCACTGCTCTTTAAAAGTCCGCTGCCCGCTGTGCCGCTTTTGTTTCTCTATATCGTGTATTCCAATATGGGAAGCAGGAATGCGGAAGGCATCTATGGATATTATGGCAGGCCGTTAGCGATTATGGTGCGGTTCCCAGGAGCATTTTTTGATACTGCCCCTCCGCCGATGGCATTGCTGAATCAGAGCTTTCTGATCCTGGCCGCCATCTGCATCATTTTCCTCTCGATGCAGATATGGAAAAGGAGGCGGGTATATTGATACAGGAAATGAAAATCTCCCTGCCCGTTCAGAAACAAGTCTATGCTATATTTTTTGTCCTGATCTTAAGCCTTGTCAGAGGTGTGACTGATTCGGATGAAATCGGGATTGCATTGGAGGCGCCGATGGCGGTGCTTGCGCTGACATTCTGTGCAGATACCTATACGCAGGAAATCGTCAGCAGACGGTCAGAGATCTGGCGGTTATGCCCAATGAAGAGGAGAGTTCGCACTATTTACAGAAGGATTGTGATACAGGAAATATTTCTGCTGTTTGTCGCAGCCGCCGGATATGGATTGTTTTTTCTGTTCCAGAATCCACGAACGGACAGAATAGGAACAGGCGGCCCGGAAAGCGAGATATGCCGGTTTTTCATCTATGCTGCGGCTGTCGCTGTCACCCTTGGCTTCTGGGGGATTTTATCGAATCTGCTTTCCTGCTTGTCCCGGAATATGTGGGTGGGGATCGGCGGCTGCCTGATCCTGTGGCTGATCACAAATTCCAGCCTCGGCGACAGGTGTTTCGGGGTATGGAATCTGTTTTCCTATACATTCAGGGAGCTGGAAGACGGCAGCGATTTTCGCTGGATATATGGGAAAATGGTTTGTATCTGTATTGGAATCCTGGCAGCAGCGGCTTTGCCTGGTATTATTAGGCGGCAAGAAAGGTAGTTCCTTACTGCCTGTAAGAGATATGATATTGCGCGTCAAATAGATTTGCCGCACAGTAGAACCATAAACATATTGTAATAGAAAAGAGGCTAGGACTATGGGAATGAAGATAGAGGATTTAACAGTCACATTTAAGAATCAGGTAACGGCAATCAATCATGCCAATCTGGAAATCCCAAAGGGGATCTTTGGGCTGCTGGGGGAAAACGGGGCAGGAAAAACAACGCTGATGCGGGTGCTTACGACGGTGTTACCGCCGACCAGCGGCGCAGTCACTTTGGATGGCGTGCTCTACAGCGAGGGGAATTATGAAAAAATACAGAAGAAAATCGGATATCTGCCCCAGGAGATTGACCTGTATCCGGGACTGACCGTACAGGAATGCCTGGAATATATGGGGGATTTGTCCGGCATACCCAAAGAAACCTGTAAGAATCGTATCCGGTACTATCTGGAAAAAACAAGCCTGTCCGAGCATCGCAGAAAGAAGATGAAACAATTATCAGGCGGCATGAAACGGAGAGTCGGGCTGATTCAGGCGCTTTTAAATGAGCCGGAATTTTTGATCGTCGATGAACCTACAACAGGATTGGATCCGGAAGAACGCATCCGCATCCGAAATCTTCTGGTTGATTTTTCAGAAGGACGAACGGTTCTGTTTTCGACCCATGTGGTGGAAGACCTGACAGCGACCTGCAGCCAGCTTGCAGTTATGAAGAAAGGGGAATTCCTTTATTCAGGAAATATGAGAGAACTGCTGGAACAGGCAAAAGGTCATGTCTGGATCTACAAAACAAAAGATGAAGGGGCAGTGAGGGAGTTGGAAAGAAAATATCATGTTTCATCGAAACAGTATGTGGGAGATGAATTGCAGGTGAAATTGATCAGTGAAGCGCCGCCACGGATGAAATGCAGTCCCTGTGAGGCAACGCTTGAGGATGCTTACATTTATATTGTGAATGAGTAATTCCGGCATATTTTATGCGTGAATTACTCATCAGGTTCTAAGATAAAATCCAATACGCAGCAGATTTTCATCACGTATGGCAAATGTTGCTGACAGGTGTCTTGATGACATTCTCATTGCCCGGATACAAAATTAAATTCATATATTTGGATTTCTATAATATATTTTATAGCAAAGAAACTTCATTTTAAACAGCAATGATTCAGTAATGATCAGAATACAAGATCAGTTACGACTGTCAGTGATAGAAAATAGATTCAGAGGAGGGAAGAGGATGCGGCTCAAGGAGGGGAGGGCTCACCAGGTTTATGAGGTGCTGGACATGCATCTGGAACCGGAGCTGGAGCGCCGTATAGAGGCTTTGGGGCTGACGGCCGGGTCCAGGATCGAGATTGTGAATAATCAGAAAAAGGGGGCTGTGATCGTGAAATTCCGGGGCGCCCGGTTTGCGTTCGGCAGAAGGATCGCCGATCAGATTCAGGTAAAGGAGGCAGTAGGATGGGAGAATACGCCGGGGGGAGCCGGGAGGTGATCCGGGCAGGCCTGATCGGGAATCCGAATTGCGGAAAGACAACGCTGTTCAATGCATTTACCGGGGCCAATCTGAAGGTGGCGAACTGGCCAGGCGTGACTGTAGAGAAAAAGGAAGGGCGGACAACCTGGCAGGGACAGGACTTCCATCTGACGGACCTTCCGGGCGTCTACAGCCTGGCATCCTATACCATGGAGGAACGGGTATCGAAGGAATTTATCCTGAGCGGTGATGTAGACGTGGTGGTGGACGTGGCGGACGCGTCCTCCCTGGAAAGGAATCTGTATCTGACGATGCAGCTGCTAAAGCTGGGGAAGCCGGTGGTGCTGGCACTGAATATGATGGATATCGTAAAGGAGCGGGGAATGGAGCTTGACATGCTCCGTCTGTCGGAACTGCTGGGAATCCCCTGTATTGCCATATCCGCAAGGGAGCGTACGGGATTGGACATGCTGCTGTATGCCATGTCCAGGTATGAGGAGTATGGGAAGCCCGGCCTGCCGGCAAAAAGAGACCGGGTATCGAAATCTGCTTCAATGGAGGGAGCAATCTATGATCGGATCGAGGAGATCCTACCGCAGGTTGCAAAAGAAACTGAAGATCCTACAGCGCCGGCACCCCGCCGGGTGATGGCAGAAACAATCTGGAAGCGGCAGGACCGGACGGATCGGATCGACCGATATCTGACCGGAAAATGGCTGGGGCTTCCGATCTTTCTGGCGGTCATGGGGTTGGTATTTTTCCTGACCTTTGCGGTGGGCGGGTGGCTGAAAGGATATTTTGAGGCCGGGCTGGTGCTGATTTCGGACAAGGCAGGACTTATGCTGGATACATGGAAGGTCAGTCCCATGCTGCGCTCCCTGATCGTGGACGGGATCCTGTCCGGTGTGGGAGGCATCCTGACCTTTCTTCCCAATATCTTTATCTTATTCCTTGCGCTGGCGTATCTGGAGGACAGCGGGTACATGGCCAGGGCAGCGTTTGTCATGGACGACCTGATGAGCAGGGTGGGACTGTCCGGAAAGGCATTTCTCCCGCTGCTGCTGGGGTTCGGCTGCTCAGTTCCCGCGATTATGGCATCACGGACACTGGAGAACCGGAAGGACAGGCTGCGGACGATCCTGATCACACCCTTCATGTCCTGCAGTGCCAGGCTTCCGGTCTATGTCCTGTTTTCCACGATGTTTTTTGGAAAATATGCCATGGCCGCATGCTATTCCATGTATCTGATCGGGATCCTGGCCGCAGGCATATCTGCCTGGATCCTGTTTCGGCTGGATCCTCATGGGACAGACGATATGCTGCTCATCGAACTGCCGGAGTATCAATCTCCGGATGTCAGATCGATCATGATGTACGTATGGGAGAAGGTGAAGGACTATCTGACGAAAGCAGGGACCGTGATCTTTCTGGCATCCATTGTCATGTGGCTTCTTCTGAATTTTGGAACGGAGGGATATGTTTCGGATATGAGCCGGAGCTTCGGGGCTGTGATCGGAAAATGGATTACGCCGGTATTGAAACCAGCAGGGCTGGGATACTGGCAGATCATTGTGGCGCTGATCTCTGGGATTGCGGCAAAGGAGGTGGTGGTGTCCAGCTGCGGCGTACTGTTCGGAATCCCGAATATCACGACCGCCGGCGGGATGGAAGGCTTTGCGCGCGTTCTGGCGGACATGGGATTCGGCATACCCAATGCGTATGCTCTGATGACCTTCTGCCTGTTGTATGTGCCCTGTACGGCAGCGATCGCTGCCATCAGAAGGGAGACAGGGAGCGGAAAGGCTACGGCGGCGATCGTGCTGTTTCAGACCGCCGCGGCATGGGTGGTGAGCGTCATTGCTTATCAGGTGCTGCGCTTATGGGGATTTTAGCACAGTATTGTGTAAATAGAAGGAACAGAATTTCCTTAGTATCGGGTTTGAGTCAGGCAGAGTCCGGCCGGAGGAGCGGGCCTGCTGGTCGGCTCCCGCCCTGAAAGGATCGCCGGAATACATTCCGCACTGCGGGCGCCCGTTCCTACATCCAGCAGGGTGCCTGCAATGAGCCGGGGCATCTGGTGCAGGAAGGAGGAAGCTTCCAGGACAATGCAGAGTTCCTCATCCGCAGGAGAAACAATCTTTGCGGAAAGAAGCTCCTTTTCACAGCTTTTCTTCGTCCTGCCGGAGGACAGACAGCGGAAGTCATGAGTTCCGACAAGATGGGAGGCTGCCGCTTCCATGGCGGAGATATCCAGGGGGCGGGGAATGTGGAGCATATATTTTCTGCGAAACACGTCCATTACGGCACCGGTATGGATCCGGTAAGTATAGGTCTGGGAAAGGAGGTTCAGGGAAGCATGGAAGCGTTCCGGAACCTCCTCGGCTTGCAGGACGGCAATATCCTGGGGAAGATATTGATTCAGCTCACGCCGGATCTCCGAAACCGGAAGCCGGGAAGCCGTTTTGAAGCTGACGGTCTGGCAGGAGGCGTGGACGCCCGGCTCTGTACGCGCGGCGCAGAAGATCTCGATCTCTTCTCCGGTCATCCGGCAGAGCGTTCCCGTCAGCCTTCCGGAAATGGTGCCGGATGGGTCTTTCTTTCCGGGCTGATGCCAGCCCTGATAACGGGTTCCGTCGTATTCCAGGATCAGTTTGATATTTCTCATGGTATCTGTTCTCCTTTCATCCAGAGTGTGTGTCGTGAAGCTGCTGTATACATAGAAGAATCTGTTTTGGTGTTCAGTATATTATATACCGTTTGGGGCCGAAAAACCAGGGAAATCTGCGGCCATACACACTCGGATCATTTCGCAGTTACTGTTCGCAGCCTCCGTTTATTTCGTGTTCTTTTGGATCAGGGAAGTCACCATCTGGATCGTCTTGTCGATCTGCGCCTGTTCTTCCTTCGATTTTCCTTCTTTCAGGATTCCCAGGATCAGGCTGATCTCATCCTGGGAAAACTGGATCTTCTGCCGGTTGGCGCTGGTGATGAGTGCCAGCATGACCGGGGCAAGCTCCTTTCCTGATTTTCCGGAAACCTGCGCGGCGGCCTTCTGGATCAGGTCCAGCTTTACCGGGTCGATATTATTTAACAGGGGGTTATTCATCCATTCATTCATAGTCTGTCTCCATTCTTTTCTGCATTTCATAAAAATATTTGTGAAGCTTATATTTGCATGTTGTCCGGCCCGGATTCCCGCTGCCCGTCCTTCCGGCTCGGAAAGTCATTCAGCCCGGATTCCCGCTGCCCATCCTCTTGTATTGGAAAACTCTCCGCCTCCGGATGTTGCTGATGATCCTCCTGAATCCGAACCTCCGGCGGTGTCTGACCGAACCTGCCAGACTCTGGCGGGTCTGCATTCCCCGAGGGAGAATCGTCGGCAGCAGGCTCATCCGTCTGGGAGAACATGGTCTGGTACATTTCGAACATTTCCTGCTGCTCCGGAGAGAGCATTCCCATCACAAGCTGCATGGGATCAAATCCTCCGCCGAAGCTTCCGGCTGTGTTTTGAGGTTCCCGTCGGTCAGCATGATTTTGGGAGGAATTTTGAGAGGAAGCATCGGTTCCCGGACTGCCGGACTCGTAAGGCTCCTGATCTGCACCGGCGGAAAACTCCTGCATCATTTGTACCATATCCATTATATTCATCATATTGCGGAAGGTTCCCA
>CAYQBE010000121.1:0-15098 GCA_964415625.1 uncultured Clostridium sp.
TATTCCTCGATAAATGCCGGATCAATGATGGATCCGCCGATTCCCATACAGATGGAACCGATCTGCAGATAAGATTTTCCTCTCATGGTCGCAGCAGCAACCGCGGCACGTCCGAATCTCAGCAGCTTTTCTTTTACGTCCTCCGGAATCTCTGTGTCGCTCGCTTCGCATACATCATGTCCGTAAATGCCGAATGCCGGCAGACCCTTCTGCGCATGAGTAGCCAGGACTGATGCCAGGTAAACCGCGCCAGGTCTCTCGGTTCCGTTGAAGCCCCATACCGCTTTGATCGTCATTGGATCCATATCCATAGTCTCCGCGCCGTAGCACCAGCAGGGTGTCACGGTCAGAGTAATGTCTACCCCCGCCTTTTTGAACTTATCCGCACAGGCCGCTGCTTCCGCGACACGTCCGATGGTCGTATCCGCAATGATCACCTTTACCGGTTCCCCGTTGGTATATTTTAAGTTGTCTTCCAGCAGCTTTGCAGCGGATTTTGCCATGTTCATGGTCTGGTCTTCCAGAGATTCGCGAACCTTGAGCGCCCCTCTTCTTCCGTCGATGGTAGGACGGATTCCAATTACCGGATAGTCTCCAATGAGTCTTGATTTTGCCATAGCAGTGTTCCTCCTTTAATGAATAAATGTTTTAAATTTCTCATATGCAGCATCCCATTTCTCAGTATCCTGAGGAAGATACTCATATGTAGTTTCTGATTCCGCAATGATGCGCCTTGCTTCCTTTACATCCCGGATCTCGCCCATTGCCATCATCTGTACCGCGATATTGCCAAGCGCGGTGGCTTCCACCGGACCCGCGGTCACCTTGCGTCCGTTTGCTCCTGCTGCCATCCGGCAGAGCAGCTTGCTCTGGATCCCGCCACCGATCATATGGATGACCGGATAATGCTTTCCGGTGCAGGATTCAATCTGTTCCAGAGCGTAGCGATATTTTAATGCCAGGCTCTGGTTGATACAGCACATGATCTCTCCCACCGTCTCCGGCACCTTCTGTCCGGTCCTGCGGCAGAATTCCCGGATCCTTTCCGGTATGTTGCCGGCCGGAACAAATTCCGGCGCGTCCGGGTCAATAAAGCTCTGGAACGGCTCTGCCGTGAGCGCCATCTCTTCCAGCTCTCCGAAGGAATATTCCTTTCCTTCCCGGATCCACTGGCGCCGGCTCTCCTGGGCCAGCCAGAGTCCGATGATATTTTTCAGCAGCGTGGTCGTATTGCCGTAGCCGCCCTCATTACTTACATCGCATGCCATGGATTTTTCCCCGATCACAGGCCCTTCAAGCTCCGTTCCGAAGAGGCTCCATGTGCCGCAGCTGATAAAGATAAAGTTCTTCTCCTGGGTGGGGACGGATACCACCGCGCTCTGTGTATCATGTCCCGTGATCGCAATGACCTTGGCCGGTTCCACGCCAAGCTCCTCGCAGATATCCGCTTTCAGCGTTCCAACCACTGTCCCGCTGGGGATGATCTCCGGCAGAAGTGTCTTCGGGATCCGCAGCGCCTCCAGGATCCGGTCGGACCATTCCTTCCTGCCTGCATCCAGAAGCTGCGTGGTCGCTGCCATGGTGTACTCGGCTCTCTTTTCCCCGGTCAGGAAATAATTGAACAGATCCGGCAAAAGCAGCAGCTTGTCTGCCCTTTCCAGGATCCATGGCCGTTTCTGCACCAGGGAATATAACTGGAAAATGGTATTGAAGTTTTCAAACTGCAGTCCGGTCAGGCTGTAGACCTCTTCCTTCGGGATTGCCTTGAACACCTCTTCCTGCATCCCCACGGTCCTATCGTCCCGGTAATGGATGGCATTTTCCAGAAGATCACCGTGCTCGTCGATGAGTCCGAAGTCCACACCCCACGTATCGATTCCGATGCTCTCAAAGCCGCCCTTCTGCTTTGCCTTCACGATCCCCTGCTTGATCTCGAAAAGATGTCTCAGTGTGTCCCAGTACATGGTTCCGTTCAGCATCACCGGGTCATTGGAAAATCGGTGTACCTCCTCCATACGGATCTTCCCATCCTCCAGCCTTCCCAGGATAGCCCGGCCGCTCCCGCCGCCGAAGTCAAACGCAAGGACCTGCTTCTTGTTGTCACTCACTGACATACCTCCTCCCTTCTGATGATTTTGGTATATTTGTAACTATTTAGAACAGATAGCCGCGTTTTATATGAATTGTATATCCTCACCGCTGCCAATACAGTCTCCCCCTGATTTATAGGCGTTACGCCCAATTTCAGAAAAGGAAAAAGCGTTTCGACAAGTAAACTTGCACAGTCATTTTCCTCAAATCCTGCTGTCCCAAATATAAACGGTGATTTTATTTTACCATTGTACAGAGAATTATACTTGTGTTATAATGTAAAAAAGTATAACGATATTCACATATTGGCTGCGAATCGTATGTCAAATAAAAAAGGAGTATTATGCAGTATATTAATTATCAGGAGAGCTGGCAGAGAGGGACCGCCGACTTTCCTATGGAATACCATCATGTATCCCCGTCTCATCCGCAATATGTCATGTCCCTGCACTGGCATGTAGAATTTGAGCTGATCCGGATTTTAAAGGGAACCCTGCATCTGACGATCGATGAAGAGAAATTTGACGCTTCCGCCGGCATGTTCATCTTTGTTCCGGCCGGCGTCCTGCATGAGGGGATGCCTGACGACTGTGAATATGATTGTCTGGTATTTGATATGAATATTCTGATGAATAAAAATGATTCCTGCTGCCGGATGATCCGCAGGATTACAGAGCATGAGGTCGAGCCGCAGTATATTTATCCCGAATCTGACCAGGAGCTCCACCGGATCATCTGGAGGATGTTCGACGCAGTGGCTTCCAAGACGCCTGGATATCAGATGATCGTCCTGGGATCCCTGTATCAGATGATCGGTACGATCTTCGCGGAAAACCATTATCATCCCACGCCGGAGGTCTACCCCCGCAACCACCGGCGGATCCTGCAGCTCAAGCAGGTCCTCGAATTTATAGAAAGCTCTTATAAAATGCCGCTGACGCTGGAGGAGATTTCCCACAGCGTCAACATGTCGCCCAAGTATTTTTGTAAATTTTTTCAGGAAATGACTCACCGGACTCCCATTGATTACCTGAATTATTACCGGATCGAGCGGGCCTGCTACCAGCTTCTGACCTCCGAACAGTCCATCACGGAGGTGGCATATAATTCCGGCTTCAATGACCTGAGTTATTTTATCAAGACATTTAAGCGCTACAAAGGGACCACGCCAAAGCGCTATCTGAAATCATAGTGTGAACAAAGAGTTTCGCTTGCGAAACTGGGACCGGCGTTTTTTATCCCATCGTATACAGAAAGGCTGCCAGTGGCAGCCTTTCTGTATGATTGCATAAATCTATATCTACAGGGTCACGATCACGCCGTCTTCATCCCACAGGTCATGCCAGTCGTTTGCGCCTTCCCACAGGAATACCTGGCCCTTCACGAGCCGGTTATTCTTTTCCAGCGTAGCGATCTTTGCCATTTCCTCCTCGGTCAGCGGATCCTCGGTCATGCTCTTTAGATTGCTCACATATTCCACCTCATGCACAGAGAACGGAATCGGGATCTGTCCCCTCTGGTGCGCCCATTTCAGAGCGATCAGCGCCGGATGTACACCGTGCGCCTTTGCGATCTCCTGCATTTCCGGTGTCTGCATGTCCGCAATGTCCTCCGGGCAGATGTCGCGTTCCGGCCTCTGGGGGGAACCAAGCGGCATAAATCCGATAGGCTGGATCTTGTGGTCGTTCAGGTAGTCGAACAGCTCCTGCTGCTGGAAGCAGGGATGCAGCTCCATCTCACATGCCACAGGCAGGATCTTCATCAGAGGCAGCACTGCCTCCAGCTTCGGAATGGTCATGTTGGAGATGCCGATATTACGGATCAGCCCTTTTTCTACCAATTCCTCGCATTGTCTGTATGTACGGATAAATTCCTCTGTGCTGAAGGGTTTGGAATCCGGATTTCTGGAATCCACGTCACATCCCGGTGCATGATAGTTCGGGAACGGCCAGTGAATGAAAAACAGGTCGATATAATCGCATTTCAGGTCCGCAATACTCTTCCTGCAGGACTCCTCCACTCTTTCATGCATGTCATTCCATACCTTTGTCATGATGAACAGCTCGCTTCTCTCCACCACGCCCTCATCAAACGCGTCCTGGAATACCTGGCCGATCTGATCCTCATTTCCATAGCATGCGGCACAGTCAAACATCCGGTAACCGCAGCGGATCGCGCCTGCCACCGCGCTGGATACCTGCTCCGGGGTAAATCGGTCAGATCCAAACGTCCCCATACCTACACAGGGGACTTCCACTCCATTGTAAAATGTTACCTTCGGCACACTTGCCGGATTGATAAATTCTCCCATTGCTTCTTCTCCTTTTCTATCATCATGTTTTTACTTAGGAACTGTCAAATCTGCCGTTTTACGTAAGCTCGATAATCTCGATCTGCGGCAGGAGCCGTTCCATATCCTCTTTTACAAAAAATCCCGTCTCTTCCCGCATGGCGGCTGCCGCGGAAACGGCGCTTGCCTTTTGCAAGGTTTCTCTGATGCTTAAGCCCTCGCTCAGCCCCAGCGCGAACCCGGCAGTCATGGAATCTCCGCAGCCCACCGTGTTCACCGCATGGATCCGGGGTACTCTGGCCCGGTATGCGCCCTCATCCGATACCACAACGGCGCCGTCTCCTCCCAGAGATACGGTAACGATCCCGATCCCGCGCCCATGAAGCACCTTTGCCGCCTCTATGATCTCTTCCGGATCGGTGCAGTCCTTCCCGGTCAGCATCCGGATCTCATCCAGGTTGGGCTTGATCATGGCCGGGGCAGCCTTAATCCCCTGCTCCAGCAGCTTCCCGCTGGTATCCAAGATCACCGGCTTTCCCGCTTCCCTGACAAGCTTTACCATCCGCTGATAGGCTGTGCCGTCCAGCCCTTTGGGTACGCTTCCGGATATGGTCACCACGTCCGCGTCTGCCACCAGTCCCCGAAAATGCTCCAGGAACCGTTCAAAATCCGCCTCAGTCACGGTAAACCCTGGTTCCAGAAATTCCGTCTGGAGCTGGTTCTTTTCATCCCAGATGTTGATACAGGAACGGCTCTCGGCTTCCATATGGTAAAATGCGCTCCTGATCCCAAAGGGCTCCAGCGCATCCTCAATATAATGCCCTGCGTGGCCGCCGACAAATCCGGTGGCCGTCACCTCCGCCCCATAGATGGCTGCCGGCTTGGACACATTCAGCCCCTTGCCGCCCGGCGTATAGACGCATTCCTTCACCCGGTTCACCTCTCCCGTCCGGACTTCCTCTACCACATACCGCTTATCAATGGCCGCATTCAATGTCACTGTCAGTATCATATTAAGCCTTCCTCCTAATTGACCAGCAACACCTTGCCTTTTACGAGACCCGGTGTCTTGAACATCTGAAACGCTTCCTGTGCCTGGCTCATGGGCATTTTTTTGTAAATGAGCCCTTCATCGAACTTTAACTGCCCGGTTGCAAAATAGTGGGCCGTCAGTTCCCATTCCTTTCCCGGGAACGGCGAGCTGTAGGACATCCAGGAGCCGGTCAGCTTAAATTCCTTCCGGTTCATATTTTCCCACATCCGCGGGGTAAAGGTCAGGTCCACATGGGGGGTTCCAATAAAGCACACATGGGCCTTATTTGCGGCAAGCTCAAACGCCATGTACATGGTCGGCGCCTGTCCGGCGGTCTCGTAGACATAAGCAAATCCTTTTCCTCCGGTAAGCTCCATGGCTTTCTCCAAAAATCCTTCCTCTGTGGTGTTGATGACCTCATCCGCTCCCAGACGCTTCGCCAGCTCCAGCCGTTCCTCGCTGATATCAAAGACCACCACTTTTCTGGATCCGAAGATCCTGGCCCACTGCATGGTAAACAGCCCAATGGTGCCGCCGCCCAGCACTGCCACATACTGCCCGCCCTGGTAATCATTTTGAAGCAGGCCGTGAAGCGCTACGGTGGACGGTTCAAACATGGCTCCCTGCTCATAGGAAATGGACGGGTCAAATACGACCGCATTCTGTTCTGGAAGAACCACATAGTCCGCATTGCTCCCCTGCTGCCGCGATCCGATAAAGCTGTAATGCTTACAGAGAGAAAAATTCCCGTTCTGGCAGTCATCACATTTCATACAGGGAAGCAGAGGCGCGCCGGAAACCCGGTCGCCGATCTTTACCTTCGTAACCCCTTCCCCGACTTCCACCACATCTCCGGAAAACTCATGCCCGAGCACGATCGGATAAAAATGGACTCCATTGTAGAGAACCCTGGGAATATCCGAACCGCAGATCCCGGACGCTTTTACCTTTACCTTCACTTCACCCGGTCCCGGTGTCGGCTCCTCGTAGTCCAGATACTGTACATCTTCATTTGCACATACAACTGCTGCTTTCATCTTTTCTGACTCCTTTTGTATCTGTTTCATCAAAATTAAATATCTTACTGCCTTTTAGAACAGCAGACTATCTTTTCCTGTATTTTTTCATCACACCTTTTAGCTGCCCATACAATTCCAGATAGATCTGATAGTTCTTCTCATAGATCTCCCGATGCTCCGGGTTGGGCTCATGGCGGCGCTTTTCTTTTACCGTCAGTCCTACGGCTTCCTCAAAGCTACCGTACATGCCTACGCCCACGCCGGCCAGGATCGCCGCGCCCAGTGTGGTGGCTGTATCGGACGAGGGCACCACGATCGGCTTTCCGGTAATATCGGACTTGATCTGGGTCCACAGCAGCGAATTGGCCGAGCCGCCCATGGCCCGCAGCACCTCCGCCTCTGCCCCGGCTTCTCTGGCGACCTCCAGATTGTGATGCAGAGAATAGGCCACCCCCTCCATGGCCGCCCGGATAAAATGCCCCTTGGTCTTTCCGAAGTCCATCCCATAATAGACTCCTTTGGCATCCGGATCCCAGATCGGAGAGCGTTCGCCGGACATGTAGGGGAGAAATACCATTCCGTCACAGCCTGGGCCGACTGCCTCCGCCGCTTCGTTAAACAGCTCCAGCGAGCTTTTGCCGCAGCGCTTTCCCGCTTCCCGCTCGTAAGCGCCAAATTCCCGTTCCAGCCAGCGCATCACACCGCCGCCTCCGGTGGTGCCCCCCTGGAGAAGCCACCTGCCCGGTACCACATGGTAGCCTAAGATCAATCTTGGATCCGCCTGATAGGTGTCAATACAGATGCTCATTCCGCCCGCCTGTCCGCCCTGCTCCTGGGTCTCTCCCGGGTGGACCACGCCTGCTCCCAATGTTCCGCAGGCCGCATCCAGCCCTCCTGCCGCCACAGGAGTCCCTGCCGTCAGTCCGCTTTCCTCTGCTGCCTGAGCGGTCACCGTCCCGATGACGGCATGGCTTGGATAAATGTCCGGAAGCAGCGTCCGGGGAATCTCCAGCGCCTCACACAGCTCCTCGTCCCATGCTCCGGTACGCATATCGAAGCAGTGCAGGCCGTATCCCTGGGAAATGTCCTGGGTCATGCTGCCGGTCAGCCGAAAAGCGATATAGCTGTTGGACTGCAGGATCTTATATGTACGTCGGTACACGTCCGGCAGATTCCTCTGATACCAGAGGATCTTCGCCGTGGTATAAGACGGCTGCAGCGAGTTGCCCGCTGTCCGGAAGATCCGCTCCGCTCCAAGCTTTTCATTGTATTCATCACAGATATCCTGTGCCCTGGTGTCCATCCAGATGGGCGTCCTGGCCAGCACATTTCCCGCCTGGTCCACCGGGATTGCCGACCAGCTCTGCCCGTCGATCCCAACACCTGCGATCTCCGACAGGTCCGTTCCATCTGCCGCCATCCTCTTTATAGCAGTACACACTGCCCGCCACCAGTCCTGCGGATCCTGCTCCGCCCAGCCCGGATGGGGATAGTACACCGGATATTCCTCGCTCGCCGAAGCGATCACTTCTCCGTTCCGGTCAAATACCGCAACCTTGCAGGCGCTTGTTCCAATATCAATTCCTAACAAATATGGTTTCATCACAGCCCCCTTTCTTCCTCCTGTACACAACCTTCGGATCCTTCGGCAGCCCGCAAAGTATCTGGCCGCCGGCAAACGGATCTTCCTTCCACAAAGCTGGTCGCCAGCCTGACCGTCTCAAACTGCGTCCGCTCTTTTTCCTCCAGCCTTTTCAGCATTAGCTCCGCGGCCCGCCTTCCCAGCTCCTTCGTTGGCTGGGTCACGATACTGAGCTTCGGGATGCATGCCCTGGCAAATTCCATATTGTCAAAGCCAATGACCGACATTTCCTCCGGAATCCGGATCCCCAATTCATTCAGCTCGATCATCGCCCCCAGCGTCATTTCATAGTTGGAAATGAAAACCGCTGTCATGTCGGGATTTTTCCTGGTAAGCTCCTGGATCCCCCGGCTTCCGCCCCGGATGGTATAATCCCCCCGGACGACCAGGGATTCGTCAGCGGGAATCCCCGCCTGTTCCAGCGCCCGCACATACCCCCGAAAACGTTCCGCCGCCGTGTAGACCTCCTGTTCCCCCGCGATCATGCCGATCCTTCGGTGTCCCGCGCTGATCAGACGCCGGATCGCGTCCTCCGCGGCGCCCTGGTTATCTACCAGCACGGTATCGCAATGGACATTGCGGATCCTTCGGTCGATCATCACAATGGGCTTTCCGTTTTTCATCACTTCCTGCAGACAGGCGCCGCTTTTTCCGGTGGGAATGACGATCATCCCGTCCACCCTGCGGCGTTTCAAAAATTCTACGGCTTCTGCTTCCCGCTTTTCATCAGTGCGGCAGTCGCAGATCATGACTGCATAGCCCTGCCCACGGAGCACATCCTCCAGCTCCGTAATGATCTCCGCAAAGAAAATGTTGTTCAGCTCCGGTATGATGATGCCAATTGTCTTTGTCCGGTTGGTTTTTAACCCCCGTGCCACCTCATTGACTTCAAAATTCAGTTTTTCAATGGCCTGCTCAATCTTAACCCGGTTCTTCTCCCGGACATTTCCTCCGTTCAGATAAGAGGAAATGGTTGCCAGCCCGAGTCCGGTTTCTTTTGCTATGTCTTTCATCGTTGCCGCCATATCCGTACCCTGCCTTCACTGTTGTTTCCGAAATCAATCTGCCTTTCCGTCGCATCCGCATACCTTCATGCGCTCCATCACCAGCTGCTTCACTGCCTCCATACCGACCACGCCCAGCTTTTTCGGGTCAAAGGTGTCCGGCTTCTCTTCGATCAGCTTCTTGCCTGCAGCAGTGTAAGCCGCCCGCAGTTCGGTCGCAAAATTCACCTTGCAGATTCCCCGGCGCACACATTCCCGTACTTCATCGTCGCTCAGCCCGGAAGCACCGTGAAGCACCAGCGGAATGGAAACCACCTTCCGGATCTCGGATACCCGCTCCTTGTCCAGCACCGGCGTTCCCTTGTAGAATCCATGGGCCGTTCCGATGGCAACCGCCAGAGAGGTCACTCCGGTTCTTCCCACAAATTCCTTTGCTTCCATGGGATCCGTGTTGGTGTCTGCTTCTGCCTCCAGGTCGTCTTCCTTGCCGCCTACCTTGCCAAGCTCGGCCTCGACCGGGATGCCGCAGGCTTTTGCCACATCTGCGACCTTTTTGCTGACTGCGATGTTCCCCTCCAGATCTTCATGAGAACCATCGATCATCACAGAGGTATATCCCGCCTTAAGCGCCTGTACCGCCAATTCAAAGCTGCTGCCGTGATCCAGGTGAAGGCAGACCGGAACTGCCGCTTTTTTTGCCTCCGCAGCGACGATCGCATAATAGGTCTCCAGCGTCCCGTACTTGATCGTGGACGGCGTGGTCTGCAGCATGACCGGGGCATGAAGCTCCTCTGCGGCAGCAATGACCGCCTTCACCATCTCCATGTTCTCCACATTGAACGCTCCTACGGCATAGCCGCCCTTCTGTGCGTCTGCCAGCATTTTTTCTGATGTTACTAATGGCATTTTGTTCTCCTCCTTTTTCAAAACCGAAACGTTTCGGTTTTTTGTTAAAAACATCGTACTACATTTCCAGGCAAAAGTCAATAAAAAAGTTCTGATTTCTTTTCTTTTTCTGTGCAAAACTTATATTGAAAGGGATTCTCCTGCTGCCATTCTTCCGCCCCCTTCATGGCAAAATGATAAACCGCCACAGTATGCATCACTCCCATGCATGCCGCGGCGGCTATAACACTCATATTATTCACCTTAATCGCTGTAAACGGCAGTTTACTGGCCGGCCAGTGAACTGTAATGTCAGCAACTCTTTTTTACAGGATCCCAAACTCCTGCATCGCCTTTTTCAACACTTCCTTATGCTGCGGCTCAAGCTCGGTCAGAGGCCCTCTCAGCGGTCCGCACTCTTTTCCCAACAAGTTCATTGCCGCCTTCACCGGAATCGGATTCACCTCGCAGAACAAAGCATCGCAAAGCGGAAGGGCATCCAGCTGCATCTTACAGCTTCCCTGGATATCTCCGTCAAAAAACTTATAAACCATGTCATGTACATACTTCGGCGCCACATTGGAAAGAACAGAGATGACTCCAAGTCCTCCCAGAGACAGCAGCGGAACGATCTGGTCATCGTTGCCGGAATAGAGATCGATCTTCCCGTCACACAGATGCATGATCTTCGCCACATTGCCGATATTACCGGAAGCTTCCTTGATGCCTGCGATGTATTCCACATTTTTTACCAGATGAGCCGCAGTCTCCGGCTGGATCGCACACCCAGTACGGCTGGGTACATTGTAGAGGATGGCCGGGATCTTCGCCTCATTGGCGATCCTTGTATAATGGGCGATCAGTCCGTTCTGCGTCGCCTTATTATAATACGGCGTCACAAGGAGCAGCCCTTCCGCCCCTGCCTCTGCCGCCTCTTTGGAAAGCTGCACTGCCGTAGCGGTACTGTTGGAGCCGGTCCCCGCAATGACCGGGATCCGGTGATTCACGCGCTCAATTGCAAACTTGATCACGTCCATATGCTCCTGCTCACTTAAAGTCGCGGACTCTCCTGTCGTTCCACAGATAATGATGGAATCCGTTTTCCCGGTAATCTGCTCCTCCAGGATCTCATCCAGCTTATCATAGTTCACTTCCAGATTTTCCTTCATCGGTGTAATGATCGCAACACCTGCGCCCTTAAAAATTGCCACTGCTTTTTCCTCCTTATTCTCTTTGACGAAAAAAGAAACGGCAAGATGCGCCGTCCCCCAAATATACATCCATGTATATCAGATAGCACTCCATCCTGCGATGACAGTCATGTCGTTGTTCACGCCATGCCCAAGCAATATGACCTCAGGAATCATATCCTTTCGGCATCTTTTCCTTTCCGCTGCCTTCCTCTGCCCTGCACATCCGGCAATGTACTGATAAAAGATGCGACCTCTATCTCGTTTCCATTTCTATTTTTATTTAGAATAACACTGATACCAGGTATTGTCAACGAATTATTCTAATTTCTCTGCCGTTTTGTTTTTATTATTATTCTCATTTTTTACCGCTTCCCGGTTCCCCTGTCCCAGCTTCTCCTGAGAGATCATGGCCTGATCCAGAGCACGCAGATCCTCTTCCGGAATCTCATAAACCCCTTCCTCTGTCCTGTTGATATGTACCGTAATATTTTTCGCTTCGCCATAAGCCAGGCCTGCATCCAGCTCTTCCGTCAGTACGTCATAATAGGTCTGATATATATGATTCTGTATCTCATCATCCGAAGGCATTTCCTCTCCGTTCATCACATGATTGGATATCTCTGCCGCATACTCTTCGGCTTTCTTCTGAAATTCATCGTAGGTATTGTCGAATAAAAGGATCGGCTCCACGGAGATATCGATCGTATAACCGCCTCCCTCTGCATCCGCCGCTTCTCCTACCGTATATTTCACCTGTTTTACGGTCTTTTCAAATAAGGTCCTGTAGCTTTCCTCCAGTTCTCCCGATAACTCTGCCGTATTAAATTCATGCATCGTGGCATCCAGGTTATTCTGAAAGATTTCTTTGGCTTCCTCCTCTGTCGCTCCTGTCAGCTCCATATAATCCTCTGTTTCATTCTTATAAGAAACATCCAGGATTGCCTGCATATACGCGCAGGCATCGAATGCCGTACAGCCGCTCAGAAGAACTATCATCGCAGTCACCAGGGCAGCCGCCCGCATCCAGTTTTTTTTCAGCCTGTTCATAAGCTTGTCCTCCTTTTTCATGATTGATAAAATGTGTTTCGATTTTGGTCATACTAACATACTTTATCTGTGAAAAAAGAAGAAAGCTGTCAGGGGGATTCGACATCTTATTATAAAAAAATAACTGATTTTTTGGTATTTATGGCAGCAAGAACATCACAGGAACTGAAATACAATGAGATCGCGAATGCCATAGGAATATCCTCGCCTACCGCAAAATCCTGGGTTTCTATTCTGGAAAGCTCCGGGATCATCTTCATCATGCGCCCCTATTATTCTAATCTGACAAGCCGTCTTGTAAAAACGCCGAAGTTCTATTTCATGGATACCGGATTGACCGCATATCTTTGCCGCTGGCCAAATGCGGAGACATTGGAGAATGGCGCGATGGACGGGGCAATTTTAGAAACCTTTGTGGTTTCCGAAATTATAAAAAGTTATTATAATGCCGGAAAACAACCTGATTTGTATTATTACCGGGACATTGATCAGAAAGAAATCGACCTTCTGGTGGTAGAAGGTGATAAAATGTATCCGATTGAGATCAAAAAGGGGAAAGCACCCGCTCACCCGGATAAAAATTTTAAAGTTCTGGATAAATTTAAAATGGACGTACAGCCCGGAATCATTATATGTCTGTGTGATGAACTGCTGCCGTTCAACCGCGGGGCATGGTATTTTCCAGTGGCTGCGTTGTGAGCAGGCTTTGCGCCCATTTTAGGCACGCATACGCAACCCACTTTTCTTTATCAAGGCATAAAAACCAACAAAATTTATCTACACCCCACTAAAAACAACAGATTGTATTTTGGGGGAATGCGTATTATAATAAAAACCAAACAACGATTGGAAGGGATACCATGATATGACACTGATAAAAGAAAGAGCAATTAAAATGATACAGCGTATGCCTGAAGACAATATGCTGTATGTAATAAATATTTTGCAGAATCTCGAGGCAATGTCCATAGATAAAAGAAAAGACGCGAAAAAGGCACAAATGGCCCTTACACAGATTTTAAATATGGAAAAAAGACTGCCGGAAGATTTTGACCCCGACAAAGAACTTCAGGAAGCGAGGGAAGAAAAATATGGTAATTTTGGTTGATACAAATATTATTCTGGATATTTTTATGAATAGGGAGCCTTATGCAGATGAAGCCAGATTTATCATGACAAAATGTGCCGACAGAGAAATCATTGGATATCTGGCGGCGCACAGCATCCCAAATCTGTTTTATATCCTGAGGAAAACATATTCCCAGAAAGAACGGCGCGGGCTTATAAAGAACCTGTGTGATATTTTCCGTATTTCAGACTTAAATGCAGAGAAAATCATTTCTGCTGTTGAAAATGAAGAGTTTTCAGATTTTGAGGATTGTTTGCAGGAAGAATGTGCAGTAGAAGCAATGGCTGATTATATCGTGACGAGAAATCCAGATGACTATAAGATGTCTAGAATCAAAGTAATCGAGCCAGAAAAGTTTGTTAAGCTGTTAAGAGAATCATGATTTGTTTTTCTTTTTTCTATAGGCGGCATCTTTTTCCAATCTCCATATAGTTTTGATAGGTATTCGTCATATCTCTCTGGAATAAAAATTGATATATTCTCTATGGGCACACTATAGGAAACCTAATATTAATATACGCATGGTCTGCGCAGCGGAGAATCCATCCCGCTGCCATCCTGAAAGATTTCCAACCTACTATCCATTTGCAAAAACCATGCTTACGCACTCATCGCACATAGCTATATGGAAATACAAGAGGGAAAATTGGTATGGCTGTCTATATTTTCATACAAGCCAAATAGGCATTCCAACATACGATAGCCGCAAAGCCGTTTCTATATCTAATTTCCGCTATTTTACAAATCAAATGTTACAAAGATTATAATCAAAGCATATTAATAATGCAAAAAACGGAATAATTTTTCTATATCGTCTAGAATAGAATTGATTCAAATCAATATGGCCTTCCTTAAAACCCTGGTAGTATCCACAGCACATGGAAAAGCCGCTGAGGATAAAAAACAACTGTACAAATCCACCCATTTCTCCAATTAAATGTTCCAGGATAAATTTACCTGCCTTACCCCCTACCGCCACTTCGAAGCCGATATTGGATTTAACATGCATCAGTATAATACCAATAGCCGCGAGAGTACGGATACCATCAAGGTTATTGAATTTTTGTATTCATAAATTTTTCATTCCTTTTCTCATTACGAAAGAATATTAAAATCACTTTCACCGACTGCTCTTGCTACTTTTATCGGACATACCTTAATGCACTGATAACAACAGATGCACTTACTTTCGTCAATCTGCGGATATTCAAACCCTTCTTCATCCTCTACCATAGAGATAGCTTCTTTCGGGCAGATTGCATAGCAGGCTGTGCAGCCACAACACTCTTCTTTTCTTTTATATAATACTGGAAGTTCCTTTTCCACCACTAATCACCTTCTTCTTTATACGTTTTATAATAATCTTAATTTTACTTTTCCAACCGTATTTTCCATATATTTTTGCAATATCGTCAAACGGATTATCATAAAAATCCTGCCAAAATTTTTCTCTATTCTCTGGCTTAGAGAACGGCGCTTTTAATGAGGGCTGTAGACTATCTTCCAACTTTGTTTGCTTCCAAAGCAACTGCTTTCTCACTTGTCCCAAAGCTGTTTCACCGTTTTCATTGTTTACCAAAACCAATGCCCCCCCTTATTATCATCAAACTCCGGTGCCGCTTTTTCAATTCCCCAATAATCCGCAATTGTAATATCTCCTGGGTGCATAACCGACTTATATGGACACTCATAGCAACTTGGTCTTAATATCCCAAAAGTCGTATAATACGCACTAAAAATATTTAGTGTGTAGACATCCCTAATT
>CAYQBE010000122.1:0-15083 GCA_964415625.1 uncultured Clostridium sp.
GCTCCTTGATCTCCCGGATAAAATACAAAAGCTCCTGGGTACGCCCCACTGCAAAGGACGGGATCACCACATTGCCGCCCTTGTCAAAGGTCTCCTTGACGATCCGGGTAAATGTCCCGATATAATCCACCTTTTCCGTGGAATGGAGCCGGTTTCCATATGTAGATTCGATGACCACATAATCCGCCTCCTCCGTATAGGACGGTTCCCGGAGGATCGGCTGGTTCTGGTTTCCTACGTCGCCGGAGAATACGATCTTGCGCTGTTCTTCTCCTTCCGTCACCCAGATCTCAATACTGGACGACCCCAGCAGATGCCCTACATCCGTAAAACGAACCTCGATCCCTTCACAGAGCTGGATCCTCTGTCCATAGCCGCAGGGCCTGAACAGCTCGATCGCATCCAGCGCATCCTGCATCACGTAAACAGGCTCATATTCCGGATAACCGGCACGCCTGCCCTTTCTGTTGCGCCACTCTGCCTCAAATTCCTGGATGTGGGCGCTGTCACGAAGCATGATATTGCACAGGTCCGATGTGGCAAAGGTACTTACCACCTCGCCCTTGAAGCCTTCCTTCACCAGCTTCGGGATCATGCCCGAATGGTCGATATGGGCATGGGTCAGCAGCACATAATCGACCTCATTCTCCGCGATCGGAAGCCCGGGATTCTCATACAGGTCAATCCCCTGTTCCATACCGCAGTCCACCAGAATGTTCTTCCCTGCCGCCTGCAGCAGATGACAGCTTCCTGTCACCTCGTGGGCAGCCCCAACAAATGTCAGTTTCATTCTCTTCACCACGCTCTCCTGCAGGTCAGCATATCCCGGCACTGGGATATCAGGCCTGAATATCCTGGTATCGGGATATGGATCCTGCAAATTAAAATGATTAGTCCTATGGATATTATAGCATTGTATTGGTGAAGCGTAAAGGATTTTTTTGCACGGCGGCAGGCCAAAGCTCACCCCAAAGCTCTCTATACTATTTTTACTGGTAGCGCACCATCTCCCGTTTCAGCCGCTGCATGATCTTTTTCTCAAGCCGTGAGATATAGGACTGGGAGATTCCCAGATAATCCGCCACCTCCTTCTGGGTCTTCTCCTCTCCGTCCGGATTGTCCAGTCCGAAACGCATGCGGACGATCAGCTTTTCCCGGCTGGACAGCTTATTGATGGCCTTCACAAGGAGTCGCCGCTCCGCCTCGTTTTCCAGATCCTTGGTGATCGTGTCCTCCTCGGTTCCCAAGATATCGGAAAGCAGCAGTTCATTTCCGTCCCAGTCCACATTCAGAGGCTCGTCAATGGATACCTCCATCTTCGTCTTATTATTCCGGCGCAGATACATCAGGATCTCATTTTCGATACATCGGGAGGCATAGGTGGCCAGCTTGATATTCTTGTTTGGATTGAAGGTATTGATCGCCTTGATCAGCCCGATGGTCCCGATCGAGATCAGATCCTCCACTCCTACCCCCGTGTTGTCAAATTTTTTCGCGATATAGACGACCAGCCGGAGATTGTGTTCGATCAGCAGTTTTTTCGCCTGCTCATCCCGCTCGGTCCCGAGCCTGTCGATCACTTCCGACTCTTCCTCGGTCTCAAGCGGCGCCGGAAGTACCTCTGATCCCCCTATGTAATGAATCTCCTTCTGATTAGAAAAGAAAATCCCTCTGAAATCCGGTATGATTTTCAGCTTAAACTGTCTTGGTACGGCTACCTTAACAACCATTCTTTTTTCCTCCTTTATTTGTAACCAATCTGCGCAGCATATTTCAAATACGGAACCATTTCCCGTATCCTCCTCCCATCCTCTGCCTGCAAAGTCTCAGCAAGCCGGTGCTCCAGCCGGCCCATAAATTCAATTTCCGGCCAGGACATCCGGATTCAAGATCATTTGATATTCCTCCTGTCCTGAAATCTGCCCCTCACAGATCCCGATGATCGGATGCTGCATTCTGAATTCCCCCTTTTCTCCTGGCAGAAAGACCTCCATCTGTTCTGCCCGGAATACCGGCATCACCCCGTCACCGCCAACCGTGCGGTAAGGGATGTACCGTACCCCCGTATCTGTTCTTTCTTTCTCCAGCATTTTCTGTGCACAGGCCGGATCAATCACACTCACCGGATCCCCTGAGATGGGATCGGTCAATCCGTTTCCCGTATCCAGCAGTGCATGCATCCTGTACGTTTCCGGCCCTACGTGCAGCACGACTTCACAGAGCCGCTCCTCGTTTTTTCTCAGCATGGTCAGGAATCTCCAGATTCCGCACATCAGATAGTATATGGGCACTGCCGCGGCAAAAAAGAGACTTCCCGTCCGAACCCAGGGCCGAAGGATCTGAAGCATTCCTCCCATCAGAAATGCCGATACGTATAAAAGGCCGAAGGCCTTCCAAAATTGCCTTCCCTTCCGTATATCCAGTCCGACCCGGATCATCATGCCGGCGATTCCAACATCATACACTGGAAGCTTCACCGCAGCCGGCAGCGGCAGCGCCACAAGCACACATGTGAGAACGGCTCCGAGTCCGCTCCCGACAAACACGCGGCCATTTTTCACCGGACATCTCAGCACCTTTTTGACTGCCAGAAGGAGCAGAGAGTCCATCATAAAATTGATCAGAAACAATACATCTATGTACAGCTCATAATACATGCTTCACTTCCCTCTCCAGGATGGCCGAACAAGTCCTCATGCACAAAAAATATTATATGCCGTACCAAATTGGATTTTTGTCAGATGCTGACGAGATTTTAAGAATATATTTCGACAAAAAAATCCGCCCTTTCCACAAAGAAAAAGCGGATTTTGAATACCATCGTATGCAGAAAGGCTGCCAGTGGCAGGCTTTCTGTATCCCATTGTATAGAATTATTTTTTAAAGAAATCCGGAATCTTGATCGACTGCTCCCTGACATTGCTGGAAGTCGTTCTTGGCTGGATTGTCGGAGACGGGCCTCCCATCGGCCGTGTACCTGTCGGGGTTCTGGTTCCCGCGCTTCTCATTGCGCCTCCGTCCATCGGCATGCGGCTCACCATATCGCCGGAAGGAAGGATGGATCCCATCTTCTGCTGTCCTTCCAGTCTTGCTTTGAGCTTGGAGGAACTTCCGCCTACATTATGTAAGCCCGTAGCGATCACAGTGATCTTTGCCTCGTCAGACTTGGAGTCATCATAAGTAGCACCGAAGATGATATTCGCATTCTCCCCGGCGAGCTCCTGTACAAATTCTGCCGCGTCCGATGCGTCCATCAGGGTGATGTCACCGGATACGTTGATGATCACGTGGGAAGCGCCCTGGATCGTAGTCTCCAGCAGAGGACTTGCCACTGCCTGCTTCACAGCCTCAAGCGCCTTGTCATCTCCGCGTCCCTCACCGATTCCAATGTGGGCGATACCCTTGTCCTTCATTACGGTCTGGACATCTGCAAAGTCCAGATTGATCAGGGACGGCACATTGATCAGATCCGTAATGCCCTGGATACCCTGCTGCAGAACCTCGTCCGCCTTCTTCAAAGCCTCTGGCATGGTCGTTCTTCTGTCCACAACCTCCAGCAGCTTGTCATTGGGAATGACAATCAAAGTGTCCACACTCTCTTTTAACTTGTCGATCCCCGCAAGCGCATTCGCCATACGGGTTCTGGACTCAAAACGGAACGGCTTGGTCACAACGCCCACTGTCAAAGCCCCCTGATTCTTCGCGATCCTTGCCACAACCGGAGTCGCACCGGTACCGGTTCCGCCGCCCATACCACAGGTTACGAATACCATGTCCGCACCTTTCAGAGCAGCAGAGATATCTTCCTCACTCTCCTCCGCCGCCTTCTCGCCTACATCCGGCTGTGCTCCGGCGCCGAGACCTTTGGTAAGCTTTTCTCCGATCTGCATCAGAGTGGGCGCCTTGCATAACTGCAGTGCCTGTTTATCTGTATTGATCGCAATAAATTCTACACCTGCAATCTGTTCATCAATCATACGGTTCACAGCATTGTTGCCGCCTCCGCCGACTCCAATTACGATAATTCGTGCGGCAGCTTCTGATTCGTTGGTTTTAATTTCTAACAAGAGTACTTCCTCCTTTATCATCTATTATCAATACTCTAGCATTCCTTACCATTGAATGATACAATCCAATAAGTATATAATAAAGTCTTTTCGAGAAATAATCAATAGATTTTTGTGTATTTTCTGATTTTTTTAATCAATTTATGCACCTTTTTTCCATTTTCCCGTTCTGATCACTGGGTTTCGGGCTGTGGCTGGGCTGCGGTGTCCGGCACAAAACGGATGGAACTCCCGGAAACGTCATAATTTTCCAGATGCAGGACTCCCGTCTGATCCGCATACAGCTCGGCCAGCTTTTCCAAAATCGGCGGCACCTGGGCCAGCCTGTCCGCAAACTGGCCGCTTCCGATCTGCACCCGGACACCTCCGAAATGCAGGGTCAGATCTGCCCCTGCACAGCTGATCCTGTCCGGAGACAGTTTCTGCTTTTCCAGAAGCGGCATCAAAGCCTTCAACTCGTCAAAGATCTGTCCATCCGTAACCGGAAGCACACTCCCAAGAAGAACCTCTTCCGGATTGATCTCCATTCCTTCTATATAAGGTACCCCTTCGATCTCGGTTCCGGTGATCAGAGAAGCGATCCCTTCCTGGTCAAAATACAAAAAGGACTCATTATAATCGATCCGTCCACTGAAGCTTTTTTCCTTCACCTGCACCTGGACCTCCACCAGGTTTTTGAGTCCCACCTTCGTCTCTTCTACAGCCGGGAGCTGCTGCACATCATTCTGGTTATATTTCCACAATAAATACAGGGAATTGCCGGAATACTCATCCGCTAAAAGCCAGTCGATGATCTCCTGCTCTGAAACGTACTGATTGCCGGTGACTGTGATCTTCTTTGTCTCAAACAACTGGATTGCAAGAAATCCCACACCCGCTATAAACGCAGTCCCCAGCAGGATCACCAGCAGAAGCTTCCATCGGGATTTCGGCCTTTCGGCCTGTTTTCCCCTTCTTCCGGATTCGGGCGGCTGGCGGCCGTCCCGGTTCTCCCTTGCATGGCCTGCCTTTGTTCTACTGTCCGGAGCGCTTCCCTGACTTTTCTCCCGGGCCTGTCTGCTCTGGCTTCGTCCGTCTCCGCGTCTCTCGGCCCCGCCTGGCCTGCTTTCTCTTGGTTTACCGGAATGTCTGTCAGGCTGTACTCCTCTTCCAGGAGCAGCCCGGCTTCCGGACATGCGCCCAGCCCCTCTTGCAGGCGCAGGCCGACTTCGGGCCGAGCGGCTCTGCTCCCTGCTCCCTGAGTTCTCGGAATTTCTGCGGCCCGCAGGCCTCTGAGCGGTTCCGGACCGATGTATGCTCCGGCGATCTTCATATGTTTCTTCTCTGTCCATCCCCCGGTGGGGAGCGCCGCCGGATGGAATCCGCCGGGTGCTGCCCTCCGGACTTCTCTTCGCTGTCATGAAATTCCTCCTTATGGTTTGTCGCTGACAGGACCACCTTATGCAGAAGAGCCCGCAAGGTCAGATCCGTCTGTTTCTTCCTTAGGATCTGTAGAAAACAACTGGCACTCCGTATATTTTCCCGCAGCTCCTTATGGTTTACCGCCTGCCGAACCGCAGGCCACAGATACGCTGAGCACAAGCCCCATTTCCAGCAGCAGGAACAAGACAGAAGTCCCCCCATAGCTGATAAAGGGCAGCGTGATGCCGGTATTGGGAATGGAATTCGTTACAACGGCAATATTCAGGATCACCTGGATCATCATATGAGCCATGGCCCCTGACGCAATCAAAGCGCCCAGCAGATCCTTCGCCCGGGTGGCGATCACGAAAAAGCGCCAGATCAGGATCAGAAACAAGAGCACGATGAAGCTTGCCCCGACCAGCCCCAGCTCCTCACAGATGATCGAAAAGATCATGTCATTCTGCGCCTCAGGCAGAAAACCCAGCTTTTGTACGCTCTCTCCCAGCCCTCTGCCAAAAAGCCCTCCCGAACCGATGGCATACAGCCCCTGCAGAGTCTGGTATCCTTTCTCATACTGCTCCGGGTTTCTCCAGATTGCCAGACGTTCCAGACGGTAGCTTTCCAGCGCCAGAAAGATTCCCATAAATCCGATACCTGCCGCTCCCATTGCGATAAACTGCACATACTTCGGGCTTGCCACGAAGATCAGGACTGCCGCGATCCCCAGGATGATGATGGCAGTGCTCAGATTGCTGGCTCCCACCAGGGCTACGACGGGAAGCACAGGGAGCATCACCCGGATCAGCGTGGTAAATCTTCCCATGGTCTTTACATGCTTCGTCACCAGGCAGGCCAGGAAAAAGATAATCGCCACCTTGGCAAATTCCGAGGGCTGAAATGAAACAGGGCCCAAAGACAGCCATCTTTTGGACCCATTGTATTCGTCTCCCACAAACATGACCGCAACGGACAAAAGCACTGCCGTCAGATAACCCAGATTGGCCAGAGGCACCCATTTATGGTAGTCGATCCCGGCGACAACAAACATCCCCGCCAGTCCAAGCACCGTCGCAAATCCCTGCTTTTTCAGATAGTAGAACGGATCGTGGAACTTGACCTGCCCGTTGTAGGTACTGGTGCTGTAGAGGAGCACCAGGCCGATCACAACCAGGACAAGCACCACCGTCAGCATCGTGTAATCATAACGCCGGCGGCCCTGCTTTTTGGGCATATAAATCCACTCCTTAACGATAGATGTTTTGCAGCTCAGATTGTTCTCAATTGCTGCACAAGCTCTTTGAATTTATCTCCCCGTTCTTCATAATTTTTAAACATTCCCCAGCTTGCGCAGGCAGGGGAAAGCAGTACCGCATCGCCCGGCATGGCAAATCTCACGCAGGTTTTTACCGCCTCCTCAAAGGTTTCCACCAGGATCGTGTCCTCAAATCCCAGCCTGTGCGCCGCAGCCGCGATCTTTTCTGCGGTCTGCCCCAGCAGCACCAGCTTTTTGACTTTCCCGTGGAAAGCCCGGATCCAGTCTTCATAATCGGAATTTTTGTCATAGCCTCCGCCGATCAGGAGCGTGGGCCGGTTCATGGCCTGGATGCCCCGGATGGCCGCGTCCGGATTGGTGGCCTTGGAATCATTGTAATACGCCACACCGCCCACCTCGGCTACAAATTCAATCCGGTGTTCCACCCCTTTGAATTTTTTTACCGACTTCCGGATGATCTCCATGGGAACCCCGTATGCGATTGCCATGGCAGCGGCAGCCATCACATTTTCGTAGTTATGGACCCCTAAGAGCTGGAGCTCATCTGTACGGCAGAGCTGTACCTGTTCTTTATCCCGGTACATGATCCTGCCGCCGTCCAGATAGATCCCTCTTTCCAGTTTACGCCGACTGCTGAAATATAGAACCTGCGCGTTCGTATTCTCTCCGAACCTTCTGGTCACTTCGTCCTCATAGTTCAGTACGCAGGTATGCTCCGCCGTCTGGTTGCGGAAGATATTTTTCTTCGCTTCAATATAAGCTTCCATCGTATGATGGCGGTTCAGATGATCCGGTGTGATATTCAGCACCGCACTGACCACCGGACAGAAGGTATGTATCGTTTCCAGCTGGAAGCTGCTCATCTCCGCCACGATGACGGATTCCGGCTTCGTCTCCGAAGCCACGCAGGCGTATGGGTTGCCGATATTGCCCACCACGTAGACACTTTCTTTATAGTTCCTCATGATCTCGCCTAACAGCGCTGTGGTGGTCGTCTTCCCATTGGTCCCGGTAATGGCCAGTACATCGCCCTGTCCATAGACATAGGCCAGCTCGACCTCGCCCCATACCGGAAGCTGCATCTCATGCATCCGTTTTACCACCGGCAGATCCAGCGGCACACCGGGGCTGATCACTACCAGAGACAGGGTATCCAGTTCCTCCTCCGGGAAATCTCCCAGGATCACCCGCGCCCTTTGAGGCAGCTTCTCTTTCTCCTCCGGCGAAGAGAGCAGTCCTTCCGCGCCCTCTAAAAGCTCCACCCGAAGCATTGCCCTGTCCAGGGAAGCATTGCCGTCATACAGGATCACCTCCGCGCCTTCGCTGAGCAAGAGCTGCCCTGCCGCCACACCGCTGATCCCCGAACCAAATACCAGTACCTTTTTTCCTTTGATCTCCATGCTCATATCATCATACCCCCATCAATGCGATCAGGCACAGGATCGCGGTCGTAATGGAAAATACGGCGACCACCCGTGTCTCTGACCATCCACACAGTTCAAAATGATGATGGATCGGTGCCATCTTAAAGAACCTTTTTCCGCCTGTTTTCTTAAAATATGTTACCTGGATCATGACAGATACCACTTCTACCACATAGATCAGGCCCACGATGATGATGAACAAAGGCATCTGCATCATATAAGCCGTCCCTGCCACAAAGCCGCCCAGCGCCAGAGAACCGGTGTCCCCCATAAATACGCTGGCCGGATGTACATTAAATAGAAGAAACCCCATCAAAGCCCCCACTACCGCACAGGTGATCGGTTCGATACCGCTCTTGGAACCGATCGCCACCACGGTAAAGAAGGTCGCCACCAATACCGTCACGCTGGACGCGAGCCCATCCAGCCCGTCTGTAAAATTGGTTCCGTTGACCGTTCCGATGACTGCCACAAACAAGAGCGGCACAGCCACCCACCCGATGTCCAGATAGCTCCCGCCGGAGAATGGGATCAAAAGCACCAGCGGAACCTCCGCAATCTTCACAAGATAGAACGCAAATACCGCCGTCACCGCCACCTGCAGCACCATCTTCTGTCCCGGATACAAGCCGTCGGAACGCTTCATCACCACCTTCAGATAATCATCCAAAAATCCGATCAGCCCGAATCCGACTGTCAGAAACAGCACCGGGATGATCTTCGGATAATCCTTCACATAGAACAGTGACGTAATGATCACGCTGACCAGGATCATCACACCGCCCATGGTCGGAGTCCCCGCCTTCTTTAAATGCGACTTCACACCCTCCGCCCGTTCTGTCTGCCCGACCTTCAGTTTTCTCAGAAATGGGATCACCACCGGTCCCATGATCACACTCAGCACAAATGATATCAATACTGGTATCACGATATGTTCTGCCATACATCCACCTCACATCTCTTTTGTCTAACCGTTTACAGTATACCGCATTCTGTCCCCTTTTTCAATCATGACTTATCTTGCTGCGTTTCATTCCACATTTTCTCGATTTTCCTCTTTTTGTACGATCTCTTTTTCGATGCCCAGGTAAGGAAGTACATTGTCATAGATGCTCTGCAGCACGGGAGCCGCAATGGTTCCGCCGTAATAGACGCCCTGGGGATTGTGGATCACCACCATGCCGATGACCCGGGGATCGTCTGCCGGCGCAAAGCCGATAAAGGAAGCGATATATTTATGGGCGCTTCTGGGCAAAGTCTGAGAGGTCGCGGTCTTGCCGCCGATCCGATACCCTTCGATATAGGCTTTTTTTCCGCCCCCTTCGGTCACCACACTTTCCAGGAGTGTCCGCATGGTCGCCGACGTTTCCTCCGATACCACTCCTTTTTTCTCCTTATAGGAAAACTCCCTGATCGGAGTGCCGTCGCGGTTCAGAACCGCCATCCCGAAATGGGGTGTCACCCGCCTTCCGCCGTTGATCAGCGAGCTGACGGTTGTCAGCATCTGGATCGGAGTGATCTGGAAGGACTGCCCGAAGGTCATGGTCGCCAGCTCCACGGTCCCGATATCTTCTTTCTTATGCATGATCGTTCCGGCCTCTCCCGGAAGGTCTACATTGGTCAGGCTCATCAGGCCGAACTGCTTAAAATAATCATAAAAACGATCCGCTCCCAGTCTCAGGCCGATGTCAATGAATACCGGGTTGCAGGAATTCTGCAGGCCCTGGACAAAGGTCTCCGCACCGTGTCCCCCCACCTTATGGCACCGGATCTTCCGATCCTCCACCATCCGGTATCCGGGACAGGAAAAGCTGTCCGAAAGGCTGACCACGCCTTCCTCCAGACAGGCCGAGGATGTGATGATCTTAAATGTGGAACCCGGCTCATAGGTATCGTTGATGCATCCGTTTCTCCACATCTGGTTCAGCAGGTTCTGTTTCTCCTCATCACTGACCCCAGAGGCATCCGTGTTCAGGGTAAAGGGATCGTTCAGATTAAATTCCGGCGCATTGACCATGGCAAGGATCTCCCCATTCTGAGGGTTCATCAGGATCACCGACACGCTGTCCGCCTGCTTTTCCTCCATCACCTTGTAAGCCGCCTGGGTGCAGAAGAACTGGATATTATAATCCAGGCTGATCTGCAGCGTATTGCCTGCCACCGGCTCCACCCGGTCCTCCGCCACCCCCTCCAGCTCAATGCCCCGGGCATCGGTCACTGTCAGTATGGTTCCGTTTTTTCCTTTCAGGTCCTCCTCATACTTGACCTCCAGCCCGATGATGCCCTGGTTGTCGCCGCCTGTAAATCCAAGCACCTTGGAGGCAAGCTCATCATAGACATAGTATCGCTTAAAATCTTCATCCACCTTGACTCCTGCCAGGTTATACCCCCGGATCCGGTCGCCGGTCTCTTTGTCCACATTGGTCTTCACCTTTTCCATGGAGGAGACCTTTTCCACACGCCTGCGCACACTGGCTTCTTCCATCTCCAGCTCCCGGGCCAGCGTCTGGATCACAGCGTCCGGATCTTCGATCTGGCTGTGGATGACCGAGATCGTACAGACCGTCTTGTTGGTTGCCAGGACGTTGCCGTTCCTGTCCACGATCTCGCCCCGGGCCGCCTTGATCTCACGCTCCCTCTCATGAAGAGCCTCCGCTTTTTTCTGGTAATACCCGGCATCGAAGATCATCAGGTAGACCAGCCGGGCAATGAGACCGAAAATAATGATACAGGCCGCACAGAAGACAACAAGCATCTTCTTCTTATTATATGTCCTGTTTTTCATAGAAAAACCTTACAAAAGATATTTTTATAACATATTATCTCTTTTGTAAGGTTATGCATGAGTTTCTGATTCCCTATCCTCAAAAGATATCCCATTTGGGCCGGCTCACTGAGTTTCCTCTTCCGGATAAGGCACCTGGTATTCCACCGGCATCCCTTCGGCCCATCCGTCCAGATCCGGGTTGTAGTCCTCGTCGATATAAGCACCGTCCGGATTGGAATAGGTATCCTCATAGTTCTCGTTATAGGATGTATACTCCTCCTGCCCGGCATTGTCTTCCGGCTGCGGCTCTTCGGGCGCTTCCTCCGGAACGTAATCTTCTTTTCTGGTAATATCCAGATACGGGAATGCCTGGGCCATGATCTTCTGAGACAGCTCCAGTACGTACTGGCTGGTCTCCTGCCTTGCCACATTGGGCTCGTCGATCACCACATAGACTACCACCTCTGGATTCTCCAGCGGCGCGCAGCCGATGAAGGAGAGCACATAATTCTCCGCTTCCCTGGGAAGCTTTTCCGCGGTCCCGGTCTTGCCGCCGATGTCATAGCCCGGAACCTGGGCGTTGATCCCGGTTCCGTATTCCATCACCGCGCGCAGATAAGGCTTTAGCTGCTCTGCGGTCTCGGCGGACACCGTTTTTCTCAGCAGTACCGGATCCTTGACTTCCACGACCTTGCCGTCCCCGTCCTGAATCTGCTTCACCACATGGGGCTGATAATAGTATCCTCCGTTTACCAGGGAGCAGAAAGCCGCCGCCACCTGGGTCATGGTCACATTAAACCCCTGTCCGAAAGAGCAGGTGGCAAGATTCACATCCAGCATATTTTCCTTATTAAAAAGAAGTTCCTCCGTATAGGCCTCTCCCGGGAGGTCAATCCCTGTATATTCTCCGAAGCCGAAGATGTGCTGATACCGCAGGAAATGATCCACCCCGATCTTTTCCGCCATATGCATCATCGCCACATTGCAGGAATAGGCCACCGCATCCTGGACGGTCTCGGTCCCGTGCCCGGTCTTCTGGTGGCAGGAAATATCATAATCCCCCACATGAAGGCTCCCGTAGCATGCATAGGTCTCGTCCCCCTGCAGGATCCCCGATTCCAGCCCTGCCGCCACGGTCATCGGCTTGACCGTAGACCCAGGTTCAAAAGTATCGCTGACGCAGAAATTTCTCCACAGGTCATTCATGGCCGTCAGCTGTTCCTCCTCCGACATGGCGCTCCACTGCTCCCCGGAATACAGGATGGACAGATCTCTCGGATTGTTCAGATCAAAATCCGGATAAGACGCCTCCGCCAGAATCGCACCGGTATTCGGATTCATGATCATGACCGCCGTATTCTTGCTGCCAAGCTGTCCCGGACGGGCTTCCCCGGCATGTGCCTCGTTGAACTCCCGGATACATTGCTCCACCATGCTCTGCAGTGTGACATCAATGGTCGATACCACCGTATTGCCGTTTTTGGATGCCTTCACAGTCCGCTCAATGGACGCGTCGTCGTTAAAATATCCGTATTCCCGTCCATTTGTCCCGTTCAGGATGTTATTATAGGCGCTTTCGATGCCGATCGCGCCCTCGTTGGCGCCCACCACAAAACCGACCACATCACTTGCCAGGCGGCCGTAAGGGTAGCTTCTCTGGTAATCCTCCTCCAGCCAGATGCCCCGCACGTCCGGATAGTTCTCATCATCCTCATCGATCGCTTCAAATTCCTGGGACTTTTCATAGGAAATCTTTTTCGCCAGGATCTCATACCGGCTGTCGGGCCGTTCCTCGATGATCTCCTGCACCGTGCCCTCGGGAATGCCGAATACGGTTTCCAGCACCTCCATGGTCGGCTTTTTATATTTTTCCTCAGACAGCATCACATATACATCCAGGATCACATTGTAGACCCGTTCGCTGGTTGCCATCCTGGTCCCGTTGCAGTCTACGATATCCCCCCGCTTGTAGGGGATGACCCGGCTGTCGTACTGCTGCTGTTCCAGTACGATCTTCGTGTAGCCGCTTCCTTTCGAGGCATTGATATATGTAATTTTTCCGATTAAAGCAACAAAAGCCAGTACGACTCCCATAAAGACCATTACCAGCTTTTCCTGCATCCTCTTCGGAAATTTTTTTGTAAGAAAATCAAATCTGTTTCTACGTTTTGGTACCGCCATCTGCCGCTGTATGTAACTCCTTCCTGCTTGTTCCCGTTTGCTGCCGTCCGCAGAGACCTCTGCCGACAGCCGCAGCACGGATACCCTATTCGGTCAGCTTTCCTGACTTTGCCAGGACGCCGTTGTCCGGAATGTCGTTATACTGCTTCACACAGTCTGTCGTCGGATTTTGATAGGATACGACTCTTCCCTGAGACGCATACACCATCCCAAGCTGATTCACTGCCCTGTCCCTTACGGTGTTCAGGTTGATGGAATCTGCCGCCGCCTGATACGCGGCGTCGTTCTTCTCCGTCAGCTCCGCAAGCTCCCTCTGCAGCGCCGTAATGTTCTCCGATCTGGCAACAGTCTCCGACTGCAGCCTGAGATAAAGAAAACAGATCACTACGGCAAAGATCGCCGCAGACGCAAGAAATACCGCATAAGCCGTATTCATGCTCAGCGCCCGCCTCCGGTTCTTCAGGACCTGACGGCTTGTCTTTTGTCTGTACTCCGGTTCCCCAACCGGCATGCGTACGGGCGGAACTTCTGGCTGACGGGCAATGTTGTCGTACACATATGCCTGTCCGCCCTGACTTCCACGCCGCAGCTCATCTGCAACCGCCCCGATGCGGGTGGTTCCCCGGGATACGCTGCTTCTGATCTGAGACAGATCCAGATTCACGGTATCTCCCTGAAGAGGATTCTCATAAGCTTGTCTTCCGTAAATCGAATATGTGGTCGTCTTTGTCGATGCCATCGTTCTTACGCCCCTTTCCTTTTTTACCAGGATTCTCCCCTTCCTGATAAAATCTATTTTATATACTCCTTCTTATACCCCAAGTTATCAGGACCGTTCAAAAATCCTGAGCTTCGCGCTCTTCGAACGGCTGTTTGATTCCAGTTCCTCCTTTCCAGGAAGGATCGGCTTGTTCGTGACCACCTTCCCCTTTGAAACGTTCCCGCAGACACAGACCGGAAAATGGCTGGGACAGGTGCAGGGATTCTCCTGCCTGCGGAATGTCCGCTTCACGATCCTGTCCTCCAGCGAATGGAAGGTGATGATACAGATCCTTCCCCCCGGATTTAGCATGTCGATCATCTCATCCAGCGTTCCCTCCAGCACGTCCAGTTCCCGGTTCAGTTCGATCCGAAGCGCCTGGAACGTCCGTTTGGACGGATGGCCGGAAGCCTTTCTGATCTTCATAGGTATGGCATGCCGGATCACTTCATTGAGCTGTTCCGTTGTCTCGATCGGTGCCTTCTCCCGTTCCATTGCGATATGCTTTGCAATATTTTTTGCAAACCTGTCTTCCCCGTAATCACGGATGATACGGTACAGGTCCTGCTCACTGTAAGAATTAATGATATCCCTTGCCGTCTGATCCTGCCTCTGGTCCATCCGCATGTCCAAAGGTGCGTCCAATCGGTAAGAAAATCCCCGTTCAGCCATATCCAGCTGATACGAGGATACTCCCAGATCAAGAACAATTCCATCGACTTTTTTAATTCCGACAGCCCGAAGCTGAGGGCCGATGTCACAATAATTGCTCCGAATGACCGTGACCATCTTCCCAAAGCCCTGAAGGCGGACACTGGCTGCTTCGATCGCAGCAGCGTCCTGATCTATCCCTATGAATCTCCCCTTGTCGCCTAGACGCCTGCACACCTCAAAGGCATGTCCGCCTCCGCCCAGTGTGGCGTCTACGTAGATCCCGTCCGGCTTCACCGCCAGACCATCTACTGTCTCTTTCAGTAAGACTGAAGTGTGTTGAAATGCCATCCTATCCTCCTGGTGTGCTGACCATACACTAAATCCGGATTCCGATCGCTTCCATACGCTCCGCGATCGCATCCAGGTCCTCTTCACTGACCATGCTCTTCTCTTCCCAAAGCTCCTTATCCCAGATCTCCACACGATCCTGAACTCCCACAAGGACAACGTCCTTTTCAAGATGTGCCGCTTTTCTGAGGGAAGGCGGGACAAG
>CAYQBE010000123.1:0-14921 GCA_964415625.1 uncultured Clostridium sp.
CGATCGGACATATGAACAGCTTTTTGGGAATCAATATCGGTGAGACTCCCATGACTATGCTGATGGCATCCATCCGGAATTTTACCATCGGCGGGATCATCCTGGCAGTGATCATTCCGGTGCTGGCAGGTCTGACCCAGTTTATCAGTGTGAAGCTGATGCCTCAGCAGCCCCAGACGGATACGGATAATCCGATGGCAAATTCCATGAAGACCATGACTTATACGATGCCGCTGTTTTCCGTATTTATCGGATTTACGCTTCCGGCAGGACTTGGTCTTTACTGGGCGGCAAGTGCAGCGGTCAGGTCGGTACAGCAGCTTGCCATCAACAAATATCTGAACAGTAAATCTACGGAAGATCTGATCGCGGAGAATCAGAAGAAGGCAGCGAAGAAGCGGGAGAAGAAAGGGACATCCGCTAAAGAAATTAATCAGATGGCGGCAACGAGTACCCGGCGTGTTGAGAGAAAGTCCAATATCTCAGAGGAAGAGAGACAGAGGCTTTTGGACCGGGCTTCCGAATTGAACAAGAATGCGAAGAAGGGAAGTCTGACAGATATCGCAAATATGGTGAGCCGATATAATAACGGACAGGTAGATGAGCCTGATCCAAAGGATTCGGAAAGCATCAGTGAGGATGGCAGTGCAAACCGGAATCATGGAAAAAGAAAAAATAAAGAGAAGCATTAAGAATTTACTTTGCTTATGAAGCAGTATAAAAAATTTTGATAAATAAGATAAGAAATCTATTTTTTTTCAATTCCTTAGTATAGGTATTTATAAATGGAAAGGCAGGGGTCGAAGATGGATGGCAGTATCAGAGTTTCAGCAAAAACTGTAGATGATGCGATCACAGAGGCAATGATTCAGTTGGGTGTTACCAGCGACAGGCTGGAATACGATGTGATCGAAAAGGGAAGCGCCGGTTTTCTTGGGATTGGCATGAAGCAGGCAGTCATTGAAGCCAGAAGAAAAAAAGGCGTGGAAAAAGAGAATGATATTTTAGAAGAAATCAAAAAAGAAGCAAAAATGGAAGAAAAGAAATCATTTAAGGATGATTTCAAGAAAGAAGTGAAAAAAGAAACAAAAAAGGATACTAAGAAACCGCAGAAGGAATTTGTAAACGAGTCAAAGGATACTGCTGTAAAGGAAGAGAGTCCGAAAGCAAAAGAGACGGAAAAGGATCCTTCAACCGAAAAGCCGGCGGCAGAAGAAAAGAAACCGGCAAAAGAAAAAAATGCCGCGGCAGAGACTTCTTCTGAAAAAGAGAGTTCTTCATCCAGAAGGTCTTCCGAGGTTGCTGAGGTAACGGAAGAGACGAAAAAGGCTGTGGAAAAATTCCTCTACGATGTATTCCAGGTAATGGGAATGGAGGTTCAGATCAAATCTGAAGTGGATAAGGATGGAGTACTGTGTATTGATATGTCCGGTGATAATATGGGAATTATTATCGGTAAGCGCGGTCAGACATTGGATTCCCTGCAGTATCTTTCGAACCGGGTTGCGAACAAACAGCAGGCAGGTTATGTGAGAGTGAAGCTGGATACGGAAAATTACCGTGTGAGAAGGGAAGAGACGCTGCGGCATCTGGCGAAGAATATTGCGCATAAGGTGAAGAGAAACAGAAAGCCGATCGCGCTGGAGCCGATGAATCCTTATGAGAGAAGGATCATCCATTATTCCCTGCAGTCAGATCCGTATGTGACTACACACAGCGAAGGGGAAGATCCTTACCGGAAGGTTGTTGTAACATTAAAGAGATAGAGAACAGGATTGAAATAGCTTGTGTTGGAAAAGAATACTAAAAGGGAATCTTATGATGCATGAGTTGTTTTGAAAATGAGTTGAAGGGCGGGGGCTGCCGTATTAAGTAAGAATGTATCCTTAATGCGGCGGTCCTGTTTTGATATGGGAAGGATAGCCTGTTCAGAAGACGGGGCTGCGGCTGACGACGCAATATTTTCGGCAGATTTTATTGGTCATGAGTATAAAATAGAGGGATTGTTTTTATGATTTATAGAGATACGATTGCTGCAATTTCTACAGGAATGTCGGCTTCCGGAATCGGAATTGTTCGGGTCAGCGGGGAAAATGCATTTGATGTGATTGACCGCATTTATCATGGGAAGGACCAATTATCGGAGGCAAAAAGCCATACGATCCATTATGGTTTTATCAAGGATGGGGCCGAGATGATTGATCAGGTTCTGGTTTCTATCATGCGTTCTCCACGGACATTTACCGGAGAGGATACGGTGGAGATTAACTGCCATGGCGGTATTTTTGTTGTGAAAAAGGTTTTGGAAATTGTGTTGAAAAATGGTGCAAGACTTGCGGAACCAGGAGAATTTACGAAGCGGGCTTTCTTAAATGGACGGATGGATCTGTCCCAGGCAGAAGCAGTGATCGACGTGATCAATTCAGAAAATGAATATGCGCTGAAAAGTTCTGTGGGACAGCTGCGAGGAAGTGTTAAAAATGCAGTCAATAAGATCAGGGAGAAAATCATTTATCATACTGCTTTTATTGAATCTGCATTGGATGATCCGGAACATATTAATATAGAAGGATATGGGGAAAAGCTGGATCTGGTTTTGACAGAAGTGATGCAGGAGATGGATAAGCTGATCCGTTCTTATGACAGCGGGAGGATCATCAAGGAGGGAATCCAGACTGTGATCCTGGGAAAGCCGAATGTGGGAAAATCCTCTCTGCTGAATGTTCTTTCCGGCAGGGAGCGGGCGATTGTTACGGATATTGAGGGGACAACCCGTGATATCCTGGAGGAGCAGGTTCGGATCCATGGTTTGAATCTGAATGTGATCGATACTGCCGGCATCCGTGATACAAGTGACAGGATTGAAAAAATCGGTGTGGATAAGGCAAAGGAATATGCGGATCAGGCGGATCTGATCGTATATGTTGCCGATGCATCCCGGGAGCTGGATGAAAATGATATTCACATTGCGGAGCTGATTTATGGGAAAAAGTGTGTCATATTATTGAATAAATCCGATTTGAAAACCGTGATCAGTAAAGAGGATGTGAAAAACTTTCTTAGAAATGTATTTTTTGATGTGGAAAAAAGGATTAATCAGGAAGAGGATGTGCAGAAGGATGATATTGAAAATGTGCTAAACCGTAAAGGAATTGCGGATAGGCATGTTGATCATTATGTGGATAAAAAGGATCATGTTTATTATATGATGGAGCACATCCCGTTGATTGATATTTCCGTAAAGATGGAACAGGGAATCCAGGAATTTGGTTCTGTGCTGCAGAAGATGTTTTTGGAGGGAACCATTTCCTCAAATGAAGAAATTCATATTACGAATCTGCGGCAGAAGGAAGCATTGACAAGTGCGTATGCTTCTCTGAAGCGGGTGAGGGAGAGTATCCGTGACCAGATGCCGGAGGATTTTTATTCCATTGATCTGATGGATGCATATGAGAGTTTGGGAAATATAACAGGTGAAACGATTGGAGAGGATTTGGTAAATGAAATATTCAGCAAATTCTGTATGGGAAAATAAGGATTCTTATGATATTATTGTGGTCGGCGCCGGACATGCCGGATGCGAGGCGGCGCTGGCGGGAGCCAGGCTTGGATTCCGGACATTATTATTTACGATCAGTATTGACAGCATAGCGATGATGCCCTGCAATCCGAATATAGGTGGAACTTCTAAGGGGCATCTGGTCAGGGAGGTCGATGCCCTGGGCGGAGAGATGGGAAAGATCATTGATCGGGCATTTATTCAGTCGAAAATGCTGAATAAGTCGAAGGGGCCTGCAGTCCATTCTCTTCGTGCGCAGGCAGATAAAGCAGATTACAGCAGAAAAATGAGAAGTGTGCTTCAGAATCAGAAAAATCTGGAGATACGGCAGATGGAGGTAACGGACATCCTTGCTGAAAATGGAAAGATCACGGGTGTACAGACTTATTCCGGTGCAATTTATCACTGCAGTGCGGTCGTGTTATGTACCGGAACCTATTTGCGTGCAAGGTGTATCTATGGCGAGGTGAGTACCCAGACAGGCCCGAATGGACTGCAGCCTGCGAATTATCTTACGGAAAGTCTGAAAAGGCTGGGAATCCGGATGTATCGTTTTAAGACAGGTACTCCGGCACGAATTGATAAAAATTCGATTGATTTTTCGAAGATGGAAGAGCAGAAGGGAGATGAATTTGTTGTACCATTCTCGTTTACAACGAAAATGGAAGATGTACAGATTGATCAGGTATCCTGCTGGCTGACATATACAAATGAAAAAACGCATGAGATTATTCGAAATAATCTGGATAGGTCACCTTTATTTTCTGGAATGATAGAAGGAACAGGACCACGATATTGTCCGTCAATTGAGGATAAAGTAGTAAAATTTTCAGATAAAAACAGGCATCAGGTTTTCATCGAGCCGGAAGGAATTGATACAAATGAAATGTATGTGGGAGGAATGTCCAGTTCTCTTCCGGAAGATGTTCAATATGCCATGTATCGAAGTGTTCCAGGGTTGGAGAATGCAAAGATTGTGAGAAATGCATATGCAATTGAGTATGACTGTATTGATGCCAGACAGCTGAAAAGTACCTTGGAATTTAAAAATGTGGAAGGATTATTCAGCGGAGGACAGTTTAACGGAAGCTCGGGTTATGAGGAGGCTGCAGCACAGGGATTGATCGCGGGAATCAATGCAGCCAGAAAGCTTCAGGGAAAAGATGGGATTGTGATCGATCGTTCTCAGGGTTATATCGGAGTATTGATCGATGACCTTGTGACAAAAGAAAACCATGAACCGTACAGAATGATGACATCCAGGGCGGAGTATAGACTTCTTTTACGTCAGGATAATGCGGATCTGAGACTGACAAAGATGGGGTATGAAATTGGTTTGATTGATGAGGAACGTTATCAGAGACTCCTTGAGAAAGAAAAGCAGATTCAGGAAGAAATTGAGCGGGTGAATCATACGAATATCGGAACATCGGAAGAGGTTCAGTTATTACTGGAGGTTTATGACAGTACGCCGTTGATATCGGGAATAAAGTTGTCTGAACTGATTCGAAGGCCGGAATTGAATTATCAATGTCTGGCTCCGATCGATCCGGGAAGAAAAAGCCTTCCATATGATGTGGCAGAGCAGGTAAATATTAATATCAAATATGATGGTTATATAAAACGGCAGCAGAGACAGGTCGAGCAGTTTAAAAAGCTTGAGGATAAGAGAATACCGGAGGATATTAATTATGACGAGGTTCACAGTCTTCGGATCGAGGCAAAGCAGAAGCTGAAGGAAATCCGGCCTTCATCGATTGGTCAGGCCTCCAGAATATCCGGTGTTTCGCCGGCGGACGTTTCTGTATTGTTGGTTTATCTGCAGGCGAATTAGGAGCTTGCGAACAATATTTTGTATCGTACATTTTTGGTTTATCCAGGTTAGGACTAGAGTATAAAATAAGAATGGTTATAGATTGTTTTTCATTTGATGAGAGGTAAGTTGATATTTTGAATGATAAGTTTTTAAGGCAATTGAAATCACTGAATATAGAATTAGATCGAGAACAACAGGAAAAATTTCATCAATTTTATGAGTTGCTGGTTGAGTGGAATAAGGTGATGAATTTAACTGGAATTACGGATTATGACGATGTGTATGAAAAGCATTTTGTAGATAGTCTTGCGATTGCGGAAGTGATTGATCTGAGTGAGGTGAATCGGATCATTGATATAGGTACAGGTGCAGGTTTTCCAGGAATCCCATTGAAAATCGCATTTCCACATCTAGAGATTGTATTGCTGGATTCACTTCAGAAGAGAATTCATTTTTTGGATGAAGTGGCATGTAAATTAGGTTTACAGAAGGTAATTACTTTACATGGTCGGGCAGAAGATTATGCGAGAAGATCAGAGTATAGAGAATCATTCGATCTGTGTGTATCAAGAGCAGTGGCAAATTTAGCAGTCTTGAGTGAGTATTGTGTTCCATATGTAAGTGTTGGAGGATATTTTATTTCTTATAAAAGTGGGAATGCAGATGAGGAAATAAAAAAGGCTGAGACATCGATCCGTGTGTTAGGGGGAAAAATAGAGGATGTTGTAAAATTTAATCTTCCACTGAGTGAGATCGAGAGGTCATTTGTAAAGATATGTAAGGAGAAAAGTACAAAGAATAAATATCCGAGAAAGGCCGGAGTCCCTGGAAAAAATCCTATTGTGTAGGGAAATTTTTGTTGGATAGGGTCTATAAGATGAATAATGGCTAAGATCATGTTTAATGTCTTATTTTATTATTGTAAAATTATGTAGATAAAGTTCTATCTATACGTTTCTAATCCATAATTTCAGTTCTATTACAATAAATTGCATATTATTGAGATTATGAATACCAATGTATGCAGAAAGACTGCCAGTGACAGGCTTTCTGTATTGCAATTGTAGGGTGGAAAAATTTCTAACTGTACGGTTGGATGATCTTTAGATCATCCAACCTGTGCATTTTCTATGAGGGTCTAATATTCCAATGATTGTAGAATAAATATAATATATAGCTTTGTGTGTGAATATTTATACTGTACGCCAGATAAATCTGCCGCGCAGTATAACATGATGCACACAGCCGCATGAGGAATTATGCCGCTTCGCGGCTACGGCTGGCGTAATACTCACGGTCGATAAAATCTGCCGTGAGTATAATCATTGTGTTGATAGTAGATATTATATATTGGTGTATTAGAATTTAAATAACTTCTCAGTTTAAAACATAATTTTTAACTTTTGATTTATAGATAATAGCATATTAATAAAATAAATGACTCAATACCGCACAGCTGAAAATTATTTAAATGTTTCACGTGAAACATTTCTTGTAGATTACACATCATGAAAACCTTCAATATTTTCCTTTTTGATAAATTATGTTGGTAATGGATTTTTTGGAGTGAAGATGATTTTCTTTTGATCAAATTACCAAAGCCAGAATTCCCATTGCAATTCACGACAATTCTTATGCATATTAATTGCATAGATTGCCTCTATTATTTTTATGTGGATAGAATCGATCGCTTATTAAAGAAAAGTTGGTTTTATCTTTTTGTAATAATAATCAATCTTAGAAATATACTTTAACCTGAAATAGTGACAGAAGCCTCCAAGCTGCTGTTTCAATTTCCAGAAAGTGCATTCAATTCGAAATTTATATCAAGGGTATCCCTTATGAGAATGAATGAATAAACATAATAGAGTGCCCTTGGTTATCCCTTATGAAACGGCCGGATGATCATAATGGGATGCCTTTGGGTATACTTTATAAAACGAACGAATGGCTACAATGAGATGTGTTTATGTATAGCTATATAAACAAATTATGATTAAAGGCTATAATGGAAAGATAAATTTAACCAGAATACTTTGTACCCCATTATATTCTACAAGAATGAAGCATAATTTTTAATACGTTTTCTGGCTCTATAGCAGGTTGATGTTATTGAATTAGATTTCCTTTTTTTCATAAAGTTTAAATTTCCTCTCCGGAAACTTCTACTTATAGGAGTGAAAAAATTCCTTCAGATGGACAACCTTTCTATTCTTTACAGATATTACCTTTCTGGATTTTCGAGTGCTGTTTTTCCATAAGTAATATATTTACGTTTTGATTTTGTTATGAACCCGTATGAATAGATCCTTTTAATGAAAGTTTTTAAAACCTTGTAAGAGCCGGAATGGAAAAAATACCAGTTAAGCAGGAACAAAGAATCGGTAAAAATCTTTCCAGCTGTGCGGTTGCGTTAGCAGACGTATAAGTGCGTCAGCACGGTTTTTGCGAATGGATAAGTGGGTTGGGTGATCCTTGGATCATCCAACCGCACAGCAGGAAATCTTTTTTATTCCTTCGAGAACCTAACCTGGATAAATCAGAAAAGCATGATACGAGAATTTTACCATTTTGTGCAAGAAATTGTTCGTAAGTGCCTAATACTCCGTTGCTTGTAGCGTTCTAAAAAAGAAAGCCAGGGCAGGATACCCTACATGCTTGCATCGGGGTGGTTCATTTGATATATGTCCTTTGTGAGTTTAGCATCTTTAAAATATTATAAAATCAAATAAAAAAGTTATTCTTTTGTTAGAACTTTCTTTAATATTCAACTAACTATTTATCAAAATAAATTGGAAATGTTTCACGTGAAACATTTTTTCTAATCAATCCAGGATAAAATATAAAAAAATATACCTGTACGGTTTTGGAGGGACTTTAGAGCATCCAATAGACTCATCCGTTAGCAAAAACTATGTTAACGCACTCTTACGTCTGCTAATGCAACCGTTTTTCATTCATTTTTAGTAGGTTGCTAATCCATAATCTCAGTTTTATTACAATATATTGCATAAAACTGAGATCTCGGATTGCAACTGTACAGGTGGAAAAAATTTATAAGCTAATTTTTTTGGAATGACAGCCACCAAAAGTAATTTTCCTTTTTAAAGAAATAAAAATACTATAAATCTTCATTCAATATAAGACAGTTAATATATGTTTCATTTGCTTTTTAAAAATATTGTATAAAATGAATTTTTATTTACAAGTCAGCTAAATAAGGTAAAGTAGTGGGCCGAAGTAGTACTTCGGTTTATACTAAACATGTATCAATAATACACAGTATCGTTGATTGAATCCAACACAAAAAATAAAAAATCAGGTTAGTGATTTAAAAATTATGAATGAAAAGTCTAATTTTTCAGCTATGCTGGGAAAAATAGGGTAAGTGGAAATAATAAGAATAACAATAAAAAGTTTCCTATAGTACAATGAAATTGATATCGCAAGCTAATTCAAAGAATAAAAGGGAACTCAATATGGACAATAAAAGTTTATCACATATGAGATGGAAATGACAGTTATATATCGTTTTATTCCGAAGTACTGGAAAAAACATTGTATAATCAGGTGAAAAATGCTCAAGATACTAAACTTGTATAATTAGCATTGTTTTTGTAGAAAAAAATATATGTAGGCTTAAAAATGAGATATAGTAGTAGATACGTAGATTGACGACACTGTGTGCCAGTAATATGCACTTAATATGGGTTAAAATATAATATAAACCAATAATGCAGATAAAAAATTATCTAATTGAAACATAAGATTGATTAATGTAGATTATTCTATTGTCCTATTCAGCCAGAAGCATAAGTCCTGAGCTGCCTGTTTTGTACTATTGCATCGTTAAAAGTTCGCACCTATATCGCTGTTAAATTCAATTTTCTATAACAAATGTTTAGAAAAAAATTGTGATGGAGTATAAATGTATTTTTTTACTTCTACAATTTTAAAGTTAATAGTGTCTAAAATTTCTAACAACAAAGGTTATCAATACAAAATGTTTCACGTGAAACATTTCCATTTGTGCGGTTGATACTATAAAGATTATAAAATATATTTATTCAGAAATTTCCAGTGGCAGACATTTATGTTAATATAGATATTAAATTGAATTTATAATCTAACCTATTGTATTATACCAATTACATTTCACAAAATGAACAGTACACTAGTACAGCATTGCATATATAATGGTGAATTACCAAAATAGCTAGAATAAACTCATTTTCTGCTTTGTATATAAAAATATTCTGCGCAAAATAAAGACGTGATTATATAGAATTAGCAACCTACTCATGAACAAGAAGAAAGCAGCTGCGTTAGCGGACAATGAATGTGTCAGCATGTTTTTTGAAAATAGATAAGTAGGTTAGAAAATCTTTAAAGCATCGAACCGTGTATGTAAAATATGCTTCTAAATATCTAAAAACGGTAACCAATATTTAAAATATCATTGATATTTTGAATATTAGGTGTAGATTCTATATTTGAATAGTGCTATAATAAACAGTATTAAAGAAAGGAGTACTACAGATGAATAGAGTTATTGCAATAGCGAACCAGAAGGGCGGCGTTGGAAAAACGACGACGGCCATTAATTTATCGGCTTGTCTGGCAGATCTTGGGAAGAAGGTTCTGGCGCTTGATCTGGATCCGCAGGGAAATATGACAAGCGGATTAGGAGTTGATAAAGATGAAATTGAAAGAAGTGTATATGATTTAATTATAGGAAATGCCGGAATAGAGGAATGCATTTGCAAAAATGTGTTGGACAATCTTGATGTACTCCCTTCAAATATAGATCTATCCGCAGCAGAGATTGAAATGATCGGTGTGGAAAATAAAGAATTTATTCTTAAAAATGAAATGGAAAAAATAAAGGATGATTATGATTTTGTAATCATAGATTGTCCTCCTGCACTAAGTATGTTGACAATCAATGCTATGACTACTGCTGATTCTGTACTGGTTCCAATCCAGTGTGAATACTACGCCCTGGAAGGATTAACTCAATTGATACATACAATTGAATTAGTGCAGGAACGTCTGAATTCTTCATTGCAGATAGAAGGTGTTGTATTTACAATGTATGATGCAAGGACAAATCTTTCCTTACAGGTAGTGGAAAATGTGAAGGATAATCTGAATCAGAACATTTATAAGACGATTATTCCAAGAAATATTCGTCTTGCAGAAGCACCCAGTTATGGAATGCCGATCAATATGTATGATCCAAAATCAGCGGGAGCGGAAAGTTATATGCAGTTAGCGGATGAAGTGATCCACAAAGGAGAGGAGGAGTGAGTGAATGCCAATAAAGAGAAACGGCCTTGGCAAAGGTTTGGACAGTCTGATACCAGATAAAAGTGTAAAACCGGAAGCAGAGGCAAAAGCATCTGTCGAAAAATCATTAAAAAATAAAAATCCTAAGACAGAAAAAGCGGATTCAGCAAATACTCACGAAAATCCTACGGGAGAGTTGATGCTGAATATAAATGAGGTAGAGCCAAACAGAAGCCAGCCCAGAAAAGAATTTGATGAGGATGCGCTTCTGGAACTCGCAGATTCCGTGAGACAGTATGGCATACTGCAGCCCCTCATTGTCCAGAAAAATAAAGGATATTATGAAATTATAGCAGGGGAAAGAAGATGGCGTGCAGCAAAGCTTGCCGGATTAAAAGAAATTCCTGTTATTATAAAAGAATATACATCACAGCAAGTCGTTGAGATTTCTCTGATCGAAAATATCCAGAGGGAAAACCTGAATCCGATTGAAGAAGCAATGGCATTCAAAAGACTGCTTGAAGAGTTCAATTTAAAACAGGACGAAGTTGCGGAAAGAGTATCGAAAAGCAGAACTGCAGTAACCAATTCTATGAGGCTTTTGAAGCTTGATGATAAAGTGCAGCAGATGATCATAGATGATATGATATCCACAGGACATGCCAGAGCACTTCTTGCAATTGATAATAAAGAGCAGCAGTATTCGATTGCCACAAAAATATTTGATGAAAAGCTGAGTGTCCGAGAGACAGAAAAGCTGGTTAAATCGTTAAAAAATCCTAAGAAAAAGGTTGAAAAAGAAAAAATAGAACACATGTTTGTATATGATGACCTGATTGATAAAATGAAAAATGTAATGGGGACAAAGGTCAATATTAATGCAAAAGCGAATGGCAAAGGAAAAATTGAAATAGAATATTATTCAGAAGAAGAGTTAGAAAGAATTTATGATCTGATCATGACAATCAGCCAATAATGAAAAAAGCAGAACAGATACAATCTATTCATATAAGAGAGGATATTTATGATAAGCGAATTTATTTCCAAAACCGGAATCCAGATTGAATACCTGGTCGCTTTTCTTTTTCTGATCCAGATCATCTTATTTGTCCTGCTGATAGGTGTCAATCTGAAATATTCCAGACTAAAAAGAAATTATTCCATGTTTATGAGAGGAAAAGATGGGAAAAATCTTGAAGAAAGCATTTTAGAAAAATTTGCAGAGCTGGATAAGATTTCGAGAGTTGCAAAGAAGAATGAAGAGAATATCCGCAAAATCAAAAAGAAGATAAAGAAAAGTTATCAGAAGGCGGGAATCGTGCGGTATAATGCATTTCAGGAAATGGGCGGAAACTTAAGCTTTGCGCTGACGATGCTGGATGATGAAAACAGCGGATGGGTGTTCAATGCAATGCACAGCAGAGATGCTTGTTATACCTATATCAAGGAGATTGTCAAGGGTGAAAGCTATATCGAACTCTGCGAGGAAGAAAAAGAATCCCTGGAACGTGCCATTTTCCAGGAGGCGTATGATCTGAAAACTATGGATATCAATATTTAAAATTTTATACTAATGTAAATAAGAAAACAGACCGATACTATTTTGAATAGTTATCAATAAATTTGTAGACAGATTGAATATAAATTGACGGAGGAATGAAAAATGCTGGATATTAAATTTGTAAGGACAAATCCTGAGATTGTAAAACAGAATATCAAAAATAAATTTCAGGATGAAAAACTACCGTTGGTTGATGAGGTTCTGGAGTTGGATGCCAGGAATCGGGCGATTAAGCAGGAGGTAGAATCTCTACGTGCGGAAAAGAACAAGATTTCCAAGCAGATCGGCGGTCTGATGGCACAGGGAAAAAAGGAAGAGGCAGAAGAGCTGAAACGGCAGATTGCTGAAAATGCAGAACGGGTAGAGTCTCTTTCTATAGAAGAAAAAGAAGTGGAAGAGAAATTGAAGAAGGATATGATGACCATTCCGAATATCATTGATCCTTCTGTGCCCATCGGAAAAGACGACAGTGAAAACGTTGAAGTTGAGCGGTTCGGTGAGCCGGTGGTTCCTGATTTTGAGATCCCTTACCATACGGAAATCATGGAACGCTTCGATGGGATTGATATGGACAGCGCAAGGAAGGTTGCCGGTAATGGATTTTACTATCTGATGGGCGATATTGCAAGGCTGCATTCCGCAGTCATTGCGTATGCGAGAGATTTCATGATCAACCGCGGATTTACTTACTGCGTACCTCCATTTATGATCCGGAGCAACGTAGTGACCGGAGTTATGAGTTTTGCAGAAATGGATGCCATGATGTACAAGATCGAAGGAGAGGATCTGTATCTGATCGGAACCAGTGAGCATTCCATGATCGGAAAATTCATTGATACACAATTAAAGGAAGAAGAGCTTCCACAGACACTGACCAGCTATTCTCCATGTTTCAGAAAAGAAAAGGGAGCACACGGAATCGAGGAGAGAGGCGTATACCGGATCCATCAATTTGAAAAGCAGGAAATGATTGTGGTCTGCAAGCCTGAGGAAAGTCCAAAATGGTACGATAAGCTCTGGCAGAATACAGTAGATCTGTTCCGTTCCCTGGATATACCGGTTCGCACATTGGAATGCTGCTCCGGTGATCTTGCGGACTTAAAAGTAAAATCTGTTGATGTTGAGGCATGGTCTCCAAGACAAAAAAAATATTTTGAAGTGGGAAGCTGCTCCAATTTAGGAGACGCTCAGGCAAGACGGCTGGGAATCCGCGTAAAAGGAAAAGAAAACAAGTATTTTGCTCATACACTGAATAATACGGTAGTCGCGCCGCCGAGAATGCTGATCGCATTTTTGGAGAATAATCTTCAGGAGGACGGCTCTGTAAAAATACCGGAAGCACTGCAGCCGTATATGGGCGGAAATACAGTAATTATACCAAAGAAATAAGTCAAAAAACTCCGCGGCAATCTGACGGGGAATCAGGCTTCTAAACAGCAGGAAAAGCAGATGGATAGCATATAAGAAAAATTGCAGTTATTTTAATATTCCTGCTGTTCTAAATATATACAAAAAGTGGAGATCATCATGCATCAATATTTGAAAGCAATTGGCTTTGGAAATTTTTCTGCAAAGAAGGAATTAAAAGAAATACTGAATCAGGTGGAAAAAAAATTTACACACCAGACAATCATATCATATAATAAATTCGCTGATTTTTGTGAATTTCGAAAAGATTTCGGCCAGGGAATCGGGATTGCTTTGTATGGGGAAATGGATAAAAATGAAAATTTTGATGCAGACTATTATTCTCCCTATTTTCAAGGCAGCGGGATTACCACATACTCTGAGGTGATTGTAGAAAAGCGGATTGACCGGGAGCAGTATGTAGGCATCTGCGAAGATCCGAAGGTGGGGATCAGCCTTATATTCACTTTGAAAAATGGGATTGATTATCAGAAGGAGAGCCAGCTTGGCGGGATGTCCAGGCTGAACACTTCTGTAACATTTTCCGGACTGGCGCTGTCGGGAAAAATATTGCTTCCTGTCCAGAAAAGCCAGAATCAGATTAAGAGTGTAAGCGAGGCCTCCGATAATCGCAGGAACCTTTTAGATGCAGCCAGAAACGGCGACCAGAATGCGATCGAAACATTGACCCTGGATGATATCGATATCTATTCCCAGGTATCGAGGCGGCTCCTGTATGAGGATGTATTTACGATCGTGGATACATATTTTATGCCGTATGGGGTGGAGTGCGATATCTACTCGATCATGGGTGAAATTCTGAGTGTTAAGGAGGCAGAAAACCTGGTCACGAAAGAAAAGCTGTATCAGCTCCGGCTGGATGTTAACGAACTGCAGTTCGATATATGTGTTCCCAAAAAAGAAGTTTTGGGGGAGCCTGAAGTCGGAAGAAGATTTAAAGGGAATATCTGGCTGCAGGGAGAGATTAACTTTTAGACCACTTAACAACGAAATCTTGCGCAAAATGGCAAAATTCTCGTATCGTGCTTTTCTGGTTTATCCAGGTTAGGTTTTTTTAGCTTTAAAAATGTAATTGGATTTCTAACCTCACCGACTTTTAGAATTTTATAGAAATAGATAAAAAAAGATTGATTTTATAGAAATCTGGTGTTAAAATAATCAGTGTTGGACATCTGTAGGAAAATGGATTATTTGAAAAAACAGATGTTCATCTTGTCGCTATAGCTCAGCTGGATAGAGCGACCGCCTCCTAAGCGGTAGGCCGGAGG
>CAYQBE010000124.1:0-14882 GCA_964415625.1 uncultured Clostridium sp.
TCCTGCATCATTTGTACCATATCCATTATATTCATCATATTGCGGAAGGTTCCCAGCATTTCCGCCTGTTCGGGCGGGAGGTAAGGGGCGATCTCTTCCAGCATATCCAGAGGGGAAGAGAAGCCTGCGGAAAATTCCTGGCTGTGCAGGACATTTTTTTGCTGTTGAAAATATTGGAACGTGTGCTGCAGCTCAATGACTTTGACAAGAATCCCCAGTGCCTGCTGTGAGGAGGCAGGAGTGTAAGGGAGAAGCAGCTTTAGGATATGAAGTTCTTTGGGGACGGTCCATTCATCGAACGGCGTCATGGGTGTGGGAGATTTCTTTTCCATAAGCACTCCTGGCCTTAACGTTGTATCAAGGGAAATCCTTTACGAATATATATATGAGGGAAAATGAGGGATTATGTTATGGTTCCGGGATCATTCAGCGGAATCGCAGTTGCGGCGGAGTTCCTTTTCAGAACGGCGAACATACAATAATAGGGAACGAATCACAGGAGAAGGGCTGATGAGAGCAAAATTGATTATCGACGGAAACGCAGTCTATGAGGTTGACGAAGGCTGTATGAGAAGAAAACAGACCGACCAGGACAGGAAGAATTGCTTTTCGGAAAAGACGGGTAAGGAAGACGGAGGGCCGGAAAAAATACACAGCAGAGATGGAGAAGAGGAGAATCGATCGGGATAAAAATATCCCCGGTACGAAACAGGGTACCGGGGACATAAAACGCATTATAATGCGGCAGGGCTGCCGGAGACAGCCGAGCCGCGTCAGGCTAAGGAACCTATGCAGTTCCCTGCTGCTTCAAAAAATTAGCATCCGCAGCCGCATCCATCATTCATTCTGCCGCAGCCATTGCCGCATCCGCCGCAGAAGATGAGAAGCAGGATGATCCACAGGCAGCTGTCATTGCCGCATCCGCAGCCGTCGCTCATTCTGCCGCAGCCGTTGCCGCATCCGCCGCAGAAGATCAGCAGCAGGATGATCCACAGACAGGAATTGTTTCCGCTGCCTCCGAAGAGACCGCCGCCACAGGAATTTTCACATCCGCATCCACAGTTTGTTGCGCTTAAATCACTCATTTTGAAATCCTCCAAATTGATTGTTTACAGTTCCATAATATGTGCGCGGAAGAAATGTGTGAATGATTTTAAGATTTTTTTCAAAAAAATATAACCATTTGTCCCTACTTTAGGAACTGTAAAGATTAATTCTTTGACAGTTCCTTAGCCTGACAGAGCAGTTTTTTCTTGACGAATTGCCGAAAATTATATACAATATCAAACGGTGACAAGTTGGTGAGTCAGGAACGGTTACGAAATAATATGGAAGTTCAATATTATTTCATGACAGCTCCTTAAGTTTGGAGGTTGAGATTATGCCGTCATACAGAGAGATGAATGCGGAAGAACTGGAAGCATTAAAGAAGGAACTGGAACAGGAGTTTGAAGCAGTCAAGGCGAAAGAACTGAGGCTGGATATGTCCAGGGGAAAGCCGTCTATAGCGCAGCTCAATCTGTCTATGGAAATGATGGACGTACTGCACAGGGAATCCGATATGATCTGCGAGGAGGGCATTGACTGCAGAAATTATGGGGTATTGGACGGGATCCAGGAAGCCAAGCAGCTTCTGGCGGATATGATGGAGGTTCCGAAGGATAATATCATTATCTTTGGAAATTCCAGCCTGAATGTAATGTACGATATGATATCCCACGCAATGACCCACGGTGTGATGGGCAGTACGCCATGGGCGAAGCTGGACCGGGTGAAGTTTTTGTGTCCGGTGCCCGGGTATGACAGGCATTTTACGATCACGGAGCATTTCGGGATCGAGATGATCCCCGTTCCGATGACACCGACGGGACCGGATATGGATATCGTGGAAAAGCTGGTCGCGGAAGACGAGTCCATTAAGGGGATCTGGTGCGTTCCCAAGTATTCCAACCCGCAGGGGATCACCTATTCGGATGAGACGGTCCATCGTTTCGCGTGCCTGAAACCAGCGGCAAAGGATTTCCGTATCTACTGGGACAATGCGTACGGCATCCATCATCTGTATGAGGACAAGCAGGACTACCTGATCGAGATCTTTATGGAATGTAAAAAGGAAGGCAATCCGGATCTGGTGTACAAGTTCGCGTCCACATCCAAGATCAGCTTTCCGGGTTCCGGCATTGCGGCATTTGCGGCATCGGACGCAAACCTGGTGGAGATCCGCAAGCAGATGCGGGTACAGACCATCGGCCATGATAAGGTGAACCAGCTCCGCCATGCCAGATTTTTCGGAGACATTTCCGGTATGGTACAGCATATGAAGAAGCATGCGGAGATCCTGCGGCCCAAGTTCGACACGGTACTGAATACACTGGAGAAAGAGCTGGGTGGGCTGGAGATCGGCTCCTGGATCGCGCCCCGGGGCGGATATTTCATTTCCTTTGACGCCATGGAGGGCTGCGCAAAGGCCATCGTCGCGAAGGCCAAGGAAGCGGGCCTGGTCATGACGGAAGCAGGAGCGACCTATCCCTATGGAAAGGATCCAAAGGACAGCAATATCCGGATCGCACCCTCGTATCCGACGTTAGACGAGCTGAAAGTGGCAACAGAGATATTTGTATTGAGCGTAAAGCTGGTCAGCATTGACAAGCTGCTGGGAAATCTATAGAATGTAAGGAACTGTTTTCATACTGCTTCATAAAAAGCTGCGGTACAGATTTTGGGGTCTGTACCGCAGTTTTTTTCTGAAGCTCTTGACAAATTGCTGATTATAGTGTATATATAACATATAAACAGATAAGACATTAAAGAGGTGATGATTTGAAACTATTACAAAATTCCGGGATCCCCATTTACCAGCAGATCGCGGAACAGATGAAGACGGACATTCTGGCGGGCAGGCTGAAGGAGGGAGAGTATCTTCCTTCCATCCGCGGCCTGGCGAAGGAATTGAAGATCAGTGTCATTACCACGATGAAAGCGTATGAGCTGCTTGCGTCGGAGGGGCTGGTGACCGCTGTCCAGGGAAAGGGCTTCTACGTCAATGCCCAGGACAGCGAGATGCTTAAGGAACAACATCTTCGCCGGGTGGAAGAAGCCCTGATGGAGGCAATCCACGCCGCGGAGATCGCGGGTATGCCGCGAAGTGACCTGGAAATGACGCTGCGAGTATTACTGGACATGAGCGAGGAGCAAAAAAACGGACCGGAATAAAGATACAGACACACAGACAAACAGAAAGGGCGGGAGGATATGAAACAGACAGAGCAAAAACAGGAAAGCGTAATACAGGCAGGCAACTTGAAAAAGAAATACGGCGGCTTTCAGCTTTCGATTCCGAGGCTGGAGATCCCCAAGGGCTTTGCCACGGCATTGATCGGGGAAAACGGAGCGGGTAAGACCACGCTTTTAAATATACTCTCCGGCATCCGGCTGGATTTTCAGGGGGAGGTGTCCTACTTCGGAGACCAGAGCCGGAAGCTGGACGGCAGCGTGCAGGAGCGGATCGGCTATACGGGGGCGGGCAGCTATTATCTGCCCCACTGGACCATCCGCCAGGTGGAGGAGATCAGCGGGCTGCTGTATGCAGGTTTTCAGAAAGAACGGTTCCGGGAACTCTGCGAAGACATGGGGATCAGCCAGTCCATGGCGAAGAGTGTGAAAAAGCTCTCCGACGGCAACCGGATGAAGTTGATGCTGGCGGCCGTGCTGTCCAGAGATACGGAGCTTTTGATTCTGGACGAACCCGCGTCCCCGCTGGATCCGCTCATGCGGGAACAGCTCTGCGACAGGATGCGGGACTATCTGGAGGAGGGGGACGGAGAACGCTCGATCTTTTTTTCCACTCACAATATCGCGGATATGGAAAATGTGACGGACTATTGTCTCATCATGGAGCATGGGACGATCGTAGAGGAAGGGTTTGTAGAAGATCTGAAGGAAGAATACGCCCTGGTAAAAGGGGAAGCATCGGACGCAGGCCAGGCAGGGGAAGTCCTTTTTTCCATGAGCAGGAACTCCTACGGGTTCGAGGGAATCTGCCGGACCCGGGATCTGGAACGTCTGGCCGGACTGGACATTGCCGTGGAGATACCGACCCTTTCCCAGATCTGCGTGGCGGTGATGAAAGCGAACACCGCAAACAGCCCCCGGAAAGGAAGGGATTCAGGTTTATGAAGAAAAAAATAAAAAGCTATCTGGTCTTTTCTTCTTTTTCATACAAAGTGTGCATCTTTCTCCTGATGCCTTCGGTATTGGCTGGAATCGGCATAGGTGCCGGAAACTTTTTCAGAGAGCCGGGGGTGATGGTGTCGGCAATGCTTCTGACGATGACGGAGATCCTTTCCGATCACTGGCTGTTTTCCGGGCTGATGGAAAAGGAGTCGGAAAGGATGGACGTTCTTCGGACCACCGGCATGGGAATGGAGATCCTGAAAAATGCGCTGATATTGGATCTGCTGCGCAAGCTCCTGACAGCCCTGGGAATCCTGGCGGTCTGTGAGCTGTTTACGGGGCATTGGGGAGGACTGCTGCTTATGGCAATGGTTTCTTATGTTTTTTCCGCAGCGGGCACATTTTTGGCAAGGTATGGGGGCGGACTCGCGGTCAATGTCTGTATAGGGCAGCTCGCGGCGCTCATGGGCTCAGGATGTCTGTTTTGCGTGTCCCGACCGGGATTGTGGCGGTTCCGGGTTGGATTTGGTTTGTTTTTTCTTGTCCTTGGAGTCGCGGTCAGCGTGCTGACCGTAAGCAAAGCAATGAGGAAAGTGAAGGGAGGATATTATGATCAATGATATGAAACTGGGAATCCGGTTATTACGTTACGGGTATGGAATCAAAACAAATCTGGTGCTGCTGATCGTATGCGTGGCGGCGGATGTGTTATTCTTTGTCATGGAATTGGCAGGGAGCACGTCGTCACTGGGTGGATTTATGCTGCTGGACGGATATTTGCTGCTGGCCTGCGCAATGATACCCGTGCAGATTCTTTTTTCTCTGAATGCGGTGGATATTGTGCTGGCTTCCCCTGTCAGAAAAAAACTGCAGACATCTGTTCCGGCAGTGATGAGTCTGTGCGCAACGCTGGCGGCGTATCTGATCATCGTTCTGAAAAAAGCGGTGATCGTCCTCATTCATCCGGATAAGACTGTTCAGAGTGCGATGTATCTCGCCTTTCTGGGATTTTTAGCGGCATTGATCATGGCTTTTACAGGAGTTCTGTATAAATCATTTCCTGCATTTCTTGTGATGTGTTTTTCTCTGTCCGGCTTCATTTCGGTTTTCATGATGTTATTCTTGCGGTCAGACTTTCTGGGGGAAGATATGGGTTCGCTGGCGCGGGGCACGCTGATCGGGGCTGTTCTGATCCTGGCAGGAGGCGCTTTGGAATATGCGCTCTCTATTCTGTTTTACAAAAAGCCTGTTTCAAAAAAGGTGCTGGGAGGAAAATTAAGCAGGGAGCTGTAAATTGAAGCGGAAGGGCTGCAATCCTTCCGCCTCCCATACCATCGTATGCAGAAAGGCTGCCGGTGACGGGCGTACTTTACTCAATTCTTCTTAACATTCAAAAAGCTTCTTCCGGACAGCGTCTTATTAAAGAGCAGGAAGCAGAACACGATGACGCAGCCAGCCGCGAACCCGATCCAGTTGAATAAGGCGGTCAGGATCAGAAGGAGGATCCGCATGAACTTCATGGCGTATCCAAGCTCAAAGTTGGGCTGGGCGTAGTTTGCCATGGCGACAAAGGCCATATACAGCATCACCTCCGCGTTGAACCAGCCGGAGGACACGGAAAATTCCCCCAGCACCAGGGCGGTGATCACGCTTAAGGGGGTACTGAGCATGCTGGGTGTGTTCAGCGCCGCCAGATGGAGGCCGTCGATGGCAACCTCCAGGAGCAGGAGCTGGAACACCAGCGGGATATTGACCGTGTCCTTGACCGCTACAAAGGAAAATACTTCCGGCAGCCACTCCAGGTTCTGCATAAAAAGCAGAAATACAGGGGTCAGGAACACGGTGAGAAATGCAATGACCGCCCGGGAGATCTTTAAGTAGGTTCCTGTGATCTTCGGGAAATAATAGTCATTGGCCTCTTCCACAATGTCCAGGATGGAGGTGGGCAGGATCATGGCGGAGGGAGAATTATCCACCAGGATCACCACCTTTCCCTCCAGAAGACAGGCAGCCGCGGTATCCGGGCGCTCCGTGAACTTAAACTTGGGAAAGGGATTGAACCATTTCCGGTGGTAGATCGCCTCAGCCAGGCTCTGCTGGTTCATGCGCAGGTCGTCCACATGGAGCGCGTCGATCCGCTGCTTGATATTGTTCAGCAGATCCTTGTCCACACGGTCCTGAATATAACAGATGGCGATGTCTGTCCGGGATGTCTGTCCGGCTTCTGTCATCTCCATGACCAGATGGGGATCGCGGATCCGCCGCCGGATCAGGGCAGTGTTGAATACGATGGTCTCTACAAAACCATCCCGGGAGCCACGGAGAGACTTGTCCTTTTCCGGCTCCCCTACGCTTCTGGCAGGGTAAGTCCGGCAGTCGATGGCAATGCACACCTCATAGCCGCTGATGAACAGGCAGGTCATTCCGGAGAGAATGTTGCGCATGACCTGGTCATAATCGCCAAGGACATCTACCTCCACGTAGGGGATCTTTGTCCTGGCAAATGTCGTCGCGTCCTTTGGCATCTCTTCCGGCGTCACGCGGAAGAGGGCGTCCATGATCTTCACTAATGTCTCATCCTTGGTAAAACCGTCAATGAAATAAAAGGTTGCCTCCCGCTCTCCGATCACGATATCCCGGCGGATGATATCGAAGCTCTCCTTCACCGGAAGGAGCTGATCCATATAGGCAATATTTTCCTCAAAGGAAGGCATCACTTTTTTTGAAATTTTATCTATCATACAATTCTGAGTCCTTTCCTGCACGGCAAACATGAACCGTTTCTATCAGGATATAGAATCTCCGCCGGGGATGAAAATTATTCTCAAAAACAAAGAAAATCCTTCGAACTGTACGGTTGCGATCCGAACTATCAGTTAGAAATCTTTTGAGGCTTTCAGGATGCCGGTACGGACGGATCCTGCATCTGATAGACCCGGGTCCATTCCTTTGTCTCATCGTTCCGGATCACTTCGGAGCGGTTTCCGGAAAGAAAACGGACCAGTTCATATCCGCTGACCCAGATTTCCCCGCTGCCTTCCCTCTGGGATTCGTCGAAGATCAGCTGCAGCCCGAAGTGGAGATGGGATTCGTCGATATTGTTTACATTTTCTTTCTTACTGTATCCGGTGCGGCCCATGTATCCGATTACGTCTCCGGCCTGTACGATATCTCCCTCCTTCAATCCTTCCGCATAGGGCCGGTTCTGCCGGAGGTGGGCATAGTAGTAATAACGCTTTCCGTCAAAGCTTTCGATCCCGATCCGCCAGCCGCCGTACTGATTCCAGCCGAGGGCTGTGACCCTTCCGGATTCCACGCTGATGATGGGTGTGCCCACCTGTCCCATCATGTCATGCCCCAGATGGCTGCGGCGGTATCCATAGCTTCTTGCCACCCCGAAGTCGTCAAAATCTGAATAGGGAAATCCTTTGGCGATGGGGGAGAAGGCTTTGAGGCCATAGCAGGATTTCCACCGGACGGAGGCCTTAGTCGGCTGTTCGCCGTCGGTGCGTTCTTTCGAAGCGCCGTCTGTCGGTTCTCCTGCAGATTCTGCCTCGCTTTTTTCCGTTCTTCTGTCAGTGCCCGGGGGCTGCTCCAACTGATATTCTCCGACCATGCCTCCCAGCACTGCTCCATATGCTTCCCTGTAATAGGGAAAATATTTCATATCCTTTGTATAATCTTCTACGGCCTCCCCGGAAAGAAGTGTTTCCGCGATGCCGTCCAGGTCGTCTGCCCGGTACCGTTTAAAATCCCCTCCGTATTTTGTGCCCAGGACCGCAAGCAGGTCGATCCAGTCCAGATGGACTTCTTTTCCATAGGTGTCCGTGTCATACTGGCAGGCACGCTTCATGGCTTCTGCCGTCACATCAAAATCCACCCATTTTATGTAATCCTTCTTCTGCGTGCCGGGGGATCCCGAATCTGCGTCAGAATCCATCGTTCCAACCGTTTCTTTTTCGCCGATCACTATGGTTCCATCTATGTATTTCAGATCACCGGGATCTTCTGCTGAGATATACGCACCGGTCTGCTTCGACTGGTGAGAACCGTCCGTATTCCGTATCTGACCGATTCCCAGAACAGCCGCACATACGGCAAGTGCCGCCGCTTCTATTCCGATCGCTGTCTTGATAGTTCGATAATTCCGCATCCATCTGCTCCCTCATAGTAGGCTCTGCTATAGCTTATGCGAAAAAATCCAAAATTTTACTTGAATTTCACCGGATATTTGCTTATAATGTGCCTCGTGGTGAAGAACAGCGGATTGTGCGATGCCGCTATTTCGGATCCTCTGATCTGCGGAAATGTGTTTTTCCGTATCGTTATCTGAAAATGCTTGATGAGGAGGTTATGACATTGAAAAAGTGTACGATGTTTTTGGGAAGCGTCATTGCCGTGCTTCTGTTAAGTCCTATGACAGCCCTGGCAGCGGAGAGTGCCGAGGCGGCGTCCGAGCGGATTCCGCTGTGGCTCTGTATCCCCTTTGCCGGGCTGTTGTTCTGCATTGCGGTGCTTCCATTGATCAAGCCGGAGTGGTGGGAATCCCATCAGCCGCTGGCGGTTATATTCTGGTCGCTTTTATTTATCCTGCCGTTCGGATTCCTTTTCGGTGCGGGAAGGGCGGCGGAGACCGTTCTGGAATGTCTGGTCAATGATTATCTGACCTTTATTGTATTGCTGTTCGGCCTGTTCTGCGTGTCTGGAAATATTACCATGGAGGGCGACCTGGCCGGTTCCCCCAGGGTGAATATCATATTGCTGACGATCGGGACTCTGTTATCCAGCTGGATCGGTACTACAGGGGCCAGTATGCTGATGGTACGTCCGGTGATCAAGATGAATGCCTGGCGCAGAAACCGGTCTCATATCATGGTGTTTTTTATTTTCCTGGTTTCCAATATTGGAGGCTGCCTGACCCCGATCGGCGATCCGCCGCTTCTGATGGGATTCTCCAGAGGCGTACCGTTCTTCTGGAGCCTGCATCTGCTTCCCATCATGCTGTTCAACATGGCGGTGATCCTGTTTATCTTCTACAGGGTGGATATGAAGCGGTACCGCAGGGATATGGCAAGAGGGCGCAAACCGGATATCAGCAGGCCGGGAACGAGGATCCGGATCCTGGGGCTGCACAACCTGATCTTCATCGCCATGATCGTAGCGGCAGTGATCTTAAGCGGAGTGCTGCCGGATCTGCCGGTATTCCGGACACCGGAGGGCCATGTCCGCGGAATCCATATCTTTGGGGAAGTGGTATTGGGATTTCCGGCCCTGATCGAGATCGTCATCATCCTGGCAGCGGCATGGCTGTCTTTTAAGACCACAAGCTCTGAGATCCGGAAGAAAAACCACTTTACCTGGGGCGCCATCAAGGAGGTGGGGATTCTGTTTATCGGGATCTTTATCACTATGCAGCCGGCTCTGGCCATCTTAAAAGGGATGGGGTCCGAGCTTGGGATCACGGAACCGTTCCAGATGTTCTGGGTGACCGGGGTGCTCTCAAGCTTCCTGGATAATACGCCCACCTACCTGGTATTTCTGACCACGGCAGGCGCCATCGGCTTTACCAGCGGACTGGTGACCACTCTCGGGCAGGTTCCGGTGAAGGTGCTGACAGCCATTTCCTGCGGAGCCGTATTCATGGGGGCAAACACCTACATCGGAAATGCGCCCAACTTTATGGTAAAGTCCATTGCGGATGAAAATGGTATCCATATGCCCTCGTTTTTTGGGTATATGGGCTGGTCGCTGGCGGTTCTGATTCCGGTATTTCTGCTGGATACCGTATTATTTTTCAGATAGGAGGGGAAGCACACGATGTCAAATGAAGAAAAGAATCTGCACGAGCTTGCGGGACGGATCTATGATCTGGATGAAGAGGTCTACAGAGAGCTTGGTTCCTCTCTGGGACGTGTGTTCAACGGGAAAAAGGAGGACTGCATCGAGGAAACCTTCCGGATGATGCATGAGCGGAACCAGGCCTATATCCTCCGGAACGAACTGGCCCTGATCAGCAACATGGCGAGGACGATCCAGGACCGCGCGGTACGCCACCGGATCATGGTCAAATACGATGAGATCTTAAAGGAAGTGACGGAGCTGCCGACCAGCTTCATCCGAGGGGATATCCTGGATCAGAAGATGGCGAAGCTGAACATGCTGAACCTGCAGTCCCGTTTTTCGGAAAACGACCATATGATCATCTGTATCGGACGGACCTATGGCTGCGGAGGGAGCGAGATCGGATTTACCCTGGCAGATACATTGAAGATCAATTATTATGATGTAGAGATCTTCGACGAAGTATTAAAGCGTCTGGAAGCGGAAAAGGATTATGTACATGACAAGGGCGGCTATCCGTACAAAAAGGGCGGGGACGCGCAGTCACGGTATCTCAGCACGGTTCCGGCCTTTGCGCCGGCGCCGAAATCCACGTTAAAGGAAAAGCTTAAGGAGTTCAGCCGGTACCACGGACTTCCGAAAAAGGACGCCATCTTTTTCAATCAGAGCGACCTGATCTGCGATATGGCGAAAAAGGAAGACTTTGTGGTCATGGGGCGGTGCGCGGATGCCATCCTGACCAACAACCGGATCCCTCATATCAGTATTTTTATTACGGCGCCCCTGGAGCAGCGGGTGCGGCGGATCATGGAGGTGCGGGGCTACGAGAACGAGAAGGAGGCAAAGCGGCTTCTGACCAAGCTGGATAAGGATCATGTGAAGTATTATAAATTCTATACCGGCCGGAACTGGGGGAAAGCGAGAAACTATGACCTGTGCATCAACAGTGCCAGTTACGGGATACAGGGATCCGTGGATCTGATCATGCGGATGCTCAAAAAGGACGAAGACGGGAAGGAAGGATTCCAAACGAATGGAGAGGAATGATGAAAGACTGGGAAGCGCGCCTCTTGGAAGGCTGATGGTGAGCATGGCCCTGCCGGCGGTGGCGGCCCAGGTGATCAATGTGCTTTATAACATTGTAGACAGAATCTACATCGGACATATTGCAGGCTATGGAGAGCTGGCGCTGACCGGCGTGGGAGTCACGGCCCCGATCCTGATGGTGATCTCCGCGTTCAGCGCATTTGCCGGGATGGGCGGGGCACCCCAGGCATCCATTCAGCTGGGAAAGAAAAATTATGAAGGCGCGGAAAAAATTCTGGGCAGCAGTGTGGCCATGCTGCTGCTGTTTTCCGTTGTGCTGACTGTAGTGTTCCAGGTGTTTAAGACGCCGATCCTGTATGCGTTCGGCGCCAGCGACAACACCATAGTTTATGCCAGGGAGTACATCACCATCTATCTGGTGGGCACAGTCTTTGTCCAGTTTGCGCTGGGGCTCAATACCTACATCAGCGGACAGGGAAACGCGAAGATCGCCATGCTTTCTGTCCTTTTGGGGGCGGTGACCAACATTATCCTGGATCCCATTCTGATCTTCGGATTCCATATGGGAGTCCGGGGCGCGGCCCTTGCCACGATCATTTCCCAGGCGCTGAGCGCGGTGTGGGTGCTGCGGTTTCTGACCTCTCCGAAAAGCGTGATCCGGATCCGGAGGAAATTCATCCGCCTGGATCCGAAAGCGGTGCTGGGCATCGGAGCGCTTGGGATCTCTCCGTTCATTATGCAGAGCACGGAAAGCCTGGTGATGATCACTTTGAATACAGGGCTGCAGAAATACGGGGGAGATCTGTATGTAGGCACCATGTCCATCATGGCCAGCGTGATGCAGCTGATCACGATTCCGGTGCAGGGGGTGGCACAGGGCGTGCAGCCCATTATGAGCTACAATTACGGCGCGGGCAACCTGAAACGGGTGAAGGATACCTTTTGGCGGATGGTGCTGGTCTGCCTGGCCGGAACCCTTCTGTTTGCCGGGATCGCGGTGCTGCGGCCGGAGTTCTATGCCCGGCTGTTCAGCAGCAATGAAGAGCTGACCATGCTGACCTGCCGGTATATGCCGGTCTATTTCCTGGGGATCACGATCTTCGGGATCCAGATGGCCTGCCAGACGACCTTTCTGGCGCTGGGGCAGGCCAAGGTATCTCTGGTGATCGCGCTGCTTCGGAAGATCGTGCTTCTGGTGCCGCTGGCGATCGTGCTTCCCAGATTTATGGGAGTGGACGGAGTCTATCGTGCGGAGCCGATTGCGGATTTTACATCCGTTGCGGTTACGATGATCTTGTTTTTCGTCACAGCAAAGAAGATATTGGCTGGGGAGAAGCGGGAATAAATGGCAGAGTGCAGAAAAGACTATGCAGGCGTCCTTAAGGACGCCTGCATACGCGTTACATTACAAAGATGCCGAGCGCATTCAGGATCGAACTGATCAGGATGGCAACCAGGATGATGGGTGCAACCCACTTGATGACTACGGCAAACAAATGCCTGCCCTTAAAAGAGGCTCCCTCGGCGCAGGCTTCCTCGATGATCGTCTGGGGCTTGATGACAAACCCGACAAAGAAGCAGGTCAGCAGTGCCACGATCGGCATCAGGACGCTGTTGCTGATGAAGTCCCATGCATCCAGGATGGACATGCCCAGGGGCTGGATGAAATCCCAGATCCCGAATCCCAGGGAAGAAGGGATGCCCATGAGCAGGGAATACAAAAAGACCAGAATGCTGGTTTTGCGGCGGGACCAGTGGAAAAAGTCCATCAGGATGGATACGATGGTTTCCATCAGGGAGATGGCAGAGGTAATAGCCGCAAAAAACACAAGTACAAAAAAGACGGTGCCCAGAAACCCGCCGAACCGAATGCTGGCAAATACCTTGGGAAGGGTGATGAACATCAGCCCGGGGCCTGCTTTCAGCGCGGACGGGTCTCCGCCGGAAAATGCAAACACGGCGGGAACGATCATCAGGCCGGCGAAAAACGCGATCCCGGTGTCGAAGATTTCGATCTGCCTTACGGAGCTTTCCAGGTTGGTGGATTTTTTCATATAGGATCCGTAGGTGATCATGATTCCCATGGCAAGGGACATGGAATAAAACAGCTGTCCCATGGCGGAGAGCAGGGTCTTGATCGAAAAGTCGGACATATGGGGCAGGACGTAATATTTTACGCCGTCAATGGCTCCGTCGATGGTCAGGACATAGAGGGAAATGCCCACGGTCAGGATGACCAGCAGCGGCATCATGATCTTGCTGACCTTTTCGATTCCCTTTTCCACACCGCAGATCACGACCGCCGCGGCAATCGCGGTAAAGATCAGAAACCAGACGATGGGCTCCGACACGCCGGAGATGAAACCGGTAAAATAATTGTCCTCAGCCGCCGCGGACACTCCGCCTGTCAGGAAGGTAAAGAAGTACTTGATGACCCACCCGCCGATGACAGAGTAATAGGGGAAGATGATGACCGGAACCAGTGTGACCAGGACACCGATAAAGCGATAGCGCTTATTCAGTGCGGAAAAGGCTCCGATGGCGCTTAAGCCGGTCTTTCGGCCCAGCGCGATCTCTGCGGTCATCAGCGCGAACCCGAAGGTCACCGCCAGGATGATATAGCAGAGGAGAAAGGTGCCGCCTCCGTACTGTGCCGCCAGATAGGGAAAACGCCAGATGTTCCCCAGTCCGACCGCAGACCCGGCGGCGGAAAGAATAAAGCCTACCCGGCTTGTAAAGTTGCTTCTGTTGCTTTTCATACTTCGAAAGTCCTCCTCATATGTTTTGGTAAATTTGTACATGTTTTTTTGTTTTGTACGCCGCATATTTACGATTATGACATAAAGTGTGGGGAAATACAAGAGGAATTGCGAATCATATCTGGTAAGTCCGGTAGTTCTCTGCGTAATCCTGGAGCGCGTGTGAAATTCATTTCGGATATCCTGAAAAATGTGTTGACAATTGATGGGAAGTGTGTTAGATTATTCCTTGCGTAAAGCAAAAAACAAAGCAGAGTATCCACTCTCACCGTAGCGCGAGCGGGCGACTATCGGTTTGATATTGACACAGGACACAGGGCTGGGACAGATTTTTTATGACAGCCGTATGTCTGTGGATGATCGGGTGGATTTTTGTTCACTCGTTTTTTATTTACGACAGCCCAAAGGAAATTCATGTGACGGAGGTATACGACAATTAGCGATTTAATGATTAACGAACAGATCAGGGATAGGGAAGTCCGTCTGATCGGTGAGGATGGGGAACAGTTAGGGATCATGTCAGCGAGGGATGCGTTCCGGATCGCCCAGGAGGCGGAGCTGGACCTGGTGAAGATTGCCCCGGGGGCGAAGCCGCCGGTCTGCAAGATCATTGATTACGGAAAGTATAAGTATGAGCTGACAAGAAAAGAAAAGGAAGCGAAGAAAAAGCAGAAAATTGTTGAAGTCAAAGAAGTGCGCCTGTCACCGAATATTGATACGAATGACCTGAATACCAAGGTGAACAATGCAAAGAAGTTCATCTTAAAAGGAAACAAGGTGAAGGTGACCTTGCGTTTCCGGGGCAGAGAGATGGCCCATGTCCAGCAGAGCAGACATATTTTAGATGATTTTTATAAGCTGGTCGGGGACATTGCAGTAATTGAAAAGCCGGCAAAGCTGGAAGGCCGGAACATGAGCATGGTTTTAACCGTAAAACGTTAAAAATATACAAGCTGGTCATAAGGCAAGCACAATAAAGGAGGAAGATCATTATGCCAAAATTAAAAACAAATAGAGCGGCAGCAAAGCGCTTCAAAAAGACAGGTACAGGAAAGCTGAAAA
>CAYQBE010000125.1:0-14867 GCA_964415625.1 uncultured Clostridium sp.
GGGAGATGGGCATCGAGCCGGGAGACCGGCTGCTCGCGGTGGACGGACGGGAGATTGAGGATGTATTTGATTATCGTTATTATATAGAAGAAGAGGAGATCCTGCTGCTGATTGAGAAGCCGGACGGCGAGCAGTGGGAGCTGGAGATTGAGAAGGAGACTTACGAGGACCTGGGGCTGGAATTTGAACAGGGGCTGATGGATGAGTACCGTTCCTGCCGGAACAAGTGCATTTTCTGCTTTATCGACCAGATGCCGCCGGGGATGCGGGATACGCTGTATTTTAAGGACGATGATTCCCGGCTGTCCTTCCTCCAGGGCAACTATGTGACGCTGACCAACATGAGCGAGCATGATATCCGGCGGATCATCCGATTCCACTTGGAACCCATCAACATTTCCTTCCAGACCATGAACCCCAAGCTGCGCTGCAGGATGCTGCACAACCGGTTTGCCGGGGAGGCTTTGAAGAAGGTGGACATGCTCTATGAGGCCGGGATCGAGATGAACGGGCAGATCGTTCTGTGCAAGGGTTTCAATGACGGGGAAGAGCTGGAGCGGAGCATCCGGGAGCTGACCCGATATCTGCCCTTCCTGCGCAGTGTGTCCGTGGTGCCCGTGGGGCTGACCCGGTTCCGGGAGGGGCTGGAGCCCTTAGAGCCTTTTACAGGGGAGGATGCCCGGAAGGTGCTGGAGCTGATCCACGGATGGCAGGAACGCCTGTATCCGGAGCATGGCCTGCATTTTATCCATGCCAGTGATGAGTGGTACATTCTGGCCGGGGAAGAGCTGCCGGAGGAGGAGTCCTACGACGGATATCTGCAGCTGGAAAATGGGGTCGGGATGCTGCGCCTGCTTTTGAATGAATTTGCTGAGGCATTGGAAGGAGAGGAGGGCGACCGGGAGGAACGGAGGCTTTCCCTTGCCACCGGGCTTCTGGCCGCGCCTTACCTGGAACGGATGGCAGAGCAGCTTCGGGAAAAGTTTCCCCACACGGAGGTCATGGTCTATCCGGTGAAAAATGAATTTTTCGGGGAGCAGATCACGGTATCTGGGCTGATCACCGGGCAGGATCTGGTGAAGCAGCTTTCCGGGAAGGATCTGGCCGAGCGGCTGTTGCTTCCATGTAATATGCTGCGGGCGGAGGAAGACGTATTTTTAGATGATTTTACAGTTTCCCAGGTACAGAGTGCTTTACAAGTGCCGCTGAATATTGTAAAATCAAGCGGTCAGGATCTGCTGGATGCAATTCTGGCAAGGAATTCTGCCCCATCGGGATTCCGAAGAAATACCGATCAGGAATGAAACGGATCGGAGGGCAAAACATAGCCTCCGGCCAGAATACAGGAAGGATTATAAAAGATGAGTAAACCAGTAGTAGCAGTAGTAGGCCGTCCCAATGTGGGAAAGTCTACGTTATTCAATGCCCTGGCGGGAGGCATGATCTCCATCGTGAAGGACACGCCGGGGGTGACAAGAGACCGGATCTATGCGGACGTGAGCTGGCTGGACCGGGAGTTTACCATGATCGATACGGGCGGCATTGAGCCGGACAGCAAGGACATCATCCTCTCCCAGATGCGGGAGCAGGCGCAGATCGCCATTGATACGGCGGATGTCATTATCTTCATCACCGATGTTCGGCAGGGGCTTACAGACGCGGACTCCAAGGTAGCGGATCTGCTTCGGCGTTCCGCCAAGCCCGTGGTCCTGGTGGTGAACAAGGTGGACAGCTTTGAGAAGTTCATGCCCGATGTGTATGAATTTTACAACCTGGGGATCGGCGACCCCATTCCCATCTCGGCGGCCTCCCGGCTGGGGCTGGGGGACATGCTGGATGTGGTGATCTCCCATTTCCCGGAAGGGACCGGGACGGAAGAGGAGGATGAGCGTCCCCGGATCGCCATCGTAGGGAAGCCCAATGTGGGAAAATCCTCTATCCTCAACAAGCTGGCCGGGGAGAACCGGGCCATCGTATCGGATATCGCGGGAACCACCCGGGATGCCATCGACAGTGTGGTAAAATATGACGGAAGGGAATATGTACTGATCGATACCGCGGGGCTGCGCAGGAAGAGCAAGATCAAGGAGGAGCTGGAGCGCTACAGCATCATCCGGGCAGTGACGGCAGTGGAACGCGCGGATGTGGTGCTGATGGTCATCGACGCGGTGGAAGGGGCCACCGAGCAGGACGCCAAGATCGCGGGAATTGCCCATGAGCGGGGCAAGGGTGTGATCATTGTGGTCAATAAATGGGACGCCATTGAGAAAACGGATAAGACCATGCGGGAGTATGAGAACCAGATCCGGCAGATTTTGTCCTTTATGCCTTATGCGGAGATCATGTACGTGTCGGCTGTGACCGGCCAGCGCCTGACCAAGCTGTATGACCGGATCGATATGGTCATCGCAAACCAGACGCTTCGTGTGGCTACCGGGGTGCTCAATGAGATCCTCAGCGAGGCGGTGGCCATGCAGCAGCCCCCGTCAGACAAGGGCAAGCGGCTGAAGCTCTACTATATGACCCAGGTTGCGGTGAAGCCGCCGACCTTTGTGATCTTCGTAAATGACAAGGAGCTGATGCATTTTTCCTATACAAGGTATCTGGAAAATAAGATCCGGGAGGCGTTCGGATTCCGGGGGACGGCGTTGAAATTCTACATCAGAGAAAGAAAGGAAAAGGGGCGGTAGGATCATGGAACGTATCATCTGTCTGGTAATCGGTTATGTATGCGGGCTTCTGCAGACCGGATATCTGGTCGGCAAAATGAACCACGTGGATATCAGGAAGGAAGGAAGCGGAAACGCAGGCTCCACCAACGCGCTCCGGGTCATGGGCTGGAAAGCGGGCGCCATGACCTTCGCAGGCGATGTGATCAAGTGCCTGGCGGCGGTCCTGATCGTGCGGTATCTTTACCGGGATACCGAGTATGTGCCGCTGCTTGCCATGTATGCGGGAATGGGTGCCACATTGGGGCATAATTTCCCCTTCTATCTCAAGTTCAAGGGCGGCAAGGGAATCGCGGTGTTGGCCGGGTTGGTTCTGGCAACAGGACTGGTGATGGTGCCGATCCCGCTGACCGCGTTTTTGATCGCAGTCCTTTTGACAAGGTATGTATCTCTGGGGTCGCTTCTGGCCTCCACCATGTTTTTCCTGGAGGTGCTGTTTTACGGACAGCTGGGAGGTCTTGACATGGCATTTCGGTATCGGCTGGAGCTGTACGTGCTTGTGTTCCTGCTGATGGTGCTGGCCTGGGTGCGGCACAAGGAGAACATCAAAAGGCTGCTGGCAGGTACGGAGAATCCGTTCAGGAGCAAGAAATAAGGAACTGTTTGAATAAAGTGGGAAAGGAAACTGTCGAGACAGTTTAGTAGGTGAGAATATGGCGAATATCGGTGTGATCGGCGCAGGAAGCTGGGGAACAGCGCTGAGCGTCTTGCTGCATAACAATGGAAATGAAGTGGCGGTGTGGTCCATTGACCCCGCGGAAGTGCAGATGCTCAATGAGAAGCGGGAGCATGAGAAAAAGCTGCCCGGCGTGAAGCTGCCGGAGGATATGAAGATTACAGGAGACCTGAAAAGGACGATCAAAGGAAAGGATTTTCTGGTCCTTGCGGTGCCTTCCCCGTTTACCAGGGCAACGGCAAAAAAGATGTCTCCTTTCGTTGCAGAGGGGCAGATCATTGTGGATGTGGCAAAGGGAATTGAAGAGAGCACTCTGATGACACTTTCCCGGCAGATTGAGGAAGAGATTCCCCAGGCGGATGTGGCAGTGCTGTCCGGCCCCAGCCATGCGGAGGAAGTGGGACGGGGGCTGCCAACGACCTGCGTCATCGGGGCGCGGACGAAGAAAACGGCGGAATATCTGCAGTCCGTCTTTATCAGCAAGGTGTTCCGGGTCTATACCAGCCCGGATATCTTGGGGATCGAGCTGGGCGGCTCACTGAAAAATGTGATCGCCCTGGCGGCCGGGATCGCGGACGGATTGGGATATGGCGACAATACCAAGGCCGCGCTGATCACCAGAGGGATTGCGGAGATCGCAAGGCTGGGAGTGAAGATGGGCGGAAAGATCGAGAGCTTTACCGGACTGACCGGGATCGGCGACCTGATCGTGACCTGTGCCAGCGTCCACAGCCGGAACCGGAAGGCAGGCTTCTTGATCGGACAGGGAAGGACCATGGAGCAGGCCATGGAAGAGGTTCAGATGGTGGTGGAGGGCGTCTATTCCGCCAAAGCAGCTAAAAAGCTGGCTCAGCAGTATCAGGTGTCTATGCCCATCGTGGAAGCGGTCAATGAAGTCCTGTTTGAGGGAAAGAACCCGGCAGAGGCCGTGGACGGGCTGATGATGCGCGCTTCCCGCAGTGAAAACGCGTCGCTGCCCTGGGAGGAATGATTGCTTGAACCAAAAAAACAGAGCTGGAAATTATTTTTCCAGCTCTGAGATATCAATACCAAAATTAGAAAGCCGTCATTCATGCATGGGACATCCCTCTGCCGAAGAGATTCCGCTTGCTTCCCGCAGAAGCGCCCGCTCATAGATCATTTCCCCGGCGATGCTGATGGCGATCTCCTCCGGCGTCACGGCCTTGATGGAGGTACCGATGGGGGAGTGCACCCGGGCAATCGCCTCCTCTGGAATCCCGCTTTCCCGAAGCTTTCCGTTCACAAAGGCGATCTTGCGGCGGGAGCCGATGACTCCCACATAGGCGAGGGGCTGCCGCAGTACCTGCTCCTGAACGGCCAGGTCATGGCTGTGGCCGTTGGTCATGATGATCACATAGTCTGACGGTTCCAGGCTGACATAGTCAGCAATCCGCATATAATCGCCGCAGATCACCTCTTCGGCTTCCGGAAAGAGTTCCTTTTTAGATAATTCCGGCCTGTTATCCATCACGGTGATCCGAAAACCGATCCTGCTGAGCACCGGGATCAGTGCCTGAGTGCAGTGTCCGCCGCCGAAGATGACGGCACGGTCCATGACCGGCAGGGGCATGATAAAGTATTCAGCGGTTTTCAGACAGCTGTTTTTTTCGGGAGGAACGATCTCCTCCGGGCAGCTGCCCAGGATCCTTTTTCCCTCCTCATCCAGCAGCGCGGGAAAAGAACCGTCCATTTTCAGGATCAGCCATCCCGGCTGATGCGCGGAGAGCATGGAAAGCAGCTTCGCGGACAATTCTATCCATTTTGGATCCGAGGAATCGATAAACTGGAACTGTACGGATACCTCGCCGCCGCAGACCATGCCGATGTCCTCGCCGGTATTCTGGCGCAAGCGGAAATCGTGGTCTCCGGACTTCCGTTTTTTCAGCAGATCCAGCGCGATCTCTTCGGAGCGCAGTTCCACGGCTCCGCCGCCGATGGTGCCAAGAAGCCGTCCGCCCTCGCCTGTGAGCATCTGGCTTCCCGCGCCCCGGGGGGAAGAGCCGTCCTTAGAAACAATCGTCACAAGCACCAGGTCATGATGCTTCTCCAGTTCGTATATGATTTTTGAAAATATTGCATTCATAGTTTAAATCCTCCTATCTGTTCTGATCGTCTGCCCATAAATACGCAAAATGCTGCCTGAACAGCTCACGAAGGCTCTCCTCCGCCTCCTGGCAGAAGGCATCGTAGCTTTGCATCAGCTTTTTTGCCTTTGGCGTTACATAGGAAAAACCGCCGTCCTTTCCCCCCTGGCGGCTCTCGATCACAGGATGCCCAAGCTGCTCCTCCAGGGTGGAGACGATCTTGCGGCCCTTGGTGTAGGAGATCCCCATATGGCGGCAGGCACCGGACAGAGAGCCGGTCTCCTCCACCAGCCGCAGAACCTGATGGGCGCCCGGACCGTAGAAGGGGCGCTCCCTGAGAAGCTGGAAACGGAAGGAGGGACGGATCTCCGACAGATCGTGGGCTTTCACCAGCCGTTCACAGGACGGATCCCTTTGGATATTGGACAACACCCCCTCATCCTCCACCTCCAGGATCCGGCGGTTCAGACCGGAAGCCCGGATAGCCCCGGCAAGGCCATTGTTTCCGGTATAGGAGAGGATCACCGGGATATGCTCCGCCTGCAGAAGCACCGGGTGGCCGCAGCGTCCATGGCAGGCAGGGATGCGTACATCACCGTCTGCATCCATCAGGGTATGTATGGTTTTTATGGAAAATAAGGGAACATCCGTATGGGTGATCAAAACCTGCGTACATTTGTCCTGCAGATAGGTCAATCCCATCTTGATGCTGTCCAGCATCTCAGAACTGTCGGGGCTTTGCAGAAAGACCAGGTTCATATGGGGAACCAGCTTTTCGGTCTTGCGGTCATCACTCCCGCAGACCAGAACGATCCGCCGGATGCCCGCCTGCTGGAACAGCAGGGCGATCCGCTGGACCGCGGGAATCGTGCCGATTTGCTTCTCCGGTTCAAACCGTTTCTTGCCGGATGTCCTTCCGGCAGCAATGATCAATGCGGCTGTCATAAGATGTCTCCTTTCGTAGCAGCAGGTTTTTGGTTGGTGTTTGCGACTATTTCGGGCAGCGCATTCAGATGTCCGGCCTTTCAGATCGTGCCGTTGTAAAGATTGGTGAGCTGTTCATCCGTAAGCTCTACATGATAGAACAGGCTGAAAAACTCGCGGACCTCTTCGTCTACGTCAAAGTTCAGATGCTCAGGATAGATCAGCCCGGACAGCCAGCGGATCCCGATAATGCGGTTCGGTCCCGGCGGACGGTCTACCCAGGCAAAAGGCGCGTTAGGAGTCCCGTATACCTTTTGCTCCTGAACCGCTTTCAGGGACGCATAATCCGGATTTTCCAGAATACCCGCCGCCGCGCTCTTGCCGGTGATATCGGCTTTGGGCTCTCCGTTGACTACGATCACATCCGGATCCCAGGCAAGAAGCTGTTCTGCGGAGATCTGTACCCGGGAGCCGTCTCCCAGCTCCAGATCCGCCACGTTGACGGCATTGACCATGTCGATGATCTGGGCATGGCCGGAGCCTGCCGGGGCGGTCTCCAGGGAATCCTCCCCGTTGCCGTAATAGATCCGTACCTTTTCTTCCTCAGGGATATCCAGGGCGGCAATCTCCTGGAAGGTGGTTTCTGCATAGGAGGCCAGCTTTTCGGCCTGTTCCTCCACACCGAAGAGCTCGCCCATGAAGCGGTAGGCTTCGGGGGCGGATGTCAGCTCTCCGTCTACTGCCACCACAGGGATGCCCAGACTCTCGGAGAGCTTGTCACAATCCTTAGTCATGGCATCATTGATTGTACCCACGTTCAGCGCGATCGTCGGTTTGGCGGCAATGACCGCTTCATAATTGACAGAGTCGCCCATGCCGAAGTTGGGAAGAGAATGATATTTTTCAAGGATCACGCTTTTCTCCACATCATTCAGCTCATAGTTCCAGCCCAGCAGCTTATCCGGTACAAGCGTGTACAGATAGATTGCAGAAGCAGAACCTGTGGAAAATACAGAATCGATCTCGGAAGGAACCGTAACCGTCCGTCCCGCCATATCCGTGAGCTCCCGGGTATCGGATTCGCCGCCGGCATCCTCCGATGTGTCGGAAGACCCGGAATCGGATGCAGTGTCTGTCCCGGTCAGCACATTCTGTGACGTGTCTTCTGCGGTATCTGCATTTGGAGCGCAGCCCACAAGCAGAGGGAAAACCAGAAGAAGCATCAGGATGGCTGACAGGCATTGTTTTCGTGCTTTCATAGTTCATCTCCTGTTCGTGATTTTATGTTGTTTCCATGGTCTGCAGCCCTGGAAATAACGGTGGATGTTACTGTTCACACCCTGACCGGGCGCTCACAGTAACGGCATCCGGCTCATTGATAAGTCGCCTGACGGCGAGGAGCCGGATGCCCGCCCCATCACTGTATTGGCCGGATGCCGTGCAGCAAGTGCACGACACCGTGTGAACAGTAACCGGTGGATCGTTATATGTGTGATTATGGGCAGCGGAAAATTGACATTTTTTGCAAAATGTGGTACAATCCCGTTATGTTTTGAAAAGCGAATTGCTTTTGAAAACATAACGATTCGATTTCAGGATAACACAAATTGAAAATAATGTCAATTTGTGATTTGAACTCTTTTTTTATGAAATGATAAAAGAGATATGAGATGATATGGGATTATAAAAAGAGATAAGGAGTTATGTTATGCACGCAAAACATACTGAGGCGGAAAAAGCGGAAGCGCGGCTGCGGCGTTACCGGATGTTTTTGCTGGGAATGCTGGTCATCCTGCTTGCGGTGATGATCCTTTCTTTCTGGGTGGGCTATTACCCGCTGTCGCCGGCACAGGTGATCAAAGCATTTTTATCAAGATTCGGATGGCAGGGGGATATCCTGCCCCAGGCGGTGACGATTTTCTGGAATATCCGGCTGCCCCGCATCCTGTCCGCGGCCTTCATCGGGGCCTCCCTGTCGGCGGCAGGCTCCACCTATCAGGGGATGTTCCGCAATCCGCTGGTGTCGCCGGATATCCTGGGGGTCTCCTCCGGTGCGAGCCTGGGAGCGGCCTTTGCCATCTTAAACGGCGGCGCGGCCTGGGTCGTCCAGCTTAGCGCCTTTACGGGAGGAGTCCTGGCTGTGTCTTTTTCTTATCTGATCAGCCGGAAGTCCGCCCATTCCCAGACGCTGAGCCTGGTGCTGACCGGCTCTATGGTGATGGCGCTGTGCAATGCGGGCGTTACGATGATCAAATATGTGTCCGACCCCAATGACGTACTGCAGCAGATCACGTTCTGGCTGATGGGCAGCCTGACCAAGACGGATATGGAATCCTTCCGCTGGAGCGCGGTGCCGATGGCGGCAGGGCTGGCCGTGATCCTGGCGCTGCGGTGGCGCATCAATCTTCTGACACTGGAGGAAGAGGAGGCGAAAAGCCTTGGGATCCATATCAAACGGTACCGCCTGATCTTTATCGCCGCCTCCACGCTGCTGAGCGCATCGGCCGTCTGCCTGGGCGGCCTGATTGGCTGGGTGGGGCTGATGATCCCCCACATGGCAAGGGCGCTGGTGGGCGTGGACTATGGGAGGCTGATCCCCGCCAGTATGATGCTGGGCGCCGGATATCTGGTCCTGATGGATGATATCGCACGGTCGGTTCTGTCCATGGAGCTGCCGCTGGGAGTTGTGACCAGCGTGATGGGAGCGCCGTTCTTCGTATCGCTCATCATTAAAAGAAAGGGGTGACATGCCAATGCTTCTGGAAATTCAGGATGTGCGGGGCGGCTATGGACATGGGGATGTTGTAAAGGGAGTCAGCTGCCATGCGGACGGCGGAGAGGTCCTGTGCCTGGTGGGACCCAATGGATGCGGCAAGACTACGCTGTTTCGCCTGCTGCTCGGATCGATCCCGGTTACGGGGGGAAGGATCCTCATCGACGGACAGGATACCCGGTCGCTTTCCCCAAAGGAGCTGGCCAACCTGGTGGCCTATATCCCCCAGTACCACACTCCGATCTTCGCCTATACGGTATTGGATGTGGTGATCATGGGCAGGGCCTCCCACTTTTCCGCGTTTGATGCTCCTAAGAGCATCGACCGGGAAGCGGCCTTCGAGGCGTTGGATAAGGTTCACGCGGCTCATCTGGCCAATCAGAAATATACATCCTTGAGCGGCGGGCAGCGGCAGCTGATCCTGATCGCCCGGGCCATCTGCCAGGCCGCCAGGGTATTTGTGATGGACGAGCCGGCCGCAAATCTGGACTATGCGAATCATCAGGTGCTGATGGATGTCATCACTGACCTTGCCGGGAAAGGATACTGCGTGGTCATGTCCACCCACAGCCCGGAGCATCCGGCTTCTATCGGAAATCAGGTGCTGCTGATGCGGGACGGGCGGGTGGCCGGCTTTGGAGAGCCGGGTCAGGTGATCATGCCCGAAAATCTGGAGGCGGTATACGGCATTGAGATGGATGTGATCACGGTGTCGGACCGCTACGGCGTCAGCCGGACCATCTGCCTTCCGGTCAGGGAACCGCGGCGGGATTAAGATCTGCCGGAGCGATCCTCTGGTGCGGCAGACAGGGCACAGTTTTGATACCAACGTATGCAGAGAGGCTGCCAGTGACAGGCTTTCTGTATACCAACGTATGCAGAGAGGCTGCCAGTGACAGCCTCTCTGTAGTACAGGTGGGAAAAGCTTTACAGGGAAGGAATCGGAAAAAAATGACACATGCTTTGATCGTCGGTCCGCGCGGGATCGGAAAGAGTACGCTGATTGGGCGTGTACTGAAAGAATTGGACAAGCCTGTATTTGGCTTTGAAACAAAAAAAGAAGAGGAACTGGCAGATGCGCAGTCCGGAAGCCCGGTCTATATCTATGACGCGGGGAAGCCTCACAGGCAGACCCCGGAAAACCTGGTGGGACACTGTGGAAAAGATGGGTTTCATACGATCCGGGGGGCGTTTGACCGATACGCAGGGAAGCTCCGGACGCCGGTTCCGGAGGGGCATATCGTCCTGATGGATGAGATCGGATTCATGGAATCCCGGGAAAACGGATTCTGCAGGGCAGTCCTTTCCCTGCTGGACGGCAGCGCGCCGGTCATTGCGGCGGTGAAGGACAAGAAATTTCCCTTTTTGGAGACGGTCAGGTCCCATCCGAACTGCCGGTGCTTTTACATCACGGAAGAGAACCGGGACGGCTTATATGAAGAGGTACTGGATTTTATGAAAAAGCAGATCAGAAAGACAGACCTGGACTATTTTATTTCGCTGTTCGAATCGAGGGCTTCCGAGCATGCGGCTTATCCCGCGAAAAAGTGGGACAGGAGGGCTGAATTCTGGCATGAGGAATATGTCAGCCGACGCAAAGGCGATGAACGGATCCAGTCTGCGGTGGACTACCTAGAACGGCGGGGAATGCTTCAGGCTCAATATGATGTGGCGGACATCGGCTGCGGCCCCGGACGGTTCGCGGCGGCATTTGCCAGAAGGGTGCGCTCCGTCGTGGGACTGGATATTTCGGAACGGATGGTGCATTACGGCAGGGAATATCTCAGAGAAGAAGGAATACAGAACGCGCGGCTGCAGGCCTGTGATTTCCGTACCATGGATATTGAAAAGGAAGGCTATCAGGGTGTCTTTGACCTGGTGTTCTGCTCCATGACCCCTGCGGTCTGCGACAGGGAAAGCCTGCAAAAATCCATGGCAATGAGCCGGGCATACTGCTGCAGTATCACGCATATTTACAGCCGGAATCATCTGAGAGAACGGATCATGAGAGAGGTATTCGGAAAAGAAATGCCCGAGCGCTGGAACGGCAGGTGGTTCTATTCCCTGTTCAATGTGCTGTTTTTGTCCGGATACTGTCCGGAAACAAGCTACGATACCCGGCATCAGGAGATGCAGGTGCGGCCGGATGAGGAATATGTGGAATTTCTGATGGAGCATATGCTGCCTGAATCGGAGAATACAAAGGAAAATGCCGCGAAAATTTTGTCCTGGATGCGGGCCCATGCGGATGCGGACGGCATTTTGACGGAAACGGCAGATTCCTGCTATGGGCGGATTTTATGGGATGTCCGCGGCCGGACACAGAGGCCGGATTACCGGACGGCAGGGGAAGAATCGCTGACCTGAAAAAACTTATCATACCCCCTTTTTTTTCTGCATACATTGTTATCAGCAGAACAAGGGGGTATTTTTATGGACTCATTTCAGTTATACAAGGATATGAAGGCAAGGACCGACGGGGAAATTTATATCGGTGTGGTCGGTCCGGTTCGGACAGGCAAGTCAACTTTTATCAAGCGGTTTATGGATCTGCTGGTCCTTCCCAACATGACCGATGAAAACAGCAGGGAACGTACAAAGGATGAGCTGCCCCAGTCGGCATCCGGCACCACGATCATGACCACAGAGCCAAAATTCGTCCCCAAGGACGCGGCCTCCATCCAGCTCTCGGAGGATGTGGAGGTGAAGATCCGGCTCATCGACTGCGTGGGCTTCATGGTGGAGGGGGCTTCCGGGCATATCGAGAACGACACGGAGCGCCAGGTGAAGACGCCCTGGTTTGAATACGAGATCCCATTTACAAAGGCGGCGGCCATCGGGACTCAGAAGGTCATCCACGACCATGCCACCATCGGCCTGGTGGTCACGACGGACGGCAGTATCTGCGACCTGCCCCGGGAAAACTATGTGGCGGCGGAGGAGCGGACCATCCAGGAGCTGCAGTCCATCGGAAAACCATTTATCATTTTGCTGAACTGCACCAAGCCCTATACCGATGACGCAAAAGCCCTGCAGGCCGCGATGGAGGAAAAATACAAAACCGCCGTGCTCCCCGTGAACTGCGAACAGCTCAAGGAGGAGGATGTGAACAACATCATGCGCCAGGTGCTGTATGAATTTCCCATTTCCGAAGTGGAATTTTTTGTTCCCAAGTGGGTGGAAATGCTCTCCAGGGAGCATCGGATCAAGCAGGATCTGCTGGAGGCTGTGAAGTTCATGATGACGGAGCTGGATGATATCCGCAGCGTGACGTCGGGGATCCCGGAGGTGGAAAGCCCATACATAGAAAAAATCCTGGTTGACAAGATCGAGATGGATACCGGAAAGATCCGCATCCTGATCCGGTTTGCGGAGCAGTTCTATTATGAAGTCTTAAGCGAACTGACCGGAACCCAGATCCAGGGAGAGTATGAGCTGATCTCCGTGATGAAGGAGCTGGCCGCCATGAAGGAGGAGTATACCCAGATCAAGGACGCGTTCGCGGATGTGAAGATGAAGGGCTATGGGGTGGTAAGCCCGAAGAAGGAGGAGATCGCCCTGGAGGAGCCCATGATCATCAAGCAGGGCAACAAGTTCGGTGTGAAGATCCATTCCGAGGCGCCGTCCATCCACATGATCCGGGCCAATATCGAGACGGAGATCGCCCCCATTGTGGGAAGCGAGAAGCAGGCCCAGGATCTGGTGGAGTACATCAAGGCGGAGAGCGAGACGGAAGAAGGCGTCTGGGGAACCAACATTTTCGGGAAATCCATCGAAGAGCTGGTGATGGACGGCATGCGCAACAAGATCACCATGATCAACGACGAGAGCCAGGTGAAGCTCCAGGATACCATGCAGAAGATTGTCAACGACAGCAACGGGGGGCTGGTCTGCATCATCATCTGATGTGGACGCGGCGCTGCCGGGTTCGGATCAATCCCCGGAAATACCTCTATTTCAGGTACTTTCGGGGATTTAACGAATACCATCGTATGCAGAAAGGCTGCCAGTGGCAGGCTTTCTGTATGGCAAAAGTTCTTAAATCTGTTTGGATGGCAGCAGGAATGACAAAGTTACAGCCCTATTTCGGGCTAAAGGCGGCCGTTACAGCCGTGAATCGTAATATTTTAGGTTGACAATTCTCAGGTTTGCGATTATAGTGTTTCTGTAAATGATCCTTTAGCAAGATAAACTGGAAAAGTGCAAAACAATGAGGAGAGAGCAGCCATGAATAAGATTCCATTTGTAACAAAGGAACAGTTAGATGAGATCACGAAGACCTATCCGACCCCGTTTCATTTATACGATGAAAAAGGAATCCGGGAAAATGTAAAAGCATTGAAGGAGGCATTTTCCTGGAATCCCGGATATAAAGAGTATTTTGCGGTAAAAGCCACGCCGAACCCGTTTTTGATCCAGATCCTGCAGGAATATGGGTGCGGCTGCGACTGCTCCTCCTACACGGAGCTGATGCTGTCTGATGCCATCGGCGCGAGAGGGGCGGACATCATGTTTTCCTCCAACGATACCCCGGCGGAGGAATTTGAACTGGCGGATCGGCTGGGGGCCATCATCAACCTGGATGACATCACCCATATTGAATTTTTGGAAAAAACCATCGGCCATATCCCGGAGACCATCAGCTGCCGCTACAATCCGGGCGGGCTGTTCAAGATCAGCAATGATATCATGGACAACCCCGGAGATTCCAAATACGGAATGACCACCGAACAGATCGGGGAGGCATTCCGTATCTTGAAGGAAAAGGGCGCGAAGGAATTTGGGATCCACGCATTTCTCGCCAGCAATACGGTGACCAACGACTATTATCCGATGCTGGCAAGGGTACTGTTCGAGCAGGCAGTCCGGCTGCAGAAGGCAACCGGCGTGCATATCAAGTTCATCAACCTGTCCGGAGGGATCGGGATTCCCTATACGCCCGACCAGGAGCCCAACGATATCCGGAAGATCGGGGAAGGCGTGTGCCGGGTTTACGAAGAGGTATTGGTTCCGGCAGGCATGGGCGACGTGGAGATCTATACGGAGCTGGGCCGTTATATGATGGGCCCTTACGGCTGTCTGGTCACAAAGGCCATCCACGAGAAGCACACCCACAAGGAATACATCGGTGTGGACGCATGCGCGGTCAATCTGATGCGGCCGGCCATGTACGGGGCGTACCATCACATTACGGTAATGGGAAAGGAAGACCTGCCCTGCGACCACCAGTATGATGTGACAGGATCCCTTTGTGAGAATAATGATAAATTTGCCATCGACCGGATGCTTCCGGAGATCGACCTCGGAGATTATCTGGTCATCCACGACACAGGAGCACACGGATTTGCCATGGGATATAATTATAACGGAAAGCTGAAATCTGCGGAGCTTCTGCTGAAGGAGGACGGAAACGTGGAGCTGATCCGCCGCGCGGAAACCCCTGCCGACTACTTTGCAACCTTTGACTGCTTCGAGATCGGAAAAAAACTGGTATAAGGTATTGCAAAAATGATTCGGATGTGTTAAGATTAATTCTGGTTTGAAGAGAACATGTAAAAAGTTTTTCAAGCCGGATCAGCGGATGTGGCGGAATGGCAGACGCACAAGACTCAAAATCTTGCGGGGGTGACCTCGTGTGGGTTCAAGTCCCACCATCCGCA
>CAYQBE010000126.1:0-11469 GCA_964415625.1 uncultured Clostridium sp.
GGCCGTATGGCCATAATGGGATGCCCTTGGGTATACCTTGTGAAACGGCCGTATGGCCATAATGGGATGCCCTTGGGTATACATATTGGCGTTATTCCGTTTGTTTTTGTTCTTCTGCTTTCAGCTCTTCCATCACCTTCCGGTACAGGACCACGGACAGCAGGAACGCAAAGACATCTGCCGCAGCCTGGGCCGACTGGATTCCCAGGAGTCCCAGGATCCGGGGCAGGATCAAAAGGATCGGGATAAAGAACAGCCCCTGCCTTGCGGACGCAAGAAGAGAAGCATAAAAGGTTTTCCCCATGGTCTGGGTCATCATATTGTTCATGACGATCCAGCCGTTCAGGATCAATGTGGCGCACTGGAAGCGGACCGCTGTCGTCCCGATCCGGATCACCTTCGGATCATTCCGGAAGATCCCGATCAGATGCCCGGAAAGCAGAAATCCGAGGATGGACAGTGCGAACAGGAATGCGGTGGATACTTTGACACAGAACCAGAAGGCCTCCCGTACCCGGCCGTATTTTTTTGCGCCGTAGTTGAATCCGCAGACCGGCTGAAAGCCCTGCCCGAATCCGATCAATGCGGAAATGGCAAACATGAATATCCTGCTTACCACAGACATTGCGGCGATGGCCGCGTCGCCGTATGGATTGGCCGCAATGTTCAGAGTCATCGTTGCCACGCTTCCCAGCCCCTGACGGAACAGGGAGGGCAGTCCGCCTCCGGCAATCTCCCGGAGCCGTTCCCAGTGAAAACGGACATTTTTCAGGCGGATGGGGATACAGCCGGAAAAATGCACCCCTGCAAGCAGAAGGAAAAAGCTGATCAGCTGGCTGAACACGGTAGCCAGGGCGGCTCCGGAGATTCCCATCCGAAATCCGAAGATCAGGATCGGATCCAGGATGATATTCAGGACGGCTCCAGTCCCCACACCAATCATAGCGTAGAACGCATTTCCCTGAAAGCGGATCTGGTTATTGAGAACGAACTGTGCGGTCATCCAGGGCGCTCCCACAAGGATGATCCCCAGATATTCCCTGGTATAGGGCAGGATGGTATCGGTAGAACCCAGGATCCGGGACAGCGGTGTGAGGAACAGCAGACCGAATACCAGAACCAGAAGGCCCAGGATCAGACCGCCGAAAAATCCGGTTGCGGCGAGTTCTCCGGCCGCATCGTTTTCCTGTGCCCCCAGCTTTCTGGAGATGGAATTGCCGGAGCCGTGGCCGCAGAAAAAGCCCAGCGCCTGGATGACCGCCATGACCGGAAAGGCCACCCCAACCGCAGCGGTTGCGCTGGTGCCGATCCTGCCCACGAAAAAGGTGTCGGCCATATTGTAAAATGAGGTCACTAACATGCTGATGATCGTGGGGAACGCCAGCCTTCCGATCAGGCCCGGTATGGGATTTTCCGTCATCATCCGGTATTTTTCATCCTGAGACATGGTATGCTGCAAGAAAAGCACTTCCTTTCAGACTAAATTTCAGAACCAGACATCCGGCGAACAAATCCGGATGCCCGTATCTATAGTTTACCAAAATCAAAGAGGTCTGGCAATAAGGTGTAAAAAAGACTTTCAAAAAAAGATTGACAAAAGTATGATTTCGGACAAGAATGAAGGAGTAGCGAAATACGATTTCAGACCAGCGAGGTGAACATGATGAGAATCCAATTATCAGACCATTTTACTTATAAAAGACTGCTTCGTTTTACAATCCCGTCCATCATTATGATGATCTGTACGTCTGTTTACAGCATCGTGGACGGATTGTTTGTATCCAATTATGTCGGGACCACGCCCTTCGCGGCGCTGAATCTCATGATGCCGCTGCTCATGGGGATCAGTACCGTAGGGTTTATGATCGGAACCGGCGGAAGCGCAGTGGTAGCGATCAAACTGGGAGAAGGGGAGCGTGAAAAGGCCAATGAATATTTTTCCATGCTGATCTATATCCTGATCGGCGCCGGAATCGTGGCGGCAGTAACAGCCATTATTTTTATGCGTCCCATTGCGTATGCCATCGGGGCAACAGACGATATGATCGAATATTGTGTGCTTTACGGGAGGATCCTGTGTGTGTCCCTCACCGGATTTATGCTGCAGATCGCATTCCAGAGTTTTTTTATTGTGGCGGAAAAACCGGAATTGAGTTTGAAGATGTCTCTCCTTTCCGGTATTACAAATGTGATCCTGGATTACCTGTTTATTGTAGTGTTCGGCTGGGGGCTTGCGGGAGCGGGGGCAGCCACGGCCGTAGGAGAGATCCTCGGCGGAGTCGGTCCCATCATTTACTTTTCCCGTGAGAACAACAGCCTGCTCCGGCTCGGAAAGACCCGTTTTCACGGAAGAGTCCTGCTGAAAACATGTACCAACGGTTCCTCGGAGCTGATGACGAATATTTCATCCTCCATCGTCAATATCCTGTACAATTTCCAGCTGATGCGTCTGGCCGGGGAAGACGGTGTGGCGGCATACGGGGTCATTATGTATGTAACCTTTATCTTTGCCGCGGTCAATATCGGTTATTCCATCGGAAGCGCGCCGGTGGTAAGCTTCAACTATGGCGCCGGAAATCATACGGAATTAAAAAATATATTCTGGAAAAGTATCGTCCTGATCGGCAGCGCCGGAATCACCATGACCCTTCTTGCAGAGCTGCTGGCATATCCGATGACCCGTGTATTCGTTGGGTATGATCCGGAACTGTTTGCCATGACCTGCCATGGATTCCGGCTGTACGCAATGTCCTTCCTTCTGAGCGGATTTAATATCTGGGGTTCCGGCTTTTTCACCGCACTGGGAGACGGGGCGGTATCCGCAGCCATATCTTTTATGCGAACCCTGGTATTCCAGGTATCGGTTGTGCTGATACTGCCTGTTTTCCTCAAGCTGGACGGAGTCTGGCTGGCCATTGTTGCGGCAGAACTGCTGGCATTGTTCGTGACGGCTGCATTTTTGGTGAAAAAACGGAAAAAATACCACTATGCACAGTGAATTTTTTCTGAAGGAGGAGATATGGTATGAGCAATCATTTAAAAGACCAGAGCAGCCCTTATCTATTACAGCATGCCGAAAATCCTGTGGACTGGTATCCGTGGGGAGATGAAGCGTTTGAGAAAGCAGCGCGGGAGGATAAGCCGGTTTTTCTGAGCATCGGTTACAGTACCTGTCACTGGTGCCATGTAATGGCACATGAAAGCTTTGAAGATCCGGAGATTGCCGGAATATTGAATCAGTATTTCGTATCTGTTAAGGTGGATCGGGAAGAACGTCCGGATATTGACAGCGTTTACATGAATGTCTGCCAGGCGCTGACTGGGAGCGGAGGCTGGCCCATGAGCATTTTCATGACGCCAGATCAGAAACCATTTTTTGCAGGCACCTATTTCCCGGCCAGGGCAAGGTACGGCAGCATCGGCTTTTCGGATCTGCTGCTTACTGTCGCACAGCAATGGAAAAGCAGCAGGTCTGAACTGCTGAACTCCGCAAAACAGATCCTTGTCCGGATTCAGGAACAGGAATCAGAGAACTCTTATTTCAGGGAAGCCAGCCAGGATCTGCCGGATCTGGCAGCGAACATCTTTGCACAGAGCTTCGATGAGGTATACGGGGGTTTTGGCCCGGCTCCCAAATTTCCCACACCGCACAATCTGATATTTTTGATCCTCTATGCCCGGATCAGGCAGAATAAAACGGCATTGAAGCATGCGGAAGTCACATTAGACAGGATGAGAAGGGGCGGGATCTTTGACCAGATCGGCTATGGATTTTCACGATACTCCACAGACCGATATTTTTTGGTGCCTCATTTTGAAAAAATGCTGTATGATAACGCACTGCTGATCCTCTCATACAGCGTCGCCTATAAAGCGTCCGGCAGAAGAGACCTGCTGGATACGGCAAAAAAAACCGCGGAATATATTTTGCGGGAAATGACAGGAACGGACGGGGAGTTTTATTCCGCCCAGGATGCGGACAGCAGCGGCGAGGAGGGAAAATACTATGTCTGGAGCCGCAGGGAAATCTGTGAGATCCTTGGGAAAGAACGGGGAGAGCAGTTCTGCGCATACTTCGGGATTACGGAGGAAGGGAATTTCGAAGGCAGAAATATACCCAACCTTCTGAACGGAAAAAACCTCTGCGACGGGTTTGACAGAGAGAAGAAAGCACTGTATGATTACCGTAAACGCCGGGAAGTACTTCATCTGGATGATAAAGTACTGACTGCATGGAATTCCCTGATGATCTGCGGACTCTCCGTGCTGTACCGGGTAACAGGAAAGGATTGCTTCCTGTCGGCGGCGGAACAGGCATACCGGTTCATAGAGGGAAATCTGGCTGACGGAGCTCTGCTCTATGTGAGCTGCCGGAACAAGGTACGATCTGTGAAAGGATTTTTGGATGACTATGCTTATTATACAGCAGCTTTGCTCTGTCTCTATGAAGCTTCCGGCAGGCGCTTTTATCTGGAACGTGCAGAGCAGATCTGCGGCGAGGCCAGGGAGCAGTTTGAGGCAGAAGAGGGCGGCTATTACCTGTATGGACCGCATAACAGCCGATTGATCACCAGGCCGAAGGAGAGTTATGACGGAGCGCTGCCAAGCGGAAACTCCATCATGGCCTATTGTCTGGTCCGGCTGTCGCAGCTTACTGGAGACAGCCTCCATTCTGTCTCTGACGGGAATGGACACGGGCAGGACGCAGCAGAATGTCATAAAAATATTTACAGACAGGCTGCAAAAAAGCAGCTTCGTTTCATGGCAAAACAGGCAGAGCGGTATCCGGCGGGATATTGTATGTTTCTCATTGCTCAGCTTCTGTATGAGAATCCACCCCAGGAAATTACGGTTGTGTTGTCAGAAGAAGACCGGCCGGAGAAGATACTGGCCGGTCTTCCCCTGTATTCGGATGTGAAAATGTATGTGAATAGTGTGGAAAATGGAAGGAAAAGTAAAAATGCAGATAATGTGAATAGTGTGAATAACTCTTCAGAAGGCATGGACAGACGCCCGAGCGGGGGTTCTTCAGAAACAGATTCCGGCAGTGAAAGTGCCGATTTACAGCGCTTTAGGGAGGTAGATCCCTGTCCGTCAGGATATACACTTTTAAATGGGAAAACAACATATTATGTGTGCAAAAACCAAACTTGTTTTCCGCCTTCTAATCAGATTCCTGAATGAAGAAAATGATGAAAAACAGCCGGCTTTTATGTGCATCCTTCCTACCAATCAGCGTGGCGATTGGTAGGAAGGTAACATGAATAACGATAGGCACCTGTTTATTGCTGAGGATGCCTGGATTGTATACAAGAATACAAAGAGAGGAGTACATATGATGATGAAGATTTTGCTTGCGGCAATCAACGCAAAATATATCCATTCGAATCTTGCGGTCTACAGCCTGCGGGCCTATGCGGTACAGGAACGGAAAGAATACCGGGAAAGTGTGGGGATTGCGGAGTATACGATCAATCAGCAGATAGACGAAATTTTAATGGATCTGTATGTCCGGCATCCGGATGTGCTTTGCTTTTCCTGCTATCTGTGGAATATCGTGTATGTGGAGCAGCTTGTGAGGGAGATCGGGAAGATCCTGCCGAAAACCGAGATCTGGCTGGGTGGGCCGGAGGTTTCCTATCATGCCCGGAATGTGCTTCAGAGACTGCCCCAGGTGCGTGGAGTGATGTGCGGGGAAGGAGAGGAAACGTTCCTGGAGCTTTCAGATTATTACCATGGGAAAATAAAATCGCTGCGGGAGATCGACGGGATCGTGTATGCAGACCCGGCGAATATGGATTTTGTTGTCAATTCCCCCCGGAGCGTTATGGATCTGAATCGAGTACCGTTTGTATATGCGCCGAATCTTTTAAGCGATTCCAATCCGGATCACTCGGCTTTCCCAGAAAATGAAGGGTCTGGCCAGGTGGATTTCCCATCAGCGGAGGATCCTATGGAGCACTTCCGCAACAAGATCATCTACTACGAATCCAGCCGTGGCTGTCCCTTTTCCTGCAGCTATTGTCTTTCGTCCATAGACAAGTGCCTGCGGTTCCGTAGTCTGCCTACTGTGAAAAAAGAACTGCAGTTTTTCATAGACCGGGAGGTTCCCCAGGTGAAGTTCGTGGACCGGACGTTCAACTGCCGCCATGACCATGCATTTGCCATCTGGTCCTATCTGGCGGAACATGACCGGGGGAAGACCAACTTTCATTTTGAGGTGGCCGCGGACCTGCTGAATGAGGAGGAGCTCCGATTGATCGCTTCCATGCGCCCGGGGCTGATCCAGCTGGAGATCGGGGTACAGTCTACCAACCAGAATACCTTGCGGGAGATCCGCCGGATCATGGATTTTGGGAAGGTGAGAGCAGCAGTTGAAAGGATCCATTCCCGGGGAAATGTCCATCAGCATCTGGATCTGATCGCAGGGCTTCCATATGAAGATCTGAAAAGCTTTCAGACATCGTTTCAGAATGTCTACGCACTGCATCCGGAACAGCTGCAGCTTGGTTTTCTGAAGGTTCTGAAAGGCTCTTATATGGAAGAGCAGGCAGAATGCTATCAGCTTCTGTATCAGGAACGCCCTCCCTTTGAAGTTCTCTCTACCAGGTGGCTTTCCTATGGGGATGTGATCCGGCTCAAAGGGGTGGAGGAGATGGTGGAGGTCTATTACAACAGCGGCCAGTTCGTCCATACGATGGAGCTTCTGGAAAAGGCATTTCCGGATGCGTTCACGATGTATGACCGGCTGAGCGGCTATTATGAGGAGAAACGGCTCCGCGGAATCAACCATTCCCGGATCCGGTGGTATGAGATCCTTCTGGATTTCGCGGCAGAGTGGGATCCGGCACGCAAAGAAGAATACCGGGAGCTTTTGACCTATGACCTGTATCTGCGGGAAAATGTAAAGAACCGGCCTGCATTTGCGGGAGAGCCACAGGTTACAAAGGAAGAGGAAGCTGCATTTTATGAGCGGGAAGCATCGGAGCGCAAGTATCTGCAGGGATATGATTCCTATGATAAGAGACAGCTGCGGAAGATGACGCATCTGGAACGTGTGAAAAATGAACTTCTTTTGTTTGATTATCAAAACAGAAGCCTGTTGACAAACCAGGCGGCGGTGTATCGGATTCAGGCTTCGGATATTCTGTTTTCATGATCTTTGCGGCGAATCAGCAAAATGGATGATGAGTCGTTAGGTTTATATTGTTAAAATTATAAATTCTTTGTAACGAATCTCTGTTTTTCCGGATATATAGGGGAAGATGCGTAAGAAACATGCCACGGCCGCAATGGAGAAGGAGGTGAGCGCTCTGAAAGAGATTGAAAAAGCTTATACACAGCATGCGAAGGATGTATATCGGTATCTGCTGAGCCTCACCCATGACGAGGATCTCTCGGAGGAACTGACCCAGGAGACCTTTTTCCGGGCCATGCGGACCATCGACCGTTACGACGGAAGCTGTAAACTGTCGGTATGGCTCTGCCAGATCGCCAAGCACCTCTGGTACCAATGGCTTGACAAGCGCTCCCGCTGGAACCAGACGGAGCTTACGGAGAATGTGCCGAGTCAGGAATCACCGGAAAAGGCGACTCTGCTCTACATGGAAAAGACTGCGCTGTACCAGGCCATCCATGCCCTTCCGGATCCGATGCGTGAGCTGGTCTACCTGCGCCTGACCGGGGAGTTCTCCTTTGCGGAGATCGGAAGGATCCTGGGAAAAAGTGAGAACTGGGCGCGCACCACATTTTACAGGGCCAAACAAAAAATCATGGAAGAAATGGAGGTAGAGGAATGAAGTGCTGCATTGTGAAGGACCTGCTGCCGGGCTATATTGACGGCCTGACCAGCGAGGAGACCAATGAAGAAATTAAAATGCATCTGGAAAACTGTAACTCCTGCAATACCATTTACAGGCAGATGGCAGAAGAGCTTCCGATCGAGATACCGCCGGAGAAAACGGAGATAGATTTCCTGAAAAAATTAAAATCACGTATGCGCCGGAAGTACGTCATCGTCGCCCTTTCCACCTGTGCCATATTGATCGGGACCACCATATTTCTGAACAGCTATGAAATCCCGGTTTCATACGATCCGGATTGTATGACTACGGAATTGTACAAGATCGCGTATGTGCCGAACAGCCGGGGGCTCAGAGAGTGGGTGTATATGGGATCGGCAGACGCGGCAGGATCAGAAGGCGCCGATGACTGTCAGACCATGGAACAGGTCCGATTTGTCCTGAACCTGTCGGAGGAACAGCAAAGGGCAATGAAGATCAATGATTTCACATCCAATGGCCGGACGATCCGGCGGAACGGAAAGACGGTAAGGGTGGTCTATTATTGCTATACGAGGACACTGCGGAACAGCCTGCTCGAAGGCAGCTTTATCGGCAGTACCGTCCGTGAAGGAGATGTCTTTGAAGAGAATTTTTACCGGAATCCCAACACGGATTACCAGCCGATGGAACGGGAGATCTACTATCTGCCGATGGGAAATATGAACCGGCTTGACCGGCTTTCAGATGAAGAGTTTGACGCGAAGAGGGAAGAGGCCGAGCTGGTATGGAGCGGCGTGATCTGACGAATTTATATCTTTAAGGAAGGAGAGAGTTGATTATGTTTTATGCGGTTTATTTAGTGGGAACTGTGATCTGGATTCTGATGAACATTGGAGGCGGCTTTGGGAATCCAGTCAATTTTATGGACAGTGCTACCGCAATGTTTATTCTGATTCCATGTATACTGATTCTGGTCTGCACCAAATCTCTGAGAGCCTTCGGCAGGGCATTCCTGTTTGCCTTTGGGAAAAAAGGAGGTTCTGTTGCCGAGTATAGAGAGAGCCTTTTGGCGGTCAAAATGGTCATGCAGATCTCAGGGCTGTTCGGGAGCCTTGGTTTTTTGATCGGGATGTTTGTCAGCCTTCGCTCGCTGGAGGATTTTTCTTCCGCCGAATCACTGGGGTGGGTTCTTGTGGATCTGCCGGTGGCGATGATATCGCTGTTTTATCTGCTGCTGGTCTGGATCCTCCTGCTGCCGATCGGTTTCATGCTGAAGAAGCATGTAGAAAAACAATAAGAGAAAAATAATAGAGCTGTAATCGGATTTCTGGCCGTAGAAAAAAATCTCATCCTATGGTAGAATGGATTCGTAGGTTGGATGATCTAAAGATCATCCAACCGTACAGGTGGAAGAATTATGAACTGCGGAAAGGGTGAGAAGGGATTCTATGGAATTAGAAACTTATTTTCCAATCTGGAATAAACTGACAGCGATCCAGAAGCAGAAGATCTCCGGCAGTGCGGTGGAACGTACTGTTAAAAAAGGAACCGTGCTCCACAACGGCAGCATGGACTGTACAGGGCTGCTGATCGTACGGCATGGGCAGCTTCGGGCCTATATCCTCTCGGACGCGGGGCGGGAGATCTCTCTTTACCGTCTGTTTGACCTGGATATCTGCCTGTTTTCCGCTTCCTGTATCATGCATTCGATCCAGTTCGAGGTCACCATCGAAGCGGAAAAGGAGACGGATCTGATCGTCATTCCGGCCGAGGTCTACAAAGGGATTATGGAAGAATCCGCGCCTGCGGCGAATTTTACGAATGAGATCATGGCATCCCGTTTTTCGGAGGTCATGTGGCTTTTGGAGCAGATCTTATGGAAAAGCTTTGACAAGCGCCTTGCCGGATTTCTTCTGGAGGAGGCTGCGCTGGAGGGGACAGATTCCCTGAAGATCACCCATGAGATCATCGGCAGCCACTTGGGCAATCCCCGGGAAGTCGTCACCCGGATGCTCCGTTATTTTCAGAGCGAGGGGATGGTACGGCTGTCCCGGGGGATCGTGGAGATTACGGATCCGAAAAAGCTGCGCAGGATCAGTAATGGATAGATGATCAGCGCTCCATGCCGCAGGGAGCGGCAGTCTCTGCCATACGGCGGTCCTGCATCACGGAAGCGTAGAACCGGTAGCCGCCGGAGAGATTTCTGCAGCCATAACCGTTTCCGGACAGGATGCGGCAGGCAATGTAGCTGCGCAGTCCGCTCTGGCACATCACATAGACGGTGTTTCCTTTGTCAATCTCTCCCAGACGTTCCCGTAGCTCATCCACCGGGATATTTACAAATCCCTCAATATGTCCGTTTTCAAATTCTCCCTGGGTACGGACATCCAGCAGGGTGATGCTTCCATCACGGGGCAGGTCCGCCACGTCTTCCGGATGGAACTGCATTACCACTCCTTTTTCGAGATTCTCGATCATAAATCCCGCCATATTGACCGGATCCTTGGCTGAGGAATAGGGCGGCGCGTAGGCTAGGTCAAGCTCCTGGAGTTCCGTCGCTTTTAACCCGGCATGGATGGCCGTTGCCAATACGTCGATGCGTTTGTCCACACCCTCGCTGCCTACGATCTGGGCGCCCAGCAGACGATAAGTTTCCTTTTCAAACAGAACCTTCATGGTCATCAATCTGCCTCCGGGATAATAGCCCGCATGGCTCATGGGGGAGAGGATCACCTTGTCGGTCTCAATTCCTGCTGCCCTGGCATTCCTTTCGTTCAGACCGGTGACGGCTGCCGTCAGATCGAATACCTTGATGACCGAGCTTCCCTGAGCCCCTGGATACCGGCTGTCTCCGCCGCAGATATTATCTGCTGCAATGCGCCCCTGCTTATTTGCGGGACCGGCCAGTGAGATCAGGGCATCCTGCCCGGACACGGCATGCTTGACCTGTACGGCGTCCCCGACGGCATATATATCAGGGACGGAAGTTTCCATCCGGTCATTGACCAGGATGCTGCCTTTGATCCCAAGTTCCAATCCGGCTTCCCGCGCAAGAGCGGTATCCGGGGTCACGCCGATGGCCAGGACCACCATGTCGGCATGGAGAGGCGCCTCATCCTTCAAAAGGATCTCGATGCCCCCGTCCTTTTCCCCAAAGCCCTCCACCGTATGCCCAAGAGCCAGTCTGACCCCGTGTCTGCGCATTTCACTGTGGATGAAGGAGGCCATATCTGCGTCAAAGGGATTCATGAGCTGCTTCGGCCGCTGAACGATCGTCACCTCCATGCCCAGTTCACGCAGATTCTCCGCCAGTTCCAGGCCGATAAAGCCGCCGCCTGCCAGGACCGCAGACTTTGGATGATTCTGATGAATGAACTCTTTGATGCGGAAGGTATCCTCCACCGTCCGCAGGGTAAACATTTTTTCCAGACCGATGCCGGGAAGCCTTGGCTGAGTGGGCTTTGCTCCCGGAGAGAGGAGCAGTTTGTCATAGCGTTCCTCAAAGACTTCTCCGCTTTCCAGATTCCGGACAGAAACACATTTTCGCTCCGGATGGACCGCGCTCACCTCATGATGAACCTTCATTGTGATCCGGAAGCGGGAGAAGAAGCTTTCCGGGGTCTGGAGCGTCAGTTCCTCCGGGTCCTCAATGACCCCGCCGATATAATAGGGCAGGCCGCAGTTT
>CAYQBE010000126.1:11479-14798 GCA_964415625.1 uncultured Clostridium sp.
ACGATGATCTCTGCCTGTTCATCCAGCCTGCGGATCCTGGCTGCCGCGGTGGCGCCGCCTGCCACACCGCCTACAATTACAATTTTCATATCACAATTCCACCTTTCCAGAGTAGGAAGCCATGCCTCCGATATTTTTTACATTCTGATATCCCATTTTCATAAGCCTACTGACTGCCTGGCTGCTCCTGCTGCCGGAATAGCAGTAGACAAAGAGGGGAGTGCTTTTATCCTTGATGATGCCCGCAGCCTGGTCGATGGACTGCAGCGGAAGGTTCCTGCTGCCCGGGACATGCCCCTCCCGGTATTCCTGCGGAGTGCGCACATCGAGTAAAACGGCATTGGGAGCCTGACTGTAATCCCGGATTCCCTGATTGATATCCGGCTGCCGTAAAAAGTCAAATAAACCCATGATTCATACCTCCTATCGATTGATGTATTTAGTATAGCACATCGGTCGGGAAATGAATGTGATGATGTCACAGAAGAGGAAAACGGCCGGGATGGATGAAAGATTCTCGTTGAATCCATGTAGGAAAGTTGCTATACTAAGAATGGAGACAATGGTATCAGATAAAGTGAAAACTGATCTAAAAGGCCAGGTGTTTTTAGAATAAACCAATTGGTAAGAAGGGGGCAGGAAAGTTTGGAGATGAAAAAGCTTCCGATAGGGGTTGAATTTTTCGAGCATTTTAAGAGAGATAATTTTTACTATGTGGACAAAACGGGATTTATCCGTGATTTGATCAATACAAGAGGAAGTGTGAATCTGTTTACAAGACCCCGGCGTTTTGGCAAAAGCCTGAATATGGATATGCTGAAAACATTTTTTGAGATTGGGACGGATGCTTCTTTATTTGATGGTCTGGAGATTTCAAAAGAAACGGGACTATGTGAGCAGTATTTGGGAAAGTATCCCGTTATATCAATCAGCTTAAAAGATGTTGACGGAATAAATTTTGAGATGGCATATGCCATGTTGAGAAGCACAATCAGCGAAGAAGCCGGACGATTTGGTTTTCTTCTGGAAAGTGATAAGCTGACGAATACAGATAAGAAAAAATTGAATCATCTGATCGAAGAAGACTTTAAAGAAGTAAATATTCTCCATAGAAGTCTGAGGCTTTTAACACAATTATTATTTAAACATTATGGAATCCCTGCAATTATCCTGATTGATGAGTATGATGTGCCGTTGGATAAATCATATCAATACGGTTATTATCAGGAAATGGTCATGCTGATCCGTTCATTGTTCAGTCAGGTCCTAAAGACAAATAAAAGCTTATACTTTGCCGTTATCACAGGCTGTCTGAGGATTGCGAGAGAAAGCATTTTTACAGGCCTGAATAACTTTAAGGTACGGACAATCTCAGATGTAGAATATGCGGAATATTTTGGATTCACTGACAGAGAAGTCAGAGAAATGCTGCAATATTATGGACTGGAAGAACGTTTTGCAGATGTAAAGGAGTGGTATGACGGTTATCATTTTGGTACTGTTGATGTATATTGCCCATGGGATGTTATCAATCAGTGCGATAAGATGAGAGCCAGGAAGGATTGTCCCATGGAATCTCACTGGGAAAACAGCAGCAGTAACGCAATCGTAAGGGACATCATTAAGGATGCGACGGAAGCCGCAAAAGCAGAGATTGAAACATTAATTTCAGGAGAGTCCATTGAAAAATCTATCATTCCGGAACTGACATATCCAGATCTTGACAGCGAAGACAGACAGCTTCGTCAGACCTATCTTTGGAGTGTGCTTTATGCTACCGGATATTTGACAGATTTGACAGAACCGATCGGTAAGGTTCACAGACTTGTCATACCGAATAAAGAGGTTCTTGGAATTTACCAGGATCGAATCTATTCCTGGTTCCGAGTGAAAGTAACAGGCCATACAGAACTGTGGCAGAAATTCTGTACGGCTATGGAAAAAGGAAATGGAGCAGATGTACAGAGTTTGTTCAATAAATTTTTGGATGATTCTATCAGCATCCGTGACACATCTGTGAGGAAAGATATGAAAGAAAACTTTTATCACGGCATGTTATTAGGCTTACTGACGGCAGAGGGGCGATGGCTGGTAAAATCTAACGCAGAATCAGGCCTTGGATATACCGATATCATGATTGAAATCCCATCAAAAGAGGTTGGATGCGTGATCGAAGTAAAATATGCGGAAAATGGAGCATTTGAGAGTGCATGTGCAGAAGCTGTGAAGCAAATTGAAAATGGTCAATATATGACAGAACTCAGAAAAAGTGGAATACGGACTATTCATAAGTATGGAATTGCATGTTATAAGAAGTCCTGCAAGGTAAGATATAGCAAGTGAATATAAGACATTGGAAACCAAAAACCACTCTTGAAGGGAATGTACAAATGGAACTTCGGACTTTACAATATTTTCTTGCCGTCGCGAGAGAAGAAAATATCACCCGTGCCGCCGCGCTTCTCCACATCACACAGCCCACGCTGTCCCGGCAGCTCATGCAGATGGAGGAAGAGCTTGGTGTCAGATTATTTCACAGGGGCAAACACCGTATTGTGCTGACGGAGGAGGGAATGCTGCTCCGCCGCCGGGCCCAGGAGATCGTAGACCTGACGATGAAAGCTGAAAAAGAGCTGAAGCATGAAGCGGAAGTGGTTTCCGGCGAGATCTCGATCGGCTGCGGAGAGACACGGAACATGAAACCGCTTTCTAAAATGATGGCGTCCTTCCAGCAGAAATATCCTGATGTGAGCTTCCATATCTACACTGCCATTGCGGATGATGTAACGGAACGGCTGGAAAGCGGGATCCTGGATATGGGCCTTTTACTGGAGCCTGTGGAGATCAGCCAGTATCACTATATCCGGATGCCTCTGGAAGAAAGATGGAGCGTGCTGATGCGCAGAGACTCCATTTTGGCAGAAAAAGAACGCATTGCTCCCGGGGATCTGGCAGATGTTCCGCTGATCCTGGCAAAGCGCCAGTCCGTGCGGAACAAGCTGGAAAACTGGTTCGGACGTTCGGCAAAGGATATGCGTGTTGTCTGTACCTGCAATCTTTCCCACCATAATATGATGGATATGGTAGAAAGCGGCATGGGGACAGCAATGACCATGGACTTTTCCTGCAATCGCAGTGAACTGTGCATCAGGCCGATCGAGCCGGAGCTAACAAGCGGCTGCGTACTGGTATGGAAAAAGAACCTGAAGCTATCTCAGGTGATGCTGCGGTTTATCGCACATGTAAATGAAGCTATGGGAAATGAATGATCCATTCCCAATCGCGGACAGGCACGTCCCAGACGTATCCGAACAGGGCG
>CAYQBE010000127.1:0-14710 GCA_964415625.1 uncultured Clostridium sp.
TCCCCTCATGAATGAGGGGTTAGGGGAGTTGATGTGCCGTAGGCACTTTCTTGTGCTGCCATTCTTTTCATTCCAGAAAAAAAGTCGGTTTTATATAAAAATAGGAGGTAGAAAAATCCGCCGGAATCGTGCAGAATAGTATATAAGCAGTAATATAAACAGACGGACGAGGAGGACTGAGATGGAAAAAATAAATTTGAACAGGGGATGGAAGGTTTGGAAGGATCTGGATCCATTTGAACTGGTTTTCCGGGTGCCCCAGGATGCGGTCTGGGTGGATCTGCCCCATGACGCCATGTTCCATGAGGAGCAGAAGCAGGGAACGGCCAATGGAGGCTATACCGGCAATATTGACGCAGGAGAGTATAAATACTACAAGCGGTTTTTTGTACCCCAGGAATACCGGGGCGGACATGTGATGCTGCAGTTCGAAGGCATTTACCGGAATGCCAGCGTATTTGTCAACCAGTCAAAAGTGGGCGGCAGCGCTTACGGCTATACGGATTTTACTGTGGAGGCCGGGGACTATCTGAGATACGGCGAAGAAAATGAGATTCTGGTCACGGTAAAATGCGGCACCAGGAGCAGCCGCTGGTACAGCGGCGCGGGAATCTACAGGGATGTATGGCTGATCCATGGCGGGGAAACCTATGTAAAGCCCTACGGCCTGAGATTCACCACCATAGACGCGGATTCCGAGGGCGCTCTGATCCGTGTCTCTGCCCGGATCCACAATGACAGCCTGTCCGCAAAGACATTGGATCTCTCGGTCAGGGTGCGGGAGGAGGGAGAAGAAAAAACGGCTGCGGACCAGGTATATCCGGTTCGGATCAACAGCCGCTCGGTTCTGGATTTCCGAAAAAATATCTACATAGACGGAGCGAAACTGTGGGAGGAGGACTCCCCGAACCTGTATCAGATCACCCTGACGATTCGGGAAGGGGAGAAGGTGCTGGACGAGACAAACGTGACCTCCGGTATCCGCAAGCTGTCCCTGGATTCCCGCCGCGGCCTGCGCGTCAACGGGAAAACCGTGAAGCTGCGGGGGGCCTGTGTCCACCATGACCAGGGCATCCTGGGAGCAGCCACCTATGAGGACTATGAGTACCGCCGGGTGAAACGGCTGAAAGAGGCGGGCTTCAATGCGGTTCGTTCTGCCCACAACCCAGCATCCCAGGCGCTTTTGAATGCCTGCGACCGCCTGGGCATGTATGTGATGGACGAACTGGTGGACGTATGGAACAAGAGCAAGGTGAGCTACGACTATGCCATCGACTTTGCGCGGAGCTGGGAACGGGATCTCCGGCATATGGTAGACGCGGACTACAACCATCCGTCGGTGGTCATGTATTCCACGGGAAATGAGATCTTTGAGATCTGTACGGAAAAAGGCTTTGAGACCAGCCGCATGCTCAGCGACAAGTTCCATGAGCTGGATCCCACACGCTATACGACCAACGGCATCAACGGCGCATTCGCAGCCGGGGACGGGCTGGCTCAGATCGTGGACGACATCACCCACGGGGAGGCAGATACCGGAAAGGGCGATGTGAATGTATTCATGGCAGCCATGGAACAGGATATGCCGGGGATCGTTTCCCATCCCATCATCAGCGCGATCCTGGAAAAACTGGAAACCACCATGGACGTGCTGGGCTATAACTATATGACCTCCCGCTATCTGAAGGATGCGGCAAAATACGCGGATCGGGTCATGGTCGGGAGTGAGACCTACCCCAAGCAGATCGCGGAGAACTGGGACGCCATCACCCGGTGCCCGGCGGTGATCGGAGATTTCACCTGGACCGGATGGGACTATCTAGGCGAGGTCTCCTCCGTCTATCCGGATCTCATGAACCCGGCCGGAGACATTTCCATCCTCGGAAACCGCCGTCCCGTTTCCTATTACCGGGAAATCGTATTCGGACTGACGAAACACCCCTGCATCGCCGTCCAGGATCCGGCCAATTACGGAATCCCACGGAACTTCGGCCCCTGGCGCTACACGGACTGTACTTTCTGCTATTCCTACCCAAAACAGGAAGGAAAGCCCATCATGATCCAGGTCTACGCAGGAGGCGATACGGCTGAACTCTTCCAGAACGGAAAATCCCTCGGAAAACAGGCCTGCGGAAAACAAACCGCCTTCGAGACACAGTTCCATACCACATACGAACCAGGAGAAGTGGTGGCCGTTGCCTATGAAAATGGAAAAGAAATCGGCCGTACAACCTTAAAGACTGCTGGATCCCCTGCAGCCCTGAAGCTATCCGCAGAAAAATCAAATACACTTGCCTTCGTCAATATAGACGTGGTAGACGCACAGGGCCTGCTTGCGGCCGATGCCTCCACCCCGCTCCACATCGAAATCGAAGGCCCGGCCCGTCTCCTCGCCTTCGGCGGACTAGGCGCCCTGCACCAGCACGGCTACGAAACCCAAGACACCACCGCAGGAGAAGGCCACGCACTTGCAATACTCAAATCAGACCCGGATGCAGAAGCCCACAAACCTGTCACAGTAAAAATTTCCGGCCAAGGCCTGACAGAAGGAAAGATTGAAATTTGTTAACACGGTACAAGGAAACTTTCAAACCAGAAAGAATACGAAAAACCAGACCATGCAAGGATGCATGACAAATTCGCCAGAAACGCAGCTCAGACAAAAATAATTGTCCAAAGGAGCCTCTCAAAAAACGCCGGCACTTAACGAGGTCTTTTCGAGTTTAGTGCTGCTGCGCTTTTTGCGAAGCGAAAGCGGGGCGACGCGGACAACTATTTTTGTCTGAGCGGCCGAATGGAAAATAAAAACTCCCGGAGGAAATCACTACCATGAAAAAAAATTACGAACAACGTATCCAATCCCTGCTCTCCCAAATGACCTTAGAGGAAAAGATCGGCCAGCTCCAGCAATGCGGCCCCTCTCTCGTAGGAGCCTTCGATGTCTCCTTCGACGAACTCCTGAACATGATGTTTGACGGCCGCATCACCAAAGAGGAATTCGACCGCCTGATGGGCACCGCCGAGCAGGACTTCCACGAAGAAGATCTGCGTGCCGGAAAAATCGGCTCCTACAACGGGATCGGGGACTCCGCCACCGCCAACCGCCTGCAGAAGATCGCGGTGGAGGAGACCCGCCTGGGCATTCCTCTCCTGTTTGGTTATGATGTGATCCACGGCTTCCGTACCGTCACCCCCATCCCCCTGGCGGAAAGCTGCGCCTGGGAACCGGCCCTGTGGGAAAAGACCGGCCGGGTGGCAGCAGAAGAGGCTACCGCGGCAGGGGTACATCTGACCTTTGCTCCCATGGTGGACGTTGCAAAAGACGCCCGCTGGGGCCGTGTCAGCGAGGGCGCCGGGGAGGACGTGCTGCTGAACAGCGCTTACGGCGCGGCAAAGGTCAGAGGCTTTCAGGGGGACGACCTGTCCCAATCGGATGCCATGGCCGCCTGCGTGAAGCATTTCGCGGCTTACGGCGCGGGAGAGGCAGGACGGGACTATAACCGGGTAGACATGTCCATGCAGAGGCTGTGGGAGGAATACATGCCGCCCTACAAAGCCTGCATCGATGCCGGTGCCAGAGCGATCATGCCTGCCTTCAATGATATCAACGGCGTGCCCTGTACGGCGAATCCCTGGCTGCTGCGAGACATTTTACGGGAAAAATGGGGCTTTGACGGGCTGGTGATCAGCGATTCCAATGCCATTGCAGAGTGTGTGGACCACGGTCTGGCGGAGGAGAAACGAGATGCGGCGAAGCAGGCCATCCTGGCAGGAATGGATATGGACATGTCCTCCAATTCCTATGCCGAATATCTGAAAAATCTGGTGGAAAGAGGAGAGGTGCCGGAGCGCGTGCTGGATGAGGCGGCAGCGGATGTCCTTCGGATCAAGTTCGAGCTGGGACTTTTTGATAATCCCTATCAGACCAGTGAAGAGAGGGAGCACGGCACCATGCTGACAGAAGAATCCCGGGCCATTGCCAGGGAAGCGGCCGTAAAATCCATAGTACTGCTGAAAAATGAGAACCAGATACTGCCCTTCAAAGCGGACGCAAAAATCGGAATCTTCGGCGCGCTGGCGGCAGATAAAGGGCAGATGACCGGAGCCTGGGCCATCGGGGCAAGGCCGGAGGACTGTATCAGCATCGTGGAAGCCTGCGGAGCGCGGGGCATTTCTTATCAGTACAGTGAAAACGGAAAAGACCTGCTCAAGATCGCGGCATCCTCTGACGTTCTGTTGGCGGTCATCGGAGAGCAGAAGGAAGAGAGTGGCGAGGCGGCAAGCCGGGCAGACATTACGCTGGGAAGGGAGGATCTGGCGCTGGTCCGGGATCTGCTGGCAACCGGCAGGCCGGTGGCAGTGGTGCTGTTCAACGGCAGGCCACTGGCGATCCCGGAGCTGGCGGAGCATGTGCCGGCCATTCTGGAGGCATGGCATCCGGGTGTGGAGGCTGGTCCTGCTGTCCTGGACATTTTGTTCGGAGATGCGAATCCGTCCGGCAGGCTGACAACCACCTTCCCGGCGTCCGTGGGCCAGTGCCCCATGTATTATGCGCATATAAACACCGGAAGACCAGGCGGAAAATCCAAGTTTACCTCCAAGTATCTGGACGCTCCGGTGGAGCCTGTGTATCCCTTCGGATACGGCCTGTCCTATACAACCTTTGCCTATGACGGGCTGACAGTGGAAAAGACAGAAGAAGCGGTGCGGGTATCGGTGTCCGTGACCAATACAGGCAGCCGGGACGGGGACGAGGTCGTGCAATGCTATGTGCAGGACGTAAGCGCAAAACGGGTGCGCCCGGTGCGGCAGCTCAAGGGCTTTGAGAAGGTGAGCCTGAAAGCCGGGGAGACGAAGCGGGTGGAATTTGAGATCCCGTTTGCTCAATTGCGTTACTATGACTGGGATATGACAGAGGTTCCCTGTACAGGACTTCTGAAGGTGTATGCAGGCGGCGATTCCCGGGCAGAGCTGACTGGGGAAGTGTATATATAAGCATATGTGGGACGGATATGAAAATATGTCGGATTAATATGAAAAAGCGCCGGATTTGCATTATTTTCAGAAGATTGATGGTAAAAAATGTCGGGTATATATGAAAAAACTACATTCAAAACAAGGGGTGCATTGTGTATCATAGGATTATAAGATACAGGAGATCACGCAGGACTTCCTCTGTATCAATCCAATCGAAAGGAATGAAAAAAATGAGTAATGAAGCAACAAAAACCCCGGCAAAGCAAGGGAAACTCAGCAAACCATTTATCTGGTTCCATGCGACATCCGTAAACGGCGGCGCAATGGCGATCGCGGCAACGATCACAAGCTATTTTTCATTGTATGTGCAGGAGACGATCGGGATCACAGCCGCCCACTTATCCATCATCATGCTGATCTGTACCCTGTGGGATGCGATCAACGATCCGATGATGGGAGTGATCTGTGACACGGTGAAACCGAGATGGGGACGTTACCGTACCTGGTTTACCTTTACACCGATCTTTTTGCTGGTAGACATGTTCCTGCTGTTCAGTAATCCGGGATTCATCCAGGGAAGCACGACAGCAAAATGCGTTTACGTGTGCATCACTTATATGTTCTACGGAATGATCGTAACGGCTTATACCATGCCGCAGATGGCGATCCTTCCCGCAATGACGCTGGATGATGAAGAGCGGAATGACGTCATTGCAAAAGGCGCCGGCGTGTGCGCGCTGATGTTCACGATCGCGTCCACATTTTCCACACAGCTGGTAGAGATCTTCGGCAGCTACCGCAATCTGATGTGTACATATGCCGTATTTGCGATCATCTCCTTCTGGGGGTTATATAAGACATCGGAAGAACGCTATATCATGCCCAAGAAAGAAGGCGAAGGCGGTCTTAAGCAGCTGGTGTATGTGTTCCGGCATAAAGAAATCTGGCCGGTCATGGTTGTATGGTGCCTGGCGGCTGTATCCTATGGATTTATGTTTGCTTCCTCCGTATATTATGCACAGTATATCCTGGCAGGACAGAGAGTGGATTTTGCGACGATGGATGAAGCAGCGATCGGAGCAACGATCGGAGGGACGATCTCGACCTATATGGGATTCATTTCCATGGGCGCTCTGATCTCCATGGTTGTATTGATGCCGATCTTCTTAAAGAAATTCAAGACCGGATACAAGGCAATGATCATTTCTCAGATCATGACCATTGTCTGCTATTTTATCCTGTATTTTACAGGCCGGATGAACTTTATGTACTGCTGCATCCTGTCATTTATTGCAACTGCGGTAGGGGCGATGGTAAATGCTCTGGTAAATGTGCTTGTGAACGACACTATTGATTTTATCATGCTGAAAGAAGGGAAGCAGCTAAACGGCGTCGTATCTTCCGTCAAGGGCTTTGCGCAGAAATGCGGTAATACGATCACAAATTCCGGGATGCTTGCAATCCTGGCGATCTGCGGATTCGATGCACAGTTAGGACCGTTCGGACAGTCAGAAATGGCAGTTACGGGTACGAATATCGTCCGTTTCCTGATTCCGGCACTGGTTTCTGTTGTCATCCTTGTGATCATGATCTTCTATCCGCTGAAAAAATTCTTCCCGGAGATTGCGGAGATGAAGAAGAAAATGGCTGCGGAGCATGAGGTAAACGGAGCAGAGTAAATACGGAAAGGATATTTCGTGACTGTGCCGGCCGGATGCCGTGCGGCGAAAGCGGGCACCATGTAAACAGCAACGATATTTCACACGAAGCTAGGGAAGAAGAGTATTCTGCAGGCAGGAACCGGCGGGGTGCTCTTTTCCCATATTTGAGGTAACTGGGCAGCAGACGGATCATTTTCGTATGAAAACTGCGCTGCTCAGATGGAAAAGCTGCTGCGCAATGATATCATGGACAGAAATTGGAAGAAAGGAAGAAGGATTATGCAGATTCAGGATTTGAGGATCAATGGAGTGAGGAATCCGGTGGGATTCCAGATGGACAGTATCATCTGTTCCTGGAAGGTAACAGATACGAAGAACCAGAGACAGGCAAATGCAAAAGTAGAAGTCAGTGCAGATGAAGGATTCGGCAGGATTCTTTATACAAAAGAAGGGGCGGAGCTGAAACAGCAGGGAGAGAAACTGTCTGTGGATCTGAAACCCAGGACTACCTATTATTATCGGGTTGCGGTGACCGGGGATCAGGGGGATTCGGCGGTCAGCGAGACCGGAAGCTTTGAGACCGGAAAGATGGAGGAGCCGTGGAAGGCGGAGTGGATCGCAGCAGCAAAAGAGGACAGCTTTCATCCGGTGCTGCGCAAAGTATTTTCCGTGGAAAAGCCGGTCAAAAGGGCACGGATCTATGGAACCGGCGTAGGATTGTTCGAACTGTACATGAACGGGAAAAAGCTGGGGCAGGAATATCTCGCGCCCTATGTAACCCAGTATGAGACCAACATCCAGGTGCTGACTTTCCCTGCGAAGGGATTGGCGCAGGGAGAAAACACGCTGGAATTTCTCCTTGGAAAAGGCTGGTACATGGGCGTATTCGGCCTGGAGCTGCAGAAAAACAATTACGGGGACCGGATGGCGGCCATCGCGGAGCTGCATCTCGAATACGAGGACGGCACAGAGGAAACGATCTGTACGGACGGAAGCTGGGAATACCAGGGGTCGCTGATCGAGGATTCCGGAATCTATGACGGGGAGATCTACAATGAGCTGCTCTGGGAGGGAAAAGAAAACCCATGGAAGCCGGTGGAGGTTCTGACCCATCCGGAAAAAGAGGAGGGTACGAAAAACCTGGCAAAGAGTCATCTGATGGACCGTCTGAGCCTTCCGGTACTGGCCATGGAAGAACTGGAAGTGCAGGAGATCATCCGCACCCCGGCGGGAGAAACCGTGCTGGACTTCGGACAGAATTTTGCCGGATTTGTAGAATTTGACGCGGCATTTCCGAAGGGGACGAGGGTCACGCTGGAATGCGCCGAGATCCTGCAGGAGGGCAATTTCTACCATGGAAATTACCGGGATGCCAAGTCTGCGTTTACGTATATTTCCGACGGAACGGCGAAAAAGATCCGGCCTCATTTTACCTTTTTCGGATTCCGCTATATCCGGGTGACGGGATGGCCTGGAGAATGCAGAAAGGAAGCGTTTACGGGAAAAGTGCTGTATTCGGAGATCGCGCGGACCGGATTTATCAAAACGAGCCATGAGAAGATCAACCGTCTGTATGAAAATACGGTCTGGGGATTGAAGGGCAATTTTATCGACATGCCCACGGACTGCCCCCAGAGGAGCGAACGCTTAGGGTGGACCGGAGACGCGCAGGTCTTTGCGCCGACCGCCAGCTACCACATGGACACCAGGGCATTTTTCCACAAGTTCATGAAAGACCTGCGGGATGAGCAGAAGTTCCTGGACGGCGGGATCGCCAACTATGTGCCGAATATCGGGCATAAGCCGGACTGCGGAAGCGTGTGGGGCGATGTGGCGACCTTTGTGCCGAATGTGCTGTACCAGTATTATGGAAATACGGAGGAATTGGAGTACTGCTACCCGATGATGCGGGACTGGGTGGACTATATCGACCGGCAGGACGCGGCCAGGGGCAGCAGGCAGTACCTGTACAATTTCGGATTCCATTTCGGGGACTGGCTGGCATTGGACGGGCCTACGCCCACCAGCTTCAAGGGAAGTACCAATGACGATTATATCGCGTCGGTGTATTATTACCGTTCCGTGCAGATCGTACGGGAGGCGGCCGAGCGTCTGGGAAAAACAGCGGACGCGAAGCACTATGGGGAGCTGGAGCAGAAAATCTATGATGCGGTTCTGCAGGAATTTTATACGCCCAGCGGAAGGCTTGCCATTGATACCCAGGCGGCTTATGTGATCGCGTTGAAATTCCATGTATACAAGGACCGCCAGAAGCTGATCGGCCAGTTCAGGCAGCGTTTGATTCAGGACTGCAATCAGATCAAATGCGGCTTCGTGGGTGCGCCCCTGTTGTGTACCGTGCTGGCAGAGGCCGGATTGTTTGAGCTGGCTTATGATTTCCTGTTGAAGGAAGGCTTTCCGAGCTGGCTGTACAGCGTCAACCTGGGGGCGACGACCATCTGGGAGAGATGGAATTCCGTGGGAGAGGACGGGATCATCAGCGATACCGGGATGAATTCTCTGAACCATTATTCTTACGGCTCTGTGATGGAATTTGTATATGCTTACGGGGCGGGGATCCGTCCGCTGGAGCCGGGCTTTGCGAAGGCGGTCATCGCGCCTCATCCGGACATCCGCCTGCGTAAAATGGAATGCAGCTACGACTCGGTTTCCGGGAAATATGTCTGCAATTATGAGATCTGTGAGGATGGGCAGATGAAGGTGCGGGTGGAGGTTCCCTTCAACTGCGAGGCGGTTGCGGAGCTTCCGGGTTATCCCCAAAAGAGCATGACACTGGGGGCAGGAACCTATGAATACTGCTATGTGCCGGAGAAGGATTACAGGAAGCCTTATAGCAAGGACACCACGCTGAACCGGATCGCGGCGGATGGCAAGGCGATGGAGGTGCTGGCGAAGTATGCGCCCGCCATTGCGGGGATCGCAGCGTCCGGAGATCCGGAGCTGGGGGCGAATACGCTGGAGGAGATTTCTCATAAGGGATTTCTGCCCTTTGAGCCGGAGAAGCTGCAGCGGGCGGCCACGGAACTGGCGGAGCTGGTCGTTGGGTGATGAAAAGTACAGGGGGATAGTGCTGTCTGGCGCCTTCGGATCAGGCTTCGGCAGAATCAATCTGATCTGGGTTTCCGAAGGGGAAAGAGGGAAAGTCTGGCATTACATTTTCTTAGATAAAATGTAATGCCTATTTTCTTTGGGCGAGCCTTTGTTTGAAAGAGAGGAGACGGTATTTCAAAGACGGAACTTACAAACTGACAATATTTGTGCTGTACATTCCTAACCTTTCGTTATATAATAAAGTCTGGATGTCTATAGGTTGATGATTCCAATGTCTAAAATCCATCCGCGTTTCACGAAGCAGATGGATAAAGAGTTGCTGTGAATACCTCAGGTGAGAACAGGAGCTCATTTTTAAGGGAGAGGTATCAGATGAGCAAAAATGCCAAAGATCAGAATGATGATTTTTACTCAGGAGAAGAGATAAATTATGAGGATTACTATCTGGATGATGAAGATGATTATCTAGATGAAGATGAGGACATAAACACGAGCCTCAATGAAAACAAAAGGGAAGAACAAGTCCGGGTAGAAAAAGGTGCGTCGATACCAGACGATAAAAAGAGCTTGACGGAAAAAGACCCGGCAGGTGCGGATGAGGGCAGGGAAAAAACAGACATTCAATATCAGGCATCAGGAAGCAAAGAATGGAATTCGGGGGTTCGGGATCAGGAAGATATGAAAAAAGAAAGTGCAAAGAATTCAGACAAAATGAGAAATGATCCAGGAAAAAAGGAGGCTGGAAATAAAAAAGCCAGCCAGGAAAAAACCGGAGCGCAAAAGGCCGGTGCCGGAAAATCTGGAGCGCAAAAGACCAGTACCGGAAAAACCGGAGCGCAGAAGAGCAGTACCGGAAAGAACACTTCACAGAAAAACACATCAGGAAAAACCGATGCGCCAAAAGGCAACCCGGCAAAGAGCGGTCCCCAGAAGGGCGCCGCACAAAAGGCCGGAGCATCCAAAGGAACCGCAGGAAAATCCGGTTCCCAGAAGACCGGAGCAGGAAGACAGGGCGCAAAACGGAATTCCGGCAATCCTGGCAGGACATCAGGCACAGGGAGGAGACCGAAAAAGTCCGGAGTACCGATTCCTCTGATCGCGGCTTGCGTGTTTATCGGTGTGCTTGCGGCGGGCTATATCGGCGTCTCCGTATATTTTACGAGTCATTTCTATATGAATACGGAGATCAACGGCCATGACTTTTCCCTGAAGACAGCGGCAGATGTGAAGGAGTACATAGAACAGCAGGTGCAGGGCTACAGCCTGACGATTCTGGAAAAGGACAATAAGACAGACAGCATCAGCGGGGATGAGATTTCTCTGGAGTACAATGAGAATAAGGATATTGAAAATGTTTTAAAAAAGCAGAACGCGTTTCTCTGGCCCCAGGCATTTTTTGTAAAAAATTCCTCCAAGGCTACAGTGGATGTGTCTTATGACCGGGATGCATTGGAGGATAAGATCAGCACGCTGCAGGCAGTAAAGGCGGAGCAGATCCCGCCCACGTCTGCGTATCCCAAGTTTAACGGCACGGAGTATGTGGTGGAGCCGGAGGTGACGGGAACAGAGGTGAACCAGGAGCTTCTCCGGGAAAAGATCCATCAGTATATCTCGGAATTTCAGCCGGAGCTGGATATGGTAGGGGAGAACTGCTATGCCCTGCCCAAGTATACGTCGGAATCCGGGGATGTGACGGCTGCCTGCAACGAGATGAACCAGTATCTCAAGGCAAGCATCACCTACTCCATGGATCAGCCGGTGGTGGTAGACAAGACGCTGATCTCCAACTGGGTGTCAGCGGATGCGGAGATGAAGGTGACCTTCGACGAAGGCGCCGTGCGGGAATGGCTGCGGGAATTCGGCAAGCAGTACGACACGGTGGGTAAGACCAGGTCGATCACGTCTCCCTGGGGTAAGACCGTTGAGGTGTCAGGAGGTACTTATGGATGGTCCGTGGATGAGGACGCAGAGTATCCGGCATTGCTCAACAGTATCAAGAACGGGGAAGTGGTGACAAGGGAACCAATCTATGTTGACGGCCAGACGGCGGCTTCCCGGGGACCGCAGGACTGGGGCAGCACTTATCTGGAAGTGGATCTGTCCGGCCAGCATATGTGGTATATCGTGAATGGAGGCATTGCGTTGGAGACGGATGTGGTAACCGGAGTTCCGACTCCGGCAAAGGAGACCCCCAGCGGTGTGTACAGCATCCTGGAAATGCAGCCGAATTCTACTTTGGTAGGTGAGATTGTTCCGTCAACAGGGCAGCCCGAGTACCGGACAGTGGTGAGATACTGGATGCGTGTGACCTGGAGCGGGATCGGATTCCACGATGCCGACTGGCAGCCGGCGTTCGGCGGTTCGCTGTATGCCAACGGATTGGGTTCCCATGGCTGCATCAACATGCCGGTTGATCAGGCGGGGGCTTTGTATAGTATGCTGTCGGTAGGGACGCCTGTGATCATACATTATTAAATGGCAGCAATCCAGAGCGGCAGAAATAGAAAAAAGAGACGGTGCAAGTATTCATTTTGCAGAAGTTTCCATTCATAGAAAAGGAAAAGACGTATCATTCAATTTATAGAAGAGGGAAAGATGTATCAATTACTGAAAACAGACGGCATGGCGAAGCGGGGACGCCTTGCCACCGTCCATGGAACGATCGAGACGCCGGTATTCATGAATGTAGGAACTGCAGCCGCCATCAAGGGGGCGGTTTCGACCGATGACCTGCGTCAGATCAAAACCCAGGTGGAACTGTCCAATACCTACCATCTGCATGTCCGTCCGGGCGACCGGATCGTCAGGCAGATGGGCGGACTGCACCGGTTTATGAACTGGGATAAGCCGATCCTGACGGATTCCGGCGGATTCCAGGTATTTTCGCTGGCAGGCCTGAGGAAGATCAAGGAGGAAGGAGTCCACTTCCATTCCCATATTGACGGGAGAAAGATCTTCATGGGTCCGGAGGAGAGCATGCAGATCCAGTCCAATCTGGCGTCTACCATTGCCATGGCATTTGACGAATGCCCTTCCAGCGTGGCAGACCGTGCCTATATAGAGGATTCCGTATCCAGGACATACCGCTGGCTGAAACGCTGCAAGGCAGAGCTGGACAGGCTGAACGCGCTGCCGGATACGATCAACCGCGAACAGCTTCTGTTCGGCATTAACCAGGGAGGTATCTATGAGGATATCCGCAGGGAACATGCGAAGCAGATCACGTCGCTGGATCTGGCCGGGTATGCCATCGGCGGCCTGGCAGTGGGAGAGAGCCATGAAGAGATGTACCATATCCTGGAGGCTGTAGTTCCCTTGCTTCCCAGGGACCGGCCGGTCTATCTGATGGGAGTGGGAACGCCTGCAAATATTCTGGAAGCGGTAGACCGGGGCGTGGACTTCTTTGACTGCGTATACCCTTCACGGAACGGGCGGCACGGGCATGTATATACCAACCACGGCAAGCTGAACCTGTTCAACGCAAAATACGAAACGGATCCCGGCCCGATTGAAGAGGGCTGCCGGTGTCCGGCATGCAGAAGCTACAGCCGTGCCTATATCCGGCATCTGCTCAAGGCAAAGGAAATGCTGGGAATGCGTCTCTGCGTTCTCCACAATCTGTATTTTTATAATACGATGATGGAAGAGATCCGGGAGGCCATTGAGGCGGGAGAGTATCAGAGCTATAAAAAGAAAAAGCTCTCAGGGGTTCAGGAACAGTAATCTGAATCTGCAAAAGAAAACATGAAAATGGAAAATTACTCTTGAAGAATCAAGGTTTTTTGTGTATGATAAGTATATTGTGCCGGAAGAGAATGTGACATGTAACGATCTATGCGGGGTATTTTCCGGAGTACGAAAGTTAGGAGGAAACAAAAAATGAATGGAATATTAGCTTCAAGCGGAGCAGGCGGAGCGGCAGGTCTGGGCAGCATTGTCATTATGTATGCTGTTGTCATCGGCGTATTTTGGTTCTTTTTGATGCGTCCGCAGAAAAAGGAACAGAAAAGGGTTCAGGGGATGCTTGCCACCATGGAGATCGGAGATACGGTTTTGACGACCAGCGGTTTCTACGGTGTGATCATCGATATTTCGGATGAAGCGGTGATCGTGGAATTCGGAAGCAACAAGAATTGCCGGATCCCCATGCAGAAGTCAGCGATCGCTCAGCTTGAAAAGCCGGGAGCGGAATAAAAGAGGACAGAAAAGACTCCGGATGGCAGAGGCCTCCGGTTTCTTTTTGTCCTTTTTGTTTCCCGCGTATCGCCTGCAAGGGGCTTTGAATACCATTGTATGCAAAAAGCTGCCAGTGGCAGGCTTTCTGTATGGGATTTTTTGTGGATTTTTACAGTAAGTGGCACTGCTTTGGGGGATATATTTTGCAGTTCAAAGGGTTGAAACAGCCGAAAAAATGCTGTATGATAAACAAATAGTGTTTTTGGGGCCTGATTTTTGGTCTTCAACAGCAGTCAGTATTTTAATAATATGCAAGTATAATATGGAAGGAAGATGGGATATGAAGTTAAATATCGGTGTGATCAAGGGCGATGGAATCGGGCCGGAGATCGTGACGGAAGCAATGAAGGTCCTGGATCGGACCGCAGAAGTTTACGGACATGAGATGAATTATACACAGCTTTTGATGGGCGGGGCATCCATTGATGTACACGGGGTTCCGTTGACAGATGAGACGATCGGACTTGCAAGATCAAGCGACGCCGTATTGATGGGTTCCATCGGAGGGGACGCGAAGACTTCACCCTGGTACAGGTTAGAGCCGTCTAAGAGACCGGAGGCAGGACTTTTGAAGATCCGGAAGGAGCTGAACCTGTTTGCCAATCTTCGGCCGGCGGTTTTGTATGAAGAACTGAAAGGGGCCTGTCCTCTGAAGGAAGAGATCACCCGGGGCGGATTTGATATGATGATCATGCGGGAGCTGACCGGGGGATTATATTTCGGGGAGCGTTCCACGGAAGAAGTGGACGGTGTCCTGACCGCCC
>CAYQBE010000128.1:0-14370 GCA_964415625.1 uncultured Clostridium sp.
GTGAAGGCGCTGCTGGAATGGGAACCCCGGTGCGCCATGGTCAGCTATTCCACCCTGGGAAGCGGGCAGGGAGAGCTGATCGACAAAGTGGTGGAGGCGGTGAAGCTTGCCAATGAAAAGCGGCCGGACCTTGCCATTGACGGGGAATTTCAGTTTGACGCCGCCATTTCCCCGGCCGTAGCAGAGAAAAAGGTGAAGCGGGAGAGCAAGGTGGCAGGAAAAGCAAACGTCGTCATCTGGCCGGATCTCAACGTGGGAAATGTAGGGGTCAAGCTGATCCAGCAGTTCGGACATGCGGACGCCTACGGCCCCATGCTGCAGGGCTTCAACAAGGTGGTATGCGACTGCTCCAGAGGGGCGCCGGTATCCGAGATCAAGGGAAATATCGTGATCAGCGCGGTACGCGCGGCCGGGAGCAACTGAAAGAAAGGTGTTAAACATGAGTGAATATAAAATTTTAGCGATCAATCCCGGCTCCACATCGACGAAGATCGCGTTGTTTCAGGGAGAGGAATGCCTGTATTCCAAAAATGTATCCCACGATGCGGCAGAACTGGACAAATTCCGCAATCTGACGGAGCAGCTTCCCTACCGCCGGGATATGATCCTGAGCCTCTTGGAAGAGGCCGGGATCACACTGGATGATGTAGACGTATTCGTCGGACGCGGGGGCGGCCTGCTGGCCATGGAAGGCGGCACCTATGAAGTGACGGAGCTTTTGCTGGATCATGCCAGAAATTCTGCAAACGGGGTCATCCATCCCGCCAGCTTAGGCTCCCAGCTTGCCAATGAATTTGCGGAAAAATACGGAGCAAAGGCTATGGTAGTCAACCCGCCGGATGTGGATGAGCTGCAGGATCTGGCCCGGATGACAGGCATCAAAGGGGTGAACCGGATCATCCACCTGCACGCGCTGAACTTAAAGGAGACGGCCATCCGCCACAGCAAGTCCGTGCTCCATAAAAAATACGAGGAATGCAATTATGTAGTCTGCCACATCGGCGGGGGAATCTCCGTTTCCGCCCACCGGCAGGGCAGAATGGTGGACGGTTACGACATCGTAGGCGGCGAAGGCCCCATGGCGCCGACCCGCTGCGGAAGCGTAGCAGTGGCCGACCTGCTGGCTTATATCCGGGACAATGATCTGGACATCGCGGACGTGAAAAAGCTGTGTACCAGAAACGGCGGCTTCATCAGCCACACCGGAATCTCCGATGCGCTGGAGCTGACCGAGCGGGCTAAAAACGGAGACAAGTATGCGGAAATGCTCTGGAATACGATGATCTACCAGATCGAGAAATGCATCGGCTCTATGGCGGCCGTGCTCCACGGCAAAGTGGATGGCATCCTGCTGGGCGGCGGTATGGTACATAATAAGGATCTGGTGGAACAGATCACCGAGACCTGTTCCTTCATCGCTCCGGTCACGGCATATCCGGGCGAATTTGAGATGGAGGCCATGGCAGCAGGCGCCGTCCGTGTACTGGACGGGGAAGAGGAACTGAAGCAGTATACCGGAAAAAAAGTCTGGGAGAAATTTGATTTCGAGTAATGCAGAAGTTATTTCCATAAAGTTTCTAAACAGAACAGGAGTCAGGACATGGAAGAGAAGAGGGAAAAAAGAATCCGTATGCTTACACTGGCCTTCGGGATCGCTCTGATGCCGCCGATCTGGGCGGTGCTGAGTCCCTACATGGGAATCAGCACCGGCGCGGTGGCGCTGATCTGCGCAGGACTGTACGTGGCAAACGGAAATCAGAGAAAAGACGCGTTAAAAATCACGGTTGGCTTTCTGTGCGGGGATGTGTGGGCGGTCCTGGCAGTCTGGGTCATGGAAACAATGCCTTTTCATCCCAATGTGGAATTGTATTGCACCCTGTTTGTGCTGGGCGGCCTTGCGGTCATCATCGGAGAGACATTTTCCAGATTCATCTTCGTACCGTCCTGGCTGTGCGGCTGGGCCATCGGCCTGACCATCTTAGGGCCGATGAAGGTGCAGGATATTGGGACGCTTCCCATCCAGATCGGTGCGGCCATGATTGCAGGGGTCGTGTATGTGGGGATTGGGGTGGATGCATTCCAGAGGATGCTGCTGAAAAAATTCGGGGTATCATAATGGATAAAAAGCCCTGTTGCCAGGCGGGATTTGATTTCTGAATATAGAAATGAAAAGCGGGTATGCACACCTTTTGATGTGGTACTCGCTTTTTGAAGATGCTGAATGCCTTCTTTCAAATCAGCCTTTCAAAAACAGCAGTATCTGTCAAATTGAACAAATAACTTTCCCTGGCATTATGGTCGTCATTCACCCTATGTATGTAAGCATGCAAAGCTGCTTCACCAGCCTGAATTTTTTCTGCCATTCTTTGGAAAGGTGCCCTCCAGACACCATATAACTCGTTCACCCTTATGCTTTTATAGGCTAACTGCCGCCAGTATACCCAAAAATAGATATCGCAATCCGGATATTTTCCTATGTAATTCTCATAATCTTTTTTATTAAAGGTAACTGTGTAGGTCGGATCATATGGTACCTCTCCATACATGTACCTTGCTGCCGTAAAAAAGGGGGTATTTTGTGTCTTTAAATCCGCATAGCGGTTATGCGTATAATCAAACAAATCAATTTCCCACGGCCTTTGGGCTTTTTCGGGGTTGATCCGCAAGTCTATGCCCAATCTGGGAACAATATGTTTAACAAAGTCGTTCTCTTCCTCTTCTCACCAAACATACCATTGTGTCCGGTCTTCCGTGTTAAACAATGCTTGGTTTCTATCTGCAACTGAAATAAACTTTGCATACCGGTTTCCAATTCTGCTTATGACTACATCAAATTCAATAGTGCAGTTCAATTGCACCGCATCAGGAATTTCCTGAAAATAAATTGTCAGTATCCCTATATCATCATTTCTTGTGTCTACTTGCCCTCTTTTTGCCGTCCAGTCTAATGAGATCAGTATTCCTTTCACAAACGTAACCTCCCATCCAAATGCTAACCTTCCGGGTTAATTCCCTCTTTTTGCCACTATAAATCCGACATTTTCCAAGATCTATTATGGAGGCCGGGAAGCTTATCCTATATGTAATGATCTCCAGGATGAACTGGGAATCTCCGGCCTGACCTATGTGCCGGTGGCGGTTCATGATACTGCTTCCGCGGTTGCTGCGGCACCATTGGGAAAACAAGAGTTGTTCTGCTCCAGCATCAGTATAATATGATGCGCACAGCCGCATGAGGAAATATGCCGCTTCGCTGCTGCGGCTGGCGCGATACTCATGGCAGATTTCATCGGCCGTGAGTATACAATGATATTAAGAATCCTTCCGCATCCGGAAGATCGCAGACTCATAAGGCCGGAGCACCGGCCCCCGGTAACCGCCTTCCCGGTCATAGGAGGACAGCAGGATCTCGCCGGCACCCTCCAACAGGGAGGCCGGTATCTCATGCTCTTCCCGGGAGAAATTGTGGAATGCCAGCAGTGTCTCGTCTGCCGCGCTTCTGGTCAGTGCGATCAGCTTTGGATGCCCTGTTTCCAGGAACGTAAGGTTCCCACGGGACAGGGCAGGGGATTCTTTCCGGAGCGCGATCAGCTTCCGGTAGCACTGATAGATGGAGTGGGGATCCTGCCGCTGGGCTTCTACATTGATATCCCGGGTATTGGGATTGGTCTTCAGCCAGGGCGTGCCGGACGTAAAGCCGCCGTTTTCGGAGCTGTCCCACTGCATGGGGGTGCGGGCATTGTCGCGGCTTTCCAGCTGGGCCTGAGCCAGGGCAGACTCCGGATCCATGCCGGAAAGCAGATACTGCTGGTATTGGTCTCTGGTGCTGGGATCGTCATAATCCTCAATGGACGGCAGCTTCACATTGGTCATCCCGATCTCCTCGCCCTGGTATACGTAAGGAGTGCCCGGCAGACTGTGGAGGAACATGGCCAGAAACTTGGCGGAAACCTCCCAGTATTCTCCGTCGTCGCCGTAGAGGGACACCTGCCGGGGCTTATCGTGGTTGCTGAAAAATCTGGCCCACCAGCCGTCCTCCTTCATGGCCTGGTAGCTTTCCTCGATCTCCTTCTTAAGCCGCTCCGGCGACCAGGTGTCAATCTCGGTCTTGGGCAGCACGAAGGGGATTGCCATGTCAAATTCCTCCCGATCCGTTTTTACATAGTTGCCCAGCTCCTCCACGGTGGGCGCAGCTACCTCCCCTACAGTCAGGAGATTGCGGGGAGCGAAGACCCGCCGGTTCATTTCCCGGATATAGGCATGGGTTCCCGGGCGGCAGATGAGGCAGTCAGGGAAGGAGTAGCCGTCTGGCCGGGGCGGCAGAGTGGAATCAGGGAAATCCTGGGGCTTGTCCAGGTAGCTGATGGCATCTACCCGGAAGCCCTCCACTCCCTTGTCCGCCCACCAGTTCATCATATGGATCACCGCATCCCGAAGCTCCTGACAGGCCCAGTTCAGGTCGGGCTGCTTTTTGGAAAAGTAGTGGAAATAGTACTGGCCCCGCTCAGGTACATATTCCCACGCGCTTCCGCCGAAGGCCGAAGCCCAGTTGTTGGGCTCATGGCCGTCCACCGGGTCCCGCCAGATGTAATAATCAGATCTGGGATTCTCCCGGGACGACCGGGATTCCAGAAACCAGGGATGCTCGTCCGAGGAATGGTTCACAACCAGGTCCATGATCATGCGGATGCCCTTTTTCCTGCAGGCGTCCCGCAGGCGGTCCCAGTCCTCCATGGTGCCGAACTCTTCCATGATCTCCTGATAGCCGGAGATATCATAGCCGTTGTCATCGTTGGGCGAGCGGTAGACCGGGGAAAGCCACAGGGCGTTGATACCCAGCTCCTCCAGGTAGTCCAGCTTCTGTAAAATACCGGGCAGATCCCCGATGCCGTCCCCGTTGGAATCATAGAAACTGCGGGGATAGATCTGGTAAATGACCAGGTCTTTGATCCAATCTTTCTGTTCTTTCATAAAACGTCCTCCTATTGCTGTATTGCAGGACGCCGGCTTCCTGGCGGCCTGCAATGTGTTTCTTCCATTATACACGATTCGGACAAGATATGGATAGGAAAGTTCGGCGTTTTTATACTGCGTCCCAGATAAATCGTTACAGGTCACACCTTGGCCAGGCGTGCCCTGTAACTCAGGCCGCCATTTAAAATTGCCTTCGGCAATGGGCGGCCTGAATCCCAGCTTTTATGTGCATCCTCCCGACCAATCAGCGTGGTGATTGGTCGGGGTGTGACATGTAACGATAAATCATCACAGGTCACTGGTTATACTCACGGCAGATTTATCTGGCGCTCAGTATACGTTCTGCTTCCAGCCCGTCCGCCGTCAGCCGGTACACCCGGCTGCAGACTTCCGCGATATATTTCCGGTCATGGGAAATGCTGATCACCGCCCCGGGAAATTCCTTCACCATCTGCCGGATCACCGGCCCGGACAGGGGCGAAAAGTTCCGGGTGGGCTCGTCCAGGATCAGCACATTGGCTCCGCTTAAGCTCATTTTCAATAGAAAGATCTTTGCCTTCTGGCCGCCGGAGAGCTGGCTGATCCGGTGCTCCATTTCATCCGCGGTATATTTTAACGCGCCCAGGTACGTGCGGATCCGGGTCCGTTCTTCCTTGTCTCCAGTCTGCGCCAGATAATCCACGGGCGTCATGGAAAGCTCCAGCAGTTCTTCATAATTCTGGGGCATATACTCCGCATGGATATCCTTCCTGCCCAGCAGTTCTTGTGCAATCCTGCCCAGCAGCGTGGTCTTTCCGGATCCGTTTTTCCCGATGATGCAGACCTTTTCAGAGCCATGGATCCGCAGGCGGACCTGCCGGGCAAGCGTCCGCTTTCCGTCCGGCGTGTCCAGCCGCTCCAGCTCCAGATCCAGGACCGTTTTTCCGGAAGGGATTTTCGCGGTCTCGTCTCCCAGCTTGAAGAAGATCGCAGTCTCTTCCTCCGGCATTTCCGTCATGCGTTCGTCCTCCCGGGCGAACCGCCGTTCCATGGATTTCACCGCGTGCATCTTCTTTTTCAGCAGCCGCCCTTTGGAAGGGTTCTGCCTGGTAATGCTGTTCTGGGCGTGTTCCACGCTCTGATAGACCCGCTGGAATTTTTCCTCCCGCAGCTTCTTCTCCCGTCGTTCATTCTGGGCTTTCCGCTCCTGGCTCTCGAACCTGGCGAGCCGTTCCTGCCGATACTGGGGATAGGGCATACGGATGATTGTATACCGGGAAATGGTTTTGCGGCGGATCTGTTCGATATGGATGACCATGTTGGCCGTATGCTCGATCAGGGTCTCATCATGGGAGATGAACAGCACAATCCCCTTCCAGCCCAGGATCAGCTTTTCCAGCCATTCCAGGGTTTCCAGGTCAATGTCGTTGGAGGGCTCATCCAGGAGCAGGACATCCGGCCCGGCGATCAGCAGGCGCAGCATCTGTGCCTTTACCTTCTCCCCGCCGGAGAGCGTCCCCATGGGCTGCTCCCGGTAGAAAAAATCAACGGGCAGGCCGAATTCCCCTGCCATCCGATTCAGGTCTTTCGGAGTCTGCTCTAAAAACAGGGATTCCTCCATAAAATATTCGCAGACGGATCTTTGGACGTCCCGGGCCGGCAGCTCCTGGGGCAGGTATCCGATTCTGTGCCCCCGGACGATCCGCTCCCCGCTGGCTTCGCAGTAATCTCCGATCCTGTCCGGGGAAGCGATCCATTGGAGAAGGGTGGATTTCCCGTTCCCCTCCTCCCCAATGATCACGGCCTTGTCCCCGTCATTCCATACACAGCTGAAATCCTCCAGGATCACTCTTGCGTCTTCTTTGTGTGTGATAGTTAAATTCTTGATCTGTATCATAAAACCTCCTGCAGTTTGACTGCTGACAGGCTTTTTTTATCAATGAAAACTTCCCGGTGTCTGTTGATCGGGAACGAAAAAAAGCCTGTCTTCGTATCCGAAAACAGACTCACGCAAAGAAACCCTCTATTTAGAATCCATCCGGTCAAAGGTCTGAGAAATCAAAACAAACCTTCGGCGAATGGAACTTCTATAACCACCATATCCAGAAATGGCACTTCTGTGGACAGTCATACAAAGCGGGAAGATCACGCGGATAATCGAATTCGGCATACGCAGACGAATATAAGCCTGTTGACACAGGCACATACAACTTCTTGCAGCATCCAAATCAAATTATCGAATAATCATGTCCTCACCCTGCACATCCATCGGTCGATCTGCGCGGCAGACGAACCTCACACGTGCCCTTTCTTTTTTGCTCAGTGACATTATACATGAGAGAGGGAGGGAATGCAAGTATTATTTTTTTCATAACAGGAAGCTTCCCATTATTGTTTTCGTGTTATTCGTAAAATGCATTGTCTTTGCTGCTAAGCAAAATATTGACTTCTGATAATATCCCATAAACTTAATATGACAGATTCATAAGTTACAGGAGAAAACAGCAGACTTTTCGTCACATTTTCATAATCGCTGCGATATACCTCATTTTCGATAATATCAGTTAAGATTCGATTTATATCCATCCCATCTGCCGCAGACGGGCAGACGGGAAGCAGGGCACGCAAATGGCGAACTTCTTTTACCAAACTGGGAAGAGACGGATTTAGAATATTGTTGTTTACAATTTTGTGCAGGTCATACAAATGTCTGGAATGACAGCCTTCATCTCCCAGCAGATAATAATCGCAGATTGCAAACACCTTATCCACCAGCGTCCGTTCAATAGACTGGGTAGTGACAGGGAAGGGAGTAAGACAAAATCTTTCTGCTAATTGATTCAGCCCGGACTGGCTCAGAAATCTGTAAATATAGTTGTCTGTCAATCGGACTGTGGTTGGAAAGGGAAGCAGTGCTATATAGGTTTCTATCACTATTTCCGGTTTCAGCGAGAGCATAGGTGTATAAATAGTCGGATACTCCGCACGGTAACAATTATAATTGCGGCGGCTTCTTGTATGGTCAAGATTGGTAATCGGGAAATCAAGAGCTTCCATGGAAGCAGTAATTGCTTTTTTTAACTGTCGCTTTCGACTTTCACCGGGAGGACCGTCAGATGCGTCATAAGAGATATCTATATCTTCGGAGAAACGGTCCAGTATCTGATAACACTTTGTAAGTGAAGTTCCACCTTTGAAAACCATACCTTTTATTCGAGAGGAAAGTTCATGGAGAACCAGCGTTACATAGTAATCCTTTTCTACGATATTCGGCGGGATTTTTAATTCTATAGAGGCTGCGGTTATCAATTCTTCAAATGCTCTTTTATCACTATGCAAATTCATAAATCAACCCCCATTCGATTAATTTTTTTGCTGTTTGGGCAGTAACGGCAGATAAGACGCCTGCGAGCTGTGTCTTTGAAAAATTATATTTTTGAATATATTGTCTTAAAACAGCAGCTGCATCATTTATGGTAAGCTCGGTATATTTTTCTATTTTAGTAACAATATCCAGAAACTGCAGCAACGCCGCATTTTCTTTTGTGATATCTATGGATGAATGCTTGAGGCGAACTGACTGACCGCCTATAGTCACTGTTCGGCCTTTTGTGGATTCTTTGTTAGTCACAATTTCAATTACAGCAGGCATCTGTGTTGTAAGTCCGAGCTGATTGGCAAAAAAAGCACCGGAAAAATATCCGAAAATATCAGAATTACGCTGAACGTATTTACAGGAAATTACTTTTAAAGGATCCAGATAAGTTTTTTCCAATAATCTGGAATCATCCGGAAGATAATAGATCCCGGTATCAAAGCGGATCAACTCTCCATACTTTACCATTCGCTTAAAGGACTGCCGCAGGGCATTATCTGTAAAATATTCCAGCTTAATTTCGTTAATAAAAATTGGCTCATTATAACCATAGGTTTCTTTCAAATAATCCTTCAACATTTCAATACCTCCTACTTATATTTATGATACTATAATTATACCTGACAAGTCAATAAATGTGTCAAAAGAAATCGTAAAAAATGAAATATGGATATCTTTCACAAAATCCTTGACTGTATACCTGCTATATACTTTAAAATAAGCACGTAAAGCTGGAAAACATATAGGATTAAGTGCCCAATGGACAAGAGGGGGTGTATGCTTGAACACAAAACAGATGGAAGAACTGACCGGGATCACCAGACAGAACATCCGCTACTATGAACGGCAGGGGCTGTTAGAACCGGCCAGGGACACCGGCAATGCCTACCGGGATTATTCCGGGGAGGACCTGCGCCGGCTGAAGCTGATCAAAATGCTCCGCATGCTGGACATGCCGTTAAAGGAGATCAAAGAGGTGCTGGACGGAACGCTTCCATTAAAAGAGGCGGCAGCGAAGCAGCAGGAAGCGCTCCTGCAGCAGCAGAAGCAGATCCAGGCGGCGGTGGAGGTCTGCGCCAATATCCGAAAAGAAAAGTCAGAGGCCATAGACGTGGACAGCTATCTGGATCGGATGGAGCATATGGCGAAAAGTGGAAGCGTGTTCGCGAGGATCGTGGATGATTACAAGCAGGTAGCGGAAGAGGAGCGGCAGAGACAGTTCTCCTTTTACACGGACCAGCCGGTGAATACGGCGGGGCGGTTCGAGGAAGAGCTGCGGAAATGGGCAGGGGAAGAACGGAGGAAGTTCCGGATGGTCCGTCCGGGAAGGTATCCGGAGTTTACGCTGGATGGCGCCTCCTATACGGCGGCCTGTACGGTGGAGCAGGATCAGGAGACGAAGGAACCGCGGACACGGATTATCTGCAGCAGGGAGGATGATGAGAAGGTGAAAAAAGAAGTCCAAAAGAACAGAAGGGCGGTGTTCCAGGGGATGTATTCCATAGGAGTCAATATCCGGCGGCATCGTTTCAAGAGCATTCTGAATGGGATGATCAGTATGCTGACGGTGGCGGTGCTGGTATTTTATCTGGGAAATCTGGTCAGCGCCAGAAGGCAGTTTGAGGAGCTGCCGGAGGCGATCCCCGTGCGGGCCGAGGTAATGAACGCGGCGGGAACTCTGAACAGCGGGCTGTTTATCCGGCAGGAGGTGCTGGATATGGTCTATGCGTCCCCGCATATCTGGAAGATCCGGGAGACCGCGGAGCTGGTCGGACATATGGCGCAGGCGGACGAGTTCCGGATCCTGGGCATCAACGATCTGGAATCGGTCTATGAGGATTGTGAACAGGATCTGACCTGGGCGGACGGCTGGAGCTGGGAAAGATTTCAGGAGAGCCGGGATGTGTGTATCGCGGGTGCCACATTTCTGGGCGGGCACGGCCTGGAGCTGGGAGACCGCCTGGCCTGTTCTCTGGAGCATTATATCCGGGCAGAGATCGGCCTGGGGCTGGAGCGGGAAGGGCTGGAGCCTTTGGAAATGGAGATCGTCGGGTCAATTGAGGATTTAAAAGCCGGGGAATCCATGGCAGCGGAGGTGATGCTCCCCATCGGGGCGGTACGGCAGATCTATGAAGAAAACGGCAAGGTCTATTTTGCTTCGTCCCTGCGGTTTACCGTGAAGGATCCGATGAAGCTCAACGAACTGAAGCAGGATTTGAGGGAGCCGGGGCTGACGCCTGTGGTTCCGGGCTCCAATGAGAATTACGCGGGATCTGCGCTGCGGATGGAGGACGATGTGTTCATCCAGGCGGCCCTGGGGCTGGAAAAAAGCAGCTCCCTGCTGGAAGGATTTCTGCCCTTCGTATTGCTGATCGTCCTGCTCTCAGGGTATATCGTGCCTCATCTGCTGCTCCAGGGCAGGAAGAGCGAATACGCCATCATGCGCGCCCTGGGAACCAGCAGACGGCGCGCTACCCTGGTATTCTTTGCGGAGCATATGCTGCTGGCGGCATGCGGCGGCGCAGTGGGGACGGTGATCGGCGCGGTATTCGGAACCGCGGATATTCTGACGGCATGGATGGTCTGGGGGATTTTTTTGTGCTGCTATATGCTGGGAGCGGCGGCTGCCCTGTGGATGTTCGGGAGAATGAGTATTTCGGCTGTGTTGACACACCAATAGGAGGGACGTAAATGGAAAAGATCAGAGTAGAAAATGTGAGTTATTCTTATCAGAATCAATATCAGAAGATTGAAGCAGTGAAAGAGGTGAGCTGCGCCTTCGAAGCCGGGTACATGTATGCCATCACAGGCGAATCCGGTTCTGGAAAGAGCACCTTCCTTTCCCTCCTGGCGGGCCTGGATCGTCCGGAATCCGGCACGATCCTGGTAGAAGGGGAAAATCTCCTGGAAATGGATCGGGATGCTTACCGGAGAAAACAGATTTCCGTGGTCTATCAGGCATTCCACCTGTTTCCCCTTCTGAATGCAGTGGAAAATGTCATGTATCCCATGGAGCTGCAGGGAATCTCCCGCCGGGAAGCACGGAAGCAGGCGGAGGACTGTTTGCGGGAGGTGGGACTGGGGGAGAAGATATTTCACCAGTATCCCAAAATGATGAGCGGCGGGGAGCAGCAGCGGGTGGCCATTGCCCGGGCCATGGCAGCCCAGGGGCGGATCCTGCTGGCGGACGAGCCCACCGGCAACCTGGACTCAGAGAACGAAGAGCACATTGTAGAACTGCTTGGGAGGCTGGCACATGAACGGGATTATCTGGTGATCGTAGTGACCCACAACCCGGAGGTAGCGCGGCAGGCAGATGTGTGCTTGAAAATGAAGGACGGAAGGATGGTTTAGGATGACAGTTTATTATAGTATGAAACAGATCCTGCGGAGCCCCTTAAAAAGCATCCTCTTCCTTTTGCTGGCCGGGGTTTCGGCATTTCTTCTGGCGCTGGGAGGCAATCTCTGGGAGATCAACCGGGTCATGCTGGAGGAATTTGAGGAGATATTCATGACGGTGGGGACGGTGGAGCAGAAGACCGATCACGTAGAGACCGGGAGGCATTGGGATGCGAAAAACGGATATTATTATACCCAGTGGGGAGCCTATGGGGAACGGATTCCCAGCACGGTGATGGATTTTCAAGGAGCCGGCTATATCCTGGAAGCGAAGCAGCGGCCCAATTTTGGAGCACTGGTGGATCAGAAGGCGGCAAGTATGCCATATATGTTTATGGTCGTAGAGGCGACTCCCATAGAGTCGGGCAGGGCGGATGAGTCATTTCCCATGCGGGCGGAAAAGGTTCTCGCAGGCGATGAATTTGAACTGAAAGCGGGAGACATTTTTTACATCTGCGACCACTATCTGGAGGAAGCCAGGAGCTTTGAGGCAGGGACGACATATATCATGATGCTGAACAGCAGTGTCGGCTGGGTTCATGGGTCAAGGGTGGAACACATTGCTCCGGAGGATTATGTACCGGAATTTTTCCCAATGAACAGTGTGGCCTCGCATCAGTATACCCTGGAGGGCGAACGGGTCTATGATGCCGTAGCCGAAGCGGAGGACGAGTATGCCATTGATATTGTAACAGAGGATTTTTATGAGACGGAGCGGGGAAAACGCTGGCTGGAAATCGCAAAAACACGGGATTATCTGTTTTACACGGTTCCCGTGATCCCTGTGGACAAGACAGAGCTTTTGATGCCCTTCTATTGGAAAGACGCGCAGATCACGAAGGGAAGAGATATTACGGAGGAGGAGTACGCCGAAGGAAAGCCGGTCTGCCTGATCTCCTCAAGCCTGGCCACGCTTTTGCGAAAGGAAGCCGGAGACAAGCTTACGCTTCCGCTCTATTGCGCGGATTATTCCCCAACACAGGAAAAGGCGATGTGGGTGGATTCCATTTTAAATGCCGAAGGAAAGGCATATCCCATTTTCCATGAGCAGGAATATGAGGTCGTCGGAATCTATACAACGACACCTGCGTCAACCAATGGGTATGACCTGTGTATCAATCAGGCGGTCATTCCCTGGAATGCCGTCCCTGAAAATTCCTGGAAGGATAACATTGCGGGAATGTGGTATATGACCGGCGCCAACACCTCCTTCCAGATTCCCAACGGCACCATCGAGGATTTCATGGCCGCATGGGAGAAGCAGGGCGTGGAAGGTCTGGAGTTCCGGTTCTATGACAGGGGATACAGCAATCTGAAAAACGGGATCGAGAGCCGGAAGCTGATGTCTGTGATCTTCCTGGCCAGCGGCTGTGTATTGGCGGTGATGATCCTCTGCTTCTTTGCCAACCTGTTCATCACGGGCCAGCGGCAGCGGATCGCGGTGGAACGGCTGCTTGGGCGGACGAAACGGCAGTGCGCCGCGTCCCTCCTGACTGGATTTTTCCTGCTTGCGCTCTTAGGCACGGCGGCAGGGAGCGCGGCGGGCCAGATGGCCACGGGCCGGGCGGTGAAGGCAACGGAAGAGACCACGGGATTTGACACCTCATTCAGCAATGCGGTGATCGCCAAGACGGATATGGAAGAGGCCGATCTCTCCGCGGCAGAGCAGAAGCCGGACACCGGGACTGCGGTCATATCGGGGATTGGGATGCTCCTGGCGGCAGCGCTGATCGGCTCCGGGGTTATGGGGCAGGCTTTGAAAAAAGAGCCGCTGCAGATATTGGGGGAACTGGAAGAGTAGAAAAGTAAAAGAGCAGAAGGATGGATTGTGCGGGAATCGTTCGTAGGACACACGAACGGCTGCCGCACAATTTTTTTCTGCAATCTAAACATCCGTGATCTGCCTAAATGCTATTCCAGCTTGTCCTAAACAGTTACAATTTATGAAAAGAAGGGAAAGACACTTCTTTACCGCATGGAAGGAGGAGATATTATGGCAAATGTATATGCTTATATACGAGTCAGCAGCCGTGACCAGAATGAGGACAGGCAGATCATAGCACTAAAAGAATTTGAGGTTCCCAGACAAAATATCTTTATAGACAAACAGTCAGGAAAAGATTTTGAACGTCCGGCATATAAGCGTATGGTAAAAAGGATGAAAAGGAATGACCTGCTCTATATTAAAAGCATTGACCGCCTGGGGCGTAACTATGAGGAAATCCAAAACCAGTGGCGTATACTGACAAAGGAAAAAGGGATTGATATCTGTGTGATCGATATGCCGCTTCTGGATTCAAGGCGCGGAAAAGATCTGGTAGGAACCTTCTTAAGTGATATCGTGCTGCAGGTATTGTCTTTCGTGGCAGAAAATGAACGGACAAATATCAGGCAGCGTCAGGCGGAAGGAATCGCAGCGGCTAAAGAGAAAGGTGTAAAATTTGGACGTCCGCCGCTTCCATATCCAGAGAACTTTCAAAAAGTATACTGCGATTGGCGAAATAAAAAAATAACACTTTGCCAGGCTGCTGAAGCCTGCAAAATGCCGGTCGGGACGTTCTATGGGAAGGCGAAACGATTTGAAGAATCTTATTTAGAAGAAAAAATGTCACACAATTTCTAAATGTGTACTTTTACAAATT
>CAYQBE010000129.1:0-13974 GCA_964415625.1 uncultured Clostridium sp.
ACCATAAATCCACACGGAAGGGTTATTTTTTTACAGAGAACTTTTTACTCTCAAGCACTATATACTGTCATGAATATATAGTAAAAGGAGCACTTTGTATTGTATTTATGTCTTTATTTTTGCAATTTTGACCTTTTCTATTAAAAGATACTTTTCGATTTGCTCTGCATCGTCTTTCTTTTTCTACATTTCAAGCATCTTTTCCGCAAGCTGTCTTCTTAGATACTCTATTTCCTGAAGCTGTTGCTCTATTTGCTGCTCCTGCTGTGTTAACTGCTCATCTTTCTGCGACAACTGCTCATCTTTCAGGATCAGAACCTTCTTCTGCCCGTCAATCTCATCCTGCATCTCATCGATCATCAGCTGTACTGTATTTCTGTCCAGTATTCTTAACTCCTCCGAATACATACCCATCACCCTTTCCGTATTCCTACAGATCTCGTATATCTGCTGATACATGGGTTTGAACTGTGGATACTTCTTTATGAGCTCTTCGATCATCTCCGGTTCATCCACACTCAAAAACGTCAGCCATGCATCCAGTTTGTTGTTGATACCTTTATTTTGAAGGTTCAGCCGGAAAATGTCAAGCGGAATTAATAACTGGGTTTGGAGCCAATCCAGCTTAAGCCCGGTATTTGACTTCGGATAAACCCAATGAAGATAATCATCCGGAAATTTGTGAAATTCCCCGCTGCTTTTTTCATATAATACGAGCGTATATACTTTTTTGATATCTTTGTAACTAAATGCCTTCCCTTTTTCTCCCCGTACCCGCTTATACTGCCGCAGGAGCAGATCGGCGGAATAACACTCTCCACACTGCCCGGGAAACATATACCCTACCTTCTGCACCTCTAGGTTCGCGAGGCTCCCGTCCTCCAGCTCGATCAGGATATCCATGATCAAAAGGCTGCTCTCATCTGCAATCCTGCTGTTGTCCGTAGGAAGAATACACTTAATTTTCACAGGTTCTCCCAAAAGGAGCGAGAGGAATTCTTCCAGCCGTTCCGGAGCGGTCTCCGGGTTCATGATCTCTTTGAAAAAGGCATCGTATAAAACCTTCACTCCCTTTGCGCCTGTGACGCAATCCAAAAATTCATCCTGATGTTCCATTTTCCAGTTCTGAAAGATCGCGGACAACTTTGGCTGGCTCTGAATCTCTGCCAATACCTCTTCACGCGTCCGGATCATTGGAAAATACTTCTGTAATCCTGTGTTCAATCTGCATGACCTCCTGTATTCTTTTTTTTATGCTGTTTTTCATCATCGGATTTTTCTTCGAATACGGAAAGCCTGCCAATTGAAGCCTTCCTGTATCATAGAGATATCAAAAGAGCCGAAAATGAACGCCTTACGGCAAGAATTGTCTGACAGCAGGAACGCTGTCGTTTAGACTGGTTACAGAATAACACAGAGTTTCCAAAAAAGCAATACAGAAAGCCTGCCACTGGCAGCCTTTCTGCATACGTTGGTATAAAAAACTGCCATGCCAACGCTTTCCCGTCAGTATGGCAGACTGTTCTCCAGAGATTGACCACGCCCCTTTCGGTACATTAGACGTCCCCGATGTTTTGGACTTCTCCTGTTCTTCCGTGCCTTATTCGATTGTCCGGCCCTTCACTTCCAGATTTCGCACCCGGAGAAACTCTCTGGTATTATTTGTGATCAGAATCAGGCCTGCCGCGCCTATCATTCCCGCGTCATTTTCCAGCATTGCGGTCTTGATATCCGGAATCCCGCTCTTTTCCCTGCCAAAACAATTTTCTTTCATAATCTCTTTTAACGGTTCCGTAAGCCTTTCTCCCTGTGCCGAAATACCGTCCCCCTGCGGCATACGTGATGGGATTCCCTCCTGGTATAAAATCTCGCATCCTTCACGCAAGAATCAGGGACATCAGATAAAACGGCACGGCTTCTTCCAGTTGATCATCAAGGATCTCAATCTCAATGCGGTGCTTCATTCTTTTCCCATGATGGAGAATAGGGATAAGCTGCGCGCAGTCGCCCCAGTCTTCCTCAAAATTCCCATCCAGAATCCGGGCCTGCTTTTCATCTCCGTCCAGCACCACCTTCGCCCGCAAAGCCGGTCTTGTAACCGACTGCCTGAACTGTACCCCAATACAGGCGGCCTCTTCCTCAAATACGATTCTGTCGCCTGCCCTGCTGCCGATCCATCCATTTTTAAAGAGATCCAAATGTCCCGCCTTTTCTTCCGTATCAATCCGAAATCCGGAAAGTTCCGGCAAACTCTCCCGTATCGTAAGTCTTCTGGTACATTCATATGCATTGGCAGTCATCGGCTCCGAAATTGCTTCATTTTCCGCGTCGTTCTCTTCATCCTTCCGAATATCTGCCTTTACCTGACGCAAAAATGAGATAATCTCACCTGCCACCAGCTCGTGTCCTTTGTCACTGGGATGCAGCCCGTCCCCGGTCAGTTCCTTTTCCTGATATCGCCCCTCCTTCATCTTCCGATACAGCGTATCCCTGATACTGACATGGGGAATATGATACCAGTCTCCCACTGCATTGTGGCATTCCTGGACATTACTGCCCGAATCATAATACACATTGTTCAGGATCAGCACCGCCGGTTTCGCTTCACTCTCCAGAATCCTTCGTATCACACCCTCATAGGTCTCCTGAAAGAAATCCTCCTGTCCCGTTTTGTCATTGACACTGAAATCGACCACAACCACATCAGGCCGGTACATCAACAGATCCTGCCATATCCGTGCAGCTCCAAAATAGGATGTAGTCCCTCCGATCCCTCCATTCACATAAGAGAACTCCGCCTGTGGAAATGTGCTCTTCCACCATTCAAATACACGATAGGAATAAGACTTTTCATGCTCCGTCGCCGCGCACCCCTGAGTGATTGAGCCGCCGAAAAAGCCAATCGTCAGGTTCTCACCATTCTCAGCCCTTTGCATACAGCGTTTTAACCTTGTAAAATGAACCTGTTCCATTACATCTCCCTCGCTTCCATTTGATTACCATTCGATATCCAGCTTTTCAATATAAGCCGTCAGTTCCTCTGCCATTTCCTCTGCTTCCCGTATCCGCAGGTGTCCCGGGGTTCCCCGCCCATTCCGCTTAAAAATATACTGTGTCGTCTTTTCGTCCCTCAGTTCACGCACTGCCTCGCCAATGGCTTCATCCCATGCCCTGTCATGGCAGAGAAGCGTTGTACAGCAGATGATACTCCACCGCTTCCGACACCTCTCCCGCGGATACGGAATCCCCACTCTCCGGAAGCAGAAGCGCCATTTGCTTTCCATCCAGAATACACCCCAGATAGTTATCCCAGTATGCCCGGCGGTTTTCTACATGGATCTTTAGTTCATTTCCTGTAAAACGCATCCCCACCGATGTACATGGGTAGATAAAGACCGGCGCCCCCGGATCACTCCAGTCAATTCTCCCGCTATAAGATAACCGCTCATGATCAGGCTTAATCCTCATATTCTTTCCCTCCTGCCATGTAATTGACATAATTAATGTTGCGTTACAACTCATGATTATTCCTCAGTATATACTGTTCTTTCAGAACAACGGACGGCGCAGATAAATCTGCGCCGTTTTGATTCCCTGATTCAGATCGTTACTTCTACCTGCACTCTTTCGGATTCCGGAGAAAGAGGCACGATACATCCCTCAACAGGCTCTTTGTCCGCAGTAATCGAAAAAGCTCCGGTACGGAGAACATGGATCACATATTGTGTTCCTCTGAAAAATCTCCGGACGGTAAACTCCTTCCATTCGTCCGGAACGCATGGCTCAATACGCAGACCGTCATAATCCGGGTAAATGCCGAGGATTGCCTGGCTGATCGATACAAAAGCCCATGACGCCGTCCCGGTAAGCCAGCTGTTTTTCGCATGGCCCGAATTACCGGAGGCACGTCCTGTCACCGTCTGTGCATAGGCATACGGCTCTGTTTCATGAACCTCACTTCTCTCTTCCAAATATGCCGGGCAGATACGCCGGTAAACGTCAAATGCCTCGTTCCCCCGTCCAAGGACTGCTTCACCGCAGACGATCCACGGATTATTGTGGCAGAATACGGAGCCATTCTCTTTAAATCCCGGAGGATAAGAAGATATCTCTCCCAATTCCACATGGTACTCCGTGTAACAAGGTGATAAAAGCTCAACGCCATATTCTCCCAGAAGCCTCTCCCTGACCGCATCCAGCGCTTTCTTCATCTGCCCGGTCTCTTTTCCGATTCCCGCCAATGTACAGAATCCCTGCGGCTCAATATAAATCTGCCCCTCTTTGCATTCATGGCTTCCTACTTTATTTCCATGCGCGTCATAAGCCCTCAGAAACCATTCTCCGTCCCAGCCATCCTTAAGAACCGCCTGTTCCATAGCCTTGACCGCTTCACGGATCTCTAACGCTTCTTTTTCATACCCCATGCGTAAGCAAAGTTCCGCATAGTCTGTACCATATTTCACGAACATTCCGGCAATAAATACCGATTCCGCTACGGAGCCTTCTGACGGTCCGAAGGTCTGGAAGCTTTCTCCCGGCTCTTCGGAAAAACAATTCAGGTTCAGGCAGTCATTCCAGTCCGCGCGCCCGATCAGCGGCAGGCCGTGGGGTCCAAGGTGATTCCGCGTAAACTGAATGCTCCGGCGGACATGCTCCATAAGCGGCTGTTCTGAGCCGCAGACATTGTCAAAGGGAGTCGGATGCTCCAATGTCGAAAAATCTCCGGTCTCTTTCACATAAGCGCAGACTGCGCCGACAAGCCAGAGAGGATCATCATTAAAACCGCCGCCGATATCATTGTTTCCGCGTTTTGTTAGCGGCTGATACTGATGATAAGTCGAACCGTCCGTAAATTGGATCGAAGCAATATCTATGATCCTCTCCCTTGCCCTTTCCGGTACAATATGTACAAAGCCAAACAGATCCTGGCAGGAATCACGGAATCCCATCCCCCGCCCTGTTCCTGTTTCATAGTAAGAAGCAGAACGGCTCATGTTAAATGTAACCATGCACTGATACTGATGCCAGATGTTTACCATACGGTTCAGTTTTTCGTCCGGTGACTGAAGCTGGTATTTTCCCAACAGTCCGTCCCAGTAATTTTCCAACTCTTTTCTTGCCTGATCTGCAGCCTCACCGGAAGAGAATTTAGCCATGATCCTCCTTGCTTCATCTTTGCATATGATACCGGGCGCCGTAAATTTCTGATCCCGCGGATTCTTTCCATACCCGAGCACAAAGACTGCCCGGACAGATTCACCCGGTTCCAAAGTCCGGTCCAGACGATGGCAGGCAATCGGATACCACCCGGTAATCAGAGAGCCCGCAGAGCGTTCCTCCCTCACCATCTCAGGGTCTGACCAGTCGCCCATATGGCCAAGAAATGTATTGCGGTCCGTATCATATCCCTGTGACGGTACATTGACGCCATAGAAAGCATAATGGTCGCGCCGTTCTCTGTACTCGGTCTTATGATAGATCACTCCGGCCTCCACTTCGCTTTCTGCAATATTCAGGTTGCGCTGATAATTCTGGCTGTCATCCACAGCATTCCACAGACACCATTCCATGCATCCGTATAGCTTCACTTCTTTTACCTGATCACTCTCATTGGTAAGCACCAGATCATGAATCTCACAATTTTCTCCCAATGGAACAAAAAACGAAGCCTGTACACGAAGCGCATCTTTCACGGAATCAAATACAGTGTATCCCATGCCATGACGGCATTCATATGCATCCAGCTCTGTTTTTGAAGGTAAAAATCCGGGATTCCATGCCGGTTTTCCTTTTTCCTTGATATAGTAAAATCTGCCGCCTATATCTCCGGGAACCGCATGATACCGATATCGAAGAAGCCTTTGCAGCTTGGCGTCGCGGTAAAAGCAATATCCTCCCAGCGTATTCGAAATCATACCAAGGAACTCCTCGCTGCCAAGATAATTGATCCACGGCAGAGGTGTTCTGGGTGTTGTGATCACATATTCCCGCCGTGAATCATCAAAATATCCATACTTCATCCTTTTGTCCTCCTGTTAACTATGACATGGTAAATACAATATCATTTTCAGCCAGTAATTCACGTGCCGGGATATAGCAATCCGGCATCTCTTTTCCATTTATGATCAGGCTTTTACATCCGCTTTCTTTGTGATTCGGATTCTGTATTTTGATATGCAGCTTCGCTCCCCTGAACTCCTTATCAATCGTAAGCTCTTCCCATTCCCCTGGAATTGACGGTGCAATCCTGATTCCGTCCGGATCCGGCCTTATGCCAAGGATCCCTTCCACACAGCCTACCATGACCGTAGATGCCGTCCCTGTCAGCCAGTGGACATGGGACCGTCCATGATGCGGGCTTCCTGCGCCTTCTGTAAATTGTCCATGACAGTACGGTTCCATCCCGCGCACCTCCGCATGGTCATTTATTGCCGCAGGCGCTGTCTCCATAAAATATGCAAAGGCCCTGCCGCCATGACCCTTAAGTGCTTCCGCCAGAATCAGCCATCCCTGTGCCTGTGAGAAAATCCCCCCGTTTTCTTTTGTATATTGATTGAAGCATGTCATCAATGCCCCGGGAAATGCATGGTCTTTATACGGCGGCGTCATAACCATTGCCCCATACTTCGTATTCAAAAGCTCCCACACTCTCTGAAGCGCAAGATTGGCCTGCTCTTCTGATGCCAGCCCGCTGATCACAGACCAGCTCTGGGGATTCAGCCACATATTTGCTTCCGGGTCGGTCCGTTTTCCTATGACTTCTCCATCCTCTTTGAATCCGCGGATAAAACGGTCCTCATTCCAGCAGAGCGACTGCATCGTTTTTTCTAACTTTTCCTGCTGACCGTTCAAAAATGCCGCGTAGGAGGTTTCTCCCTTCTCTCCGGCAAAATCTTTCAGGATAGACATCGCAAGGTAGAACTGGAAAGCTACAAACGTAGACTCGCCTTCTTTTCCCAGCCGCAGGCAGTCATTCCAGTCCGCATAAAGTCCGGCGGGCATTCCATGTACGCCCATGTGGTTCAGTGAAAAATCAACCGCTCTCTTCAGATGGTCATATACCGTTCCTTCCTCTTCATTCGCATAAGGAACCACTTCATCCAAAAATGCAATATCTCCGCTTTCCGCCACATATTTATATACCGTAGGAAATAACCAGAGCGCGTCATCCGCCCGGTAGGCCGGATGCCCTGTTTCCCTCACGTAGGAGGCGTCATCCGGCGTATCTTCATGCCCCGGATTGTGTGTATACTTCACAAGGGGAAGCCCGGCGCCGTTATTTACCTGGGCGGACAGCATGAACCGGATCTGCTCCTTTGCCATCTCCGGCGCAAGATGGATGACTCCCTGTATATCCTGTACCGTATCACGGTATCCATAGCCGTTGCGCAGTCCGCAATAGATAAAGGAAGCAGCCCTTGACCACAGAAACGTCATGAAACAGTTATATGCATTCCACGTGTTCACCATGGTATTGAATTCTTTGCTCGGTGTCTGTACCTGAAAATGAGAAAGCCTTTCCTTCCATGACGCGCACAGCTTCTGCATATCTTCTTCACATATCTGGTCAGGATTCTCATACTCATGCATCAGTTCTTTCACTTCCTCATCCGGTTTTTCCCCTACAAGAAATGCAAGCCGCTTCGATTCTCCCGGTTTCAGCACGATCCGGGCAGACAATGCGCCGCAGCTGTTGCTGTTATAATTCAGCACATTCCCCAGATTCCCGGATTCAATTCCGATTGGATTCGCAAACCCCCTGTATGTTCCGATAAATGCGTCACGGTCGCCGCAGTATGCGGATACTTCCGCCCCGGCAAGACCGAAGAACCTCTCGATCTTACCCTCTTCATTTTCATTGATCGTCTGCCGTATCCTGTTCCCATGAAAATGTGTCTGGGAAATAAATAACGTATACTGCAGGTTTACAAGATCCTGCTCATAATTTGGTTCGTTTGTAAACTCGGCAAATCCGCTGACCGTTAAGTTTCTTTCTTTTTCCGAATCATTCCTGACCAGGATACTCCACACCTCATATTCTTTTCCGAGAGGCACATAGTAAAGCGCCTCCGAATGAATCCCGCTGTACTCCGCTGTCATCTTTGTATAGGCAATGCCATGTCTGCACTCACTTTTATAGAGAGACACATCTTTTCCTACCGGCTGCCATGAGGCCGACCAATAGTCGTTCTGCTCATTATCCCTCAAATAAATGTACCTGCCTGGCTGGTCAAAATGGTTAAAACGATATCTCAGGATCCGCCCGCATGGTTTGATATGATCGCGCCGTATTCCGTAGAACCAAGATAATTTGCCCACGGCGCCGGTGTGTCCGGTCTTGTTATCACATATTCTCTGTGTTCATCATCAAAATATCCATAATTCATTACTTTATCTCCTATAAACTAAATCTGCAGATCAATCTCCTGCATAAGTTCTGTATTGCCCTGGCTTATGGCCGTATCGTCGTAATCAGCGCGTCACAGCGTCCTTCTATAATATATGGGCCGCTTCCGGCCGGCAGGAACAGGCTGTCCCCTTTTTTATACTGCATGATCTCCCCTTCGTTGGATATCGTTCCGTCCCCGTCAAGCATCAGGACACTGACAAAGGATTCATCCGAGACCGTCCCCCTCATTCTTTCCATGACATGCCCGTCCAGGTTCAGCTTGTCCACCGTAAAATAATCACAATCTGCGATATGCGGGTAGCAGCTCCCATCCCGGATGATCGGCACCCGCTTTGTCACTGCCAGTGCCTTTTCAATATGTAAATCCCGTTTCTTACCGTCCTTTCCTACTCTGCCATAGTCATACACCCGGTAAGTCACATTGGAGTTCTGCTGAATCTCCGCGATCAGGATATCTTTTCCGATCGCGTGAAGTGTTCCGGACTCGATAAAAAGCGCGTCCCCTTTTTGCACCTTTACCGCGTTCAGAACCTCCAGAAGAGTATCTTCACGGATCCGGCGGGCAAATTCTTCCCTGCTGATCTCTTCCTTAAATCCGTAGTACAAAAATGCTTCTTTTCCTGCATCCATGACATACCACATCTCTGTTTTTCCATACTGCCCTTCATTCTCCAGGGCGTATTGATTATCCGGATGTACCTGGACGGACAAGTTATCCTTCGCGTCTATAAACTTCACCAGGATAGGAAATTCCTCAAACTTCGCGCAGTGTGTTCCCAATACCCCTTTTCCTTCCGCGTCAATATATTCCTTTAATGTTTTCCCTTTATATGCCCCGTTCACAATATAGGAAGACCCGTTCGGATGGCATGACAGCTCCCATGTCTCGGCAATGACATCTCCTTCCGATTCCTTGCCCGACGAAGTCCGCCCGTCCCGAAGAGGCATGCTTTTCGGTATGCCCTGCGGGTATTCTTTTCCATACTCTTCTGCCAGTCTATGGCCTCCCCAGAGATAGTCCTTACAGCTTGGTTTTAATTTTAATATGCTCATATCCGTCTCCCCGCCTATTCCGCCAGACACTTCACGGCATCAGTCATTTTGCTCAATTTCTCTTCCGCCTCTTTTTCATTCCAGCCTTTTACACCGATATAGAATTTCATCTTCGGTTCCGTCCCTGACGGCCGGACACAGCACCATGTCCCGCCCTCCAGTTCAAAATACAGCACATTCGATGCCGGAAGCCCTGTCGTGCTCTTCGTACCGGCTTCAAAATCGATCAGCACATCTTTTCTGTAATCCCTGAACTGTGTGACTTTGAGACCGCCGATCTGCTCCGGTACTTCTCTGCGGATTCTTTCCATGATTTCGCTGATCTTTCTGACGCCTTCCTGGCCTTTCAAAGTGATCGTCGAAAGCCCTTCTTTATAGTAACCGTATGTTTGGTACAGCTTTTCCATCTGGTCACACAATGTAATCCCCTGATGTTTACACCATGCAGCCGCCTCACACAATGCCATGACTGCGCCGACCGCATCCTTATCTCTTGCATAGGTACCCGTAAGGCAGCCATAGCTTTCCTCATATCCGAACAGATACTCGTACTCATGAGTCTGTTCAAAGAATTTGATCTGCTCCCCAATATATTTAAAGCCGGTCAGTGTCTCGATCAATTTCACATGGTACTCTTTTGTGATCTCCCGTGCCATTTTCCCTGACACGATCGTAGTGACAACGGCTCCGTTTTCCGGCAAAGTACCCAGGGCTTTTCTCTGAGAAAGAATATATTCCAGGATCAGCATGCCCGACATATTCCCCGTAAAGCTTCTGTATTCTCCCATTCTTTTGTCCTTCGCATACACGCCCAGCCGGTCTGCGTCCGGATCGGTAGCAAGGACAATATCCGCGTCAACCTTCTTTGCCAGTTCGAGTGCCAGCGTAAATGCCTTCGCATCCTCCGGGTTTGGATACGGAACCGTAGGGAAGTTCCCGTCCGGCTCCTCCTGCTCTTTCACCACATATACCTTCGTAAATCCCAGTTCTTTCAGGATCCTCCTTACCGGAAGATTGCCGGTTCCATGAAGAGGGGTATAAACGATCTTCAGATTCTCAGCCTCTGCCCGCACGATCTCAGGATGAATCATCCGCTTTTTCAGCGCATCTATATACCGCTCGTCCAGATCCGCGCCGATCACTTCATACAGGCCGCTCTCTGCCGCTTTCTCCTTGTCTATGGTTTTGATCCGGTGAAAATCCGTCACCCCATTCACCGCGCTGATGATCTCCTGATCCCTCGGCGCGGTAATCTGCGCGCCGTCCTCCCAGTATACCTTATACCCGTTATACTCTGCCGGGTTATGGCTGGCCGTCACGACGACCCCGGCCGTACAGCCAAGCTCCCTCAAGGCAAAGGACAGCTGTGGAGTCGGCCTAAGAGACGGAAATATGTAAGCCTTAATCCCGTTCGCCGCAAAGCACAGCGCCGCCTCCTCGGCAAATTCCCGGGACATGTTGCGGGAATCGTAAGCGATTGCAGCCCCTTTCTTTTCTGTTCCCTGTTGTTTGATATAATCTGCCAGCCCCTGAGTTGCCTTGCGTACCGTATAGATATTCATGCGGTTTGTCCCGGCTCCTATCACTCCTCTTAAGCCTCCTGTCCCAAACTCCAGCTCCCGGCAAAAGCGTTCTTCTATTTCTTTCTCATCTTCTGCGATACCGCGGAGCTCCTCCTTTGTCTGTTCATCAAAATAAGAATCCTCCAGCCAGAACGCATATTCTTTTTTTACATCCATTTTTTCCTTCCTCCCATGTACGGACGCGGCGTCTCCCTGCGTAATCGAGCCGCCAAATTCCCCGCCTTCTTCCGCCCTCTGCATACATCTTTTTAAACGGTTTTCATTCATCCGTTCCATTGACCGTTTCCATCCTTTCCATAAATTTCCGGAAAATCCTGTTTAAAAACAGGCTGTTGACCGCCGCTGTCAGGGAAAATCCAAAGATACAGTATATGGATACTGCCACCAGGGTGACATATGGCCCTGACGCAATACAGAGCGCCGGGATACTGTTCAGCAAGACCATGACGAGTGTTGCCGGAAGATTCCGGAAGGCAAGAACCAGCGCATTGATCAGGGTATTCCTGATACTGTTTTCGAATCTTGCCTGCAGGGGAAACGCATAACTGGCCGCAAAGCACCACAGAACCACCAGGCAGCCGACTCCGATATTTAACGCCTTCCATAAATTCTCTCCATATAGTACGTCAAACAATAATAATCCCCCTGTAGTCAGAAAAAATATCCACAGGCCGGTGCTCTTCTTCCATTCCTCACACAGGACCTGAAAGTATTCCCTTGCCACATACTGGTTTTCTCCCCGTATACGCCTGAGCGCGATCCTGTACATGGCTGTTGCCGACATCCCGATCGTAATGATTGGAAGGGATGTGATCACAAAAAGCACATTGAGTATAATCCAGTCTCCGATATTTCCCATAAATTCAAAAAAAGGATGTTCAATTGATAATTTCTTCAAGGCCGATCCCTCCTGTCCTGTTCTCCTGGCTTTCGCGCAGGAATTTAAGAAACTGTCCGCTCTCTTTTTCATGTTTTCCCGTAGTCGGGAAAGCCAGCAGCAATTTCTCATCTTTTTTTCCATTCACCTGTTCCAAAAAGCGGTCTCTCCCAAGAATGACTGCCGTGCATGTTCCGCCGTCCATATATTCCGCAAATCCTTCTGTCTCTTTTTCCGTAAGCTGCCGGAACTCTCCCCCCATGCTTTTGCAGTGCCGATAGAATCCTTCCGACAGTATGACCGCGTCCAGTTCTTTGTTCCCCCATTGAAAAAAGAATTTCTCATAAGAACTTTCATTCACGCCTTCCAATATGGTCTGATCATAGGAAAAATGATAATTGGAATCCACCACCACCTGTTTTTCCGGCAGTCCGGCCGCATCGGCAAAGCTTTTTGCGATCCTTTGGTCCCTGTCGTCATCCATCCTCTGGTTTACCATCACGCAGGTAAATATCGGCTTCTGGTTTCCGAACAGATAATGTCCCGTAAATAAAAGAATCAGAGCGGCAGCCAGAACAATCCCTAAGATATGATACCAATAATACGTCAGGATATAAGAAAAGGCTTCTTTTCTATCCATAGCAGAAGTCTTTGCTTTTATATCCTCTAAAATCCTTCCCATATCGCCCTCACCTGCTCCTCTGATTCTTTTATCCGGGCGGCTCTAAGGAACTGTTACAGTTCCGAAAGCCGCCCCAAATAGTATCATTTTCTACAAAGCTACTTTAAGAGTTTCAGATTACTGTGAATCAGCTCACATCTCTGTTTTACGCAGTCTGCAGAGCGGAGCGGATCCTCCGGCGTCCCGAACAGATAATCTTCCAGCCTTTCAATGGTTGTCGTCGCCACATGCATCCGCGTATCACAGGATGCATAATAAATAAACACATCCCCGTTTTCCCTTGCGACGGCGCCGTTTGTGAAGACCACGTTGGATACGTCTCCCACTCTTTCATTCCCAAGGGGCGCAAGGAATACCCCGGATGGTTCTGCAATGACTTTTGCCGGATCGCTTAACGCCGTCCCGAACGCATACAGCACATATCGAAGGCCCGCCGCCGTATTCCTGACGCCGTGGGCTATATGGATCCAGCATCTTTTCCCCTTGATCGGAGGCGCTCCTGCTCCGTTTTTGGCTTCTGTCAGCGTATGGTAGATTCTTCTGCTGATGATCTTCTCCTCATCGATCACCGCATGGCAGATGTCTTCACATAAGCCAAAACCAATCCCGCCTCCGCTTCCGGTCTCAATGAACCCGTCCATCGGCCTTGTATAAAACGCGTATTTTCCATCCACAAATTCCGGGTGGAGCACAACGTTTCTCTGCTGCGGAGAATGAAGCGTCTTCAGATTATCCAGCCGCTCCCACTCCTTCAGATCCTTTGTGCGCACGATCCCGGCCTCCGCCACAGCCGCGGACAGATCCGGATCCTCCTGATCCTTGCTCTCCGAGCAGAACACGCCGTATATCCAGCCGTCCTCATGTTTTGTTAGACGCATATCATAGACGTTCGTCTCTTTTGGACAGGTGTCCGGCAGTATGACCGGATACTCCCAAAAGCGGAATCCGTCAATTCCCGTATCGCTTTCCGCCACCGCAAAGAACGACTTCCTGTCATTCCCCTCGACCCTTACCACAAGGTAATACTTCCCGTCTAATTCTATGGCCCCGGAATTCATGACCGCATTGATTCCCAGCCTCTCCATAAAATATGGATTTGTCTTTTCATCTAAATCATATCTCCAGATAACCGGCGCAAATTCCCTGGTAAGCACCGGATATTCATACCGTTCATAAATCCCGTTATAAAAACTGCTTTTCTGATTCTTCCGGGCAATCAGCTTATCAACCTTCGCCTGTTCTACATAATACTGTTTATGAAGCATCCTGCATTCTCCTTAGGAACTGTAGGAAAATAACCTGAATAGATTGCGTAGGATATTTCTTCGGATGTGCAGGTCAAAAAACGCAGGCGTAGTGGGCTACGTCG
>CAYQBE010000130.1:0-13816 GCA_964415625.1 uncultured Clostridium sp.
GGAAGTTACTGGAAAGGATGGGAACCCGCTTGTTCTTGGCACGGATTATAGTGTAAACTACAGCAAGGATGTAACAAATGTAGGTGAAGTAACCGTAACGGTAACAGGAATAGGAAATTACTCAGGAACTGTAACAAAAACATACAAGATTCTGCCGTACCTGGTTGAAGTAAAGGCTAAATCTGATTGGAAGATGTTTGGTCGTGAGAATCCTACATTTGTATTGGAACAAAATCCCCAGACTTTAAATGGTGATCAGATAAGCTGGTCGATAGACTTAAAAGAAGGGGAATATGAGGAAGTAACGACATATGAGAATGCAATAGTTCCATCAGGAGAAAAATATCAGGGAAATTACGAAGTTACGTATATACCCGCAAATTTCGAGATCAGGACAAACACGGAAGATCTGACGCTGACAGCAGAAGATGGAGGTGGAATTTACAAAGCAGAACCCTATTCATTGAATAACGTAGAGGCAAGCATTCTTGGAAAATCTGCGACTGCAACTATCGAATACAAAGTAGGAAATGGCGGGTGGATAGCAGAAGAGCCAACAGCAACCAATGTATTAGACAGCATGGATGGAACAATTAGTGTGCGTGCAACTGTAACAGGATACGAACCAAAGATTATAGAGGGATTAAGTATAAATGTTACCCCGTACAACGTAACGTTGAAATCTGGTTCTTCAACGGAACCTTATTCAGAGGGCATAGAATTAAAAAATTCTGATATAACAGTCGTTGGAGAAGTTTTCCTGAAAGAAGCAAGCGCAAAGGCAACAGGTAAAATTTCTTATGTTGGCAGTGTGCCAAATAAGATTGAAATTACGGAAGGGGAGAACTATCAGAAAGAAAATTATAATATTAAAAAAGAGGAAGGAAACCTTACAATTACATCAGAATCAGTGAATACGGATGATGTGCTGAAAAAGACTCATACAGTGGATGCGGAAAACGGAAGATATGGTGTAGGCGATGTTATTACATTTGAGATTACAGTTAAAAATATCTATAATACACCGAGAACAATTACAATTACAGAGCAGCCGGGCGTAACGATTACAGGCAAATCAAGATTCGATAATGTTAAGCCAGGAGAGGTAATAACAACCACTGCAACTTATACAGTTCAGCAATCAGACCTTATTAACCAGAGCTTTACTAACAAAGTAAGGGCTACATTTGGAACCAGTGATAACTATACCAATACAGACGAAGTCACAGAATTGGAGGAGCCAAGTGCTAAGCTGGATATTACAAAATCAATATTAAATGGGAAGATTGCTTATGAGGAAGGCGATACGATTGAGTATCAGATTCTTGTAACGAATACAGGCAGCTTAGAATTGTCTAATATAATTGTAACAGACCCATTGACTGAAGGTGAGTGGAAGATTGATACAATACAGCCTGGCCAGACAGCAGGGCCATTTAGTACCTCATATGTAGTAAAGCCCAAAGATATTCAGAAGGGTAAGGTTGTGAATGAAACTGATACAACATGGGTAGAAAGTCCGGTTTCAGAGATAGAACCAGAAGTAACTGAGGGATGGGTATCTGCAGCTACAGTAACATCGAACCCAAGCTTATATGTGGATAAAGTGGCAGAGGCAGGAGATTATGTACTGGGAGAAGATATCAAGTATACGATTACAGTAATAAACAATGGTTCGGTAACTATAGAGGATATCGAAGTTGTTGATGATTTGACGGGAGAGAGCTGGACGATTACATCGTTGGCGCCGAAGGGTAGTCAGGAATTTACAACAAAGTACAAAGTGAATGAAACCGATATCCTTAAAGGAAGCATTGTGAATCATGCTACAGCAACTGGAAAAGATCCTGATGGAAATGATGTAGAATACACGGGAACAGCAACAGTTGCAACCGATAAGATCAACACGGATTATTCGGTCAATAAAGAAGTCCTGAATCCGAAGGATGAGTACAATGTTGGAGATACGATTCAGTATAGGATTACAGTCACAAGTAATGCGAATGTAACTCTGAATAATATCGTAATTACCGATCAGTTAACAGGAGCGTCAGGTGGAGTAAGATTTACAGAATTAAATGGAGCTACATTAAATGATGATAATACTGTTACGATTGACAGCCTTGAACAGGGAGAATCAGTGATTCTTGAATGTGAGTACACAGTTACAAGGGCAGATGCAGGAAATGGCATTGTGAATACAGTGACAGCAAATCCGAGTACGGTGATTCCTACAGATCCTGAAAACCCAGATCCGGTAGACCCGGGGGATAAAGACGATTCAACAGACCCGACACCGGTACAGAACATTTACAACTTAACGATCCATTATGTATACGCTACAGGTGGTACAGCGGCAGCGGATGTGACAGCGCAGTATCTTGAGGGCGAACCATTTTCTTATACTTCGCCAACGATCACAGGCTACACACCAAGCCTCGGAGTCCTGAGAAGCGGTGAGGAAGGAATGCCGGCAAGGGATGTAGAGCTGACGGTGACTTACACAGCCATCCCGGCAGTAGACCCGACCCCAACGCCAACCACAACGCCGACCCCGACGCCAACCCCGACTCCGGTGCCGACTCCAACTCCAACCCCAGCTCCGGCTCCAGTGGTAACGCCGGTAGCCCCAGTGGTAACTCCGGTAGCGCCAGCGCTTACCCCGGCAGTAGTTCCGGCAGCACCAGTACCGGCATTTACCCCGGCAGCGCCGACACCGACAGCAGTACCGGACGCACCGGTTCCGGTAGGGGAAGTTCGATTGGATGAAGACGACAATGTTGAAGTAGTGCCTGTATTGGATGAAGAAGTACCGTTGGCAGACATGGATCTGGAAGAGCATCATTGCTGCTTCTTACATTTCTTATTGATGCTGATCGCGCTCATCATATATGCGTTCTACACAAGCAGCATGAAGAGATGGCAGCAGCGGATCGCAGAGCTTCGGGATGAGCTTGAGACAGAAACGCTGAAGAGACGGTTAGGACTGACAGACAGCAGGGAAAACATGAAATAGGATTGTAGATAAAAGAAGGAGAAGATCATATGTTGTATAATTTTTACCAGTTTGCACATAACAGCATAGGCGTACACTTCTGGGATCTGCCGGCACTCATAACAACAGTGGCCTTGATCGTGGTACTGCTTGTGCACAGCCATAACCAGAAGAAACGCGATGATAATTTTGATAAGGAGCGGAACAAGAGGTTAGAGACGCTTGCAAACGAAGCGGCGGAAGATTCCGCCAACGCGTAATGACAAGAAGGAGGAGTATTTATGGCATATATAATAGAGCATAGTGTTCTTGGATTTTGTTGGTGGGACCTGCTTGCGGTCATCGTACTGATTGTTGTTATCGCGGGATTCGTATGGAAGCATCACGATATGAAAAAACAGGAAAAAGATCTGGAGGATCAGATATCAGAACTGTATGCAAACGATACGGTAGATCTTGATAACTAGTAGAACCCCGGCGGCTGAGCGGTCCGCCGGGGCTTTTTTGTTATCTGCCGTCAGGCGGCTTTTCAGTGGGCTGGATGCGTTACAATTTGCGGCCGGTCAGACCGCGGATTGTAACCATATTTATAAAATATGAATACTTTATTATAGATAAAAACCTCAAACTGTGCTAAAATAATATAGCAGTAGAAAAGTATGTTTCGGAGGTAGGCTTGGATGGAAGATTTGCGTAGAGAAATCAGGCATAGCTTTTTAAAACAAATAATTTTTAGATTAGATTTTGATGGTGTACTTGAATCTGATGTTGAGAAGTGTGTAGAATCTCTGCGTGAAAATTTTTGGAAATCCGGATTCCGATACATGGATAATAGAACGATAAATCGAGAGGATCATGAGATAAAGGTAGAATTAAACATTCCGGATGAAAACAGATTTTCATTCAATGATACAAATGCTGCTTCGGTGTATTGCTTTTCCTCTGACCTTAATGAACTGCTGGAATTAAGTAAAAGCTTTTTTACGCTTACCGTAAACATTGATAAAGGATATGAGTCATTTGACAAATATATATCAATTCTTACGGAAACTGTTGGGACAATTAAAAACAGTTCTCCATATTTCCGCGCGCTGAGGATGGGGCTGAGGAAAATAAATATATATTTCTTTGAAAAATTGGATTTACTGCCATATTATTTTAAAAAAGCTGCTTTTAACATTGGCGAAATACTGGATCAGATTTCAGGCTATAACTGTACTGCTTCCAACATGGTGACATTGCTTGAAAAGGAAAAGTACCGTGTTAATTATGTCCGGAATATTCAGGAAGGATTTATGCAGCAGGAAGATGGTTCCCAGAAAACGGTGTATCAGATTGCTTTGGACATAGATGTGTATATCGATGACTTTAAAGAAATGCGTAAGATTCTTGTGGACAAAGAATCTACAGAAGAAGCCTTGAAAAAGCAGAATACGGTTGAATTTGAAATATTTATAAAATCTCTGACAGAGGATTTTGTTGAGAAAATGAAATCAGATGCTTTTCATACAATGGATATATTATAGGAGGTGGAGTGAAATGGCAAAATTTGTTTCAAATGTCAAAAATCCATACACATTTAAAGAGAAAAATATAAAAAAAGACTTCAAAACAGGACAATTTGTGTCTACATCAAAAGCCGGATCGGCTCCGATGTTCAGGAATCACACTGCAAGTACAGCAGGAAGAAAAGTGACATTTAAGCATGTATAATTTCTATGCCGGTAGAAGCCGAAGTGGTTTACCCAACTATAGAAAGACTGTTTATTTTAAAAAATCATTGGTTATTGAGACTTATATTATTGGATACAAAATTGAGGGAGAGTCGATTCTCTTTTTTATACGCGCAGATGAAGGAATTTACTTTTCGGGATTAGTAGACTGCTATAGAACAAAGGATGTTGATAAAGTAAAGGATATTTTGCAGGAGAATGCGATAAGCCGTCTGAATTTTATCTGTTGGACTCATCCTGATACAGACCATTCAGAGGGGCTTAATGAGATTATTGATATATATGCTTCAGAAGATACATATATATGGATTCCGGAAGGTGTTGATGAAAAAGAGTTAAAGTTCAGTAAGAAAGTCCAGAATTTGTATTACTATTTGAAAACATGCACAATGAACGTGGATTCAAACCTAAATGTATACTCTGTATCTGATAGAAAAGATTTAATGAGTTATAGTTCATTATGTTTTCAAAAGGGACTTGATTTTTTCCCATTGGAGATTACATCTTATGCGCCTAATTCTAAGGTTATACGGAAACAGAATTATTTAAACCAGTTTATAAAAAATGATAGATCAATTTTTTGCGTTATAGCTTTAGGCCAAATTCGGATTTGGTTAACAGGAGATATAGAGGACGGAACAATAGAAAGGATACCGAGAGATTTTTTAGAAGAACATATCCATATTCTGAAAATACCACATCATGGTTCAGAGAGCTCTGGTAAAATAATGCAATTTGGGCAGGGCGGCTGTGAAATAGCCTGCTCAACCGTATACAGGAGAGGGAAAAATTCTTTGCCGGTTCGTCAAATTATGGAACAATATGAGCAATTTGCTGAGACATTATTTTGTACAGGAAATATAAACCCAAAATCAGAACATAATAAATATGGCATTGTAAAAGTGATAACAGACGTTTTGGACAATAGTTATAAAACTGTGCTTGAAGGAAATGCCGCAATTTGGGGAACAGAACATAATAGTGCTGTTAAATTAGCAGACAGGAGGAAACTATGAACTATTACGACACGCATGATTATTACGACTACAGCAGCCCTTACATGGAGACAACACTGATCGGCATTTTGATGATCTGTGGCATTATTCTGATCGTGTGGGCCATCTTTGCGCTGCTCAGCTACATATTAAAAGGCGTTGGCATGTATACAATGGCGAAGCGCCAGGGGATGGAGTATGCATGGCTGGCATTTATTCCATTTGCAAGGACCTACCTTCACGGAGAACTGGCCGGAAGCATCCGCCTGAAGAACAAAAGCATTCAGAATCCGGGGATCTGGCTTTTAGCGCTCCCGTTTCTTTACGGAGCAGTTTCTTCCTTATTTAATGGTATCGTATGGTTTGCCGGAATGGGTTCGCTCACCAGGCTCGCCCAGAACGCCATTCTGCCTTATGGAAGGACAGACTTAAGCGGTGGAGCTGTTATGGGCATTGTGGTCGCGGTTCTGATTCTTTCCGTCGTCAGTCTGGCATATACAGCGGTCTATAAAACATTTTCCGTATTGGTAGACCACCAGATCCTGGAGCGTTTTACCACAAAAAATATGTCCATTGTACATGCGGTATTGAGCACATTGATTCCGCTCTATGAATCCATCTGCTTCTTCGTGATGCGCAACCGCCCGTTCAATCCGGGAATGGAGCCGCCCGCACCGCAGCCGTTCATGCAGTCCCCGCCGCCGGACACATACTATAGAGGATCCGTTCAGCCGCCGGTTTCTCCGACCCCTCCGGCTCCGCCGATGGGAGGAAGTGATGAAAATGCAGAATCCTCTGTGAACTTCACTTTACCGGATAATGAAAATAAAGAAATTTAGGATCTTTTTATTATTTTTTAATATAATTGGAATATTTTAGGACAGTCCCTCATATCATATGATATGGAGGACTGTTTTTATGAGACAGAGAGCAACGTGGCAGAAGCTCAAGACATTCGGTTCTTTTTGTCTGATCATGCTTCTGCTCCCCTATATTGTCACAGTATTTGTCCACGGAAAAGATTTTGAATCCCTTGGAAAAAAAGAAGAGGTATATGTAAATGTAAAAAAGCCCAAAGCCCCGTCCGGCCTGTCTCAGTTGGAAAGCAGGTCCGGCACGGTAGAGACGAGTGCTGCTGAAAATGGATCTGGCGCAGGGAACGGCGGGGCGGACCGGGAAGTGGAAACCGAGATCGTGCAGGTTCCGTGGGAGGAATATTTCATCGGCATTATGGGAAAAGAGATCCCCGCAGATGCGGAAATAGAGCTTCTAAAGGCCCAGGCCGTACTGCTGCGCACCAAGCTGTATCAGGAGCTGGATGCCCAGGGAGCTGATACCGGGCAGTCTGAGCCAGATTCGGCTTCCGGGCAAAAGGTTCTGGAAGAGGAGTACCTGACCCGCCGGGGATTGGAGGAAAAAGCAGGCACATCCGAGGTTGACTCCTATTACGAAAATCTGGTTCGTGCCATGCGTGAGACGGAAAACCAGGTTCTGCTTTACCAGGATACCTATGCCCTTGCCCCCTTCCACCAGTCAAGCAACGGCCGGACCAGAAGCGCCCAGGAGGCTCTGGGGGTGGATCACTGCCCCTACCTTGCCGTGCGGGAGTGCCCGTTGGACAAAGAGGCGGATGATGAGATGCAGATCTCAACCTTTGAGTACAAAGATATTCAGTCAAAATGTCAGTCGTTTCTCGTGGCGGTAGCCGAGGAGGAGGCAAATAAAACCATCCAGTTCTCCGATTTCGAGATCATTTCCCACGATTCCGCAGGGTACGTGCAGCAGATGCGTATTGGCGAGACAGTCTGCACCGGGGATCAGTTTCGGGATGCGCTGTCCCTGACTTCAAGTGCATTTTCCATCAAGGACACGGATGGAAAACTGCAGATCACGACCATGGGAAAAGGGCACGGAATCGGCCTGAGCCAGTGGACAGCCCAGAAAATGGCAAAGGCAGGCGATAGTTATGAAAAGATCCTGCAGTTTTTCTTTGATGGAACCACCCTCACAGACGGAGGGCCTGTGAAAGAAAAATTGCAGCCGTCCGAAACAACAGAAGGCAGCCAGGCCGGTTCACAGGGCATAGAATAAAAAATCCTGCAAAAATAGAATAAGCCGTCACATTTCTGGTAAAAATATAAGCCAGAGGTGATGAAAATGAATAACAATGAAAAGCTGTCATTCCTAAAAGGAAAGGGCGCGGCAGTTGCTCTGGTGCTTTGCTTTGTATCCGTGATCGCGATGGTTGGGGCATTTACCTACAACAATTACCAGAAGGGCATGGAACAGCAGTTAGCCGAAGCAGAGGAGCAGACTGAGGATCTCACAAAAGAGGAAAGCGAAGCAACGACGACAAATGACATCGTGCTTCCGGAAGCAGAACGCAATACATCCGACACAGAAGAAAAAGAGGATGAGAAAGAAGAGGCTGAGGAAAAAACATCTGAGGCGGAAACAGAAGAGAGCAATACAGGGGATGTGACCGCATCCGGTTACACCGCAGACGTCTGGTTCGGAGAAGAAAGTATTCTGAACTGGCCTGCAAGCGGCTCGGTGCTGATCAACTACAGCATGGACCAGACCGTATACTTTTCCACACTGGAACAGTATAAATACAATCCGGCGCTGATCATCGGCGGCGAGGTGGGAGAGACGATCGCAGCCTCCGCCCCCGGGATCGTGACAAATGTAGAGCAGGACGCGCAGACCGGCCTGACCGTTACGCTGGATATGGGAAATGGATACTCTGCCGTATACGGACAGTTGAAGGAAGTACCGGTGCAGATCGGCGATTATGTCGATACCGGAGCAACCGTCGGATATCTAAGCGAGCCGACAAAATATTTTTCCATGGAAGGGCCGAACCTTTATTTTGAGATCCTCAAGGATGAAGTTCCGGTCAATCCGCTGGATTTTATAGAAGGGTGATCTGCTAGATCAATTGAGAATAGCAGCTGGAAGAACCAGACTTTTCAGGATGAACTGTGAAAGCCTGGTTCTTCTTTATTTTTACATACTTTCAATGGATGCTCTGTTTCTTTCCGGCTTTTGACCGGATTGCATTCTGATTCCAGCAGTTTCAGCTTGTCTGCTCTTCTCAGCCGCTTAATGGCATATTCCCGGCTCATGGCCTCCTGTCTGGTCTCAAATGCTTCAAAATACGCGAGAGCGACCGGCCTTCGGGATTTTGTATATTTTGCACCCTTTCCAGCATTGTGCTCCCGGATCCGCCGCTCCAGGTCATTGGTCCAGCCGGTATACAGGCTGCCGTCACAGCACTTCACGATATACGTATAATTCATTGGTATTTCTCCTTAGAAAAACATAGCCGGCAATATTCATTTGAGAAGATATTCCATCAGCAACAATTGCCCTATCAACTGCTTTGGCGTACCGCCAAATATCAGAGCAGAAATCAATACATTGGTATCAAGCATTACTTTCATATGGATAGTCTCCCTCTACGAAAATCCGCCATATCTTTCAACATATCGTTTAACATAATGGTTTTTGGCGACATATAATCACACTCCTTTACTAAAATTTATATTTATTATACCTATCTACATAGCAAAGAACAAGACCAGGGTTGAAAGGTGAAATTTTTTCGCACTAAAAAAGTAAATAACTACTGTTGTTTGAAGAGGTTTGTGATAAAATTTAGAAAAAAGTTTTTCGCAAAGGAGTTTTTTATGACAAGATCAGAACGCAGAAGAGAACAGAAAAAGTACGAAAAGGATTTTGCCGCATTCTGTAAGATTACCAAACAATATATCCCAGAGCTGATCCAATGGCTACAGGAACTGAAAGACCCAAGAAAATTTTGGACTTATGAAATCGAGGTCATGTTGATGACAGTCATCATGAAAAGCCATTATCTGCTGACACAGATCGCAGACATTCTGCTGCAGCTTTACGAGAAAGGAAGTCCGGGTCTGCGTGAAGCAAAAAGGACGATAAAAAATATATCTTCCGACCTGCTAAAAAGTTTTGGGAAAAAGCTGTCATCGGAAGATATACTTTTCATAGAGACACACGGATATGTAAAAGCCGTGGTCTGACAAAAGCATTATACCAGAGAAAGTGGTCTGAGGGAAGAGGGAAAATAAAAGTTATCCACATGAAACGTATGAAATAGTTCCTCTTGCCATATGGATGTGGATAACTATCCAAAGTTTCAAGGAAAACTTTGAAAAATTGGCTGACAATGAATATATATATGATTAGTCAGAACTAACTTAAAACCACCTTTTAAAGCTGGTCTAGTCAGAATAATACGTGCTTTATTTAGTCGTATGTGGTATGATTATTCTATACTCTTACGAAGGAAAAGAAAATGGTACATACATTTGAATTATCAAAAATGATTTCAAGAGATACATTTGATGAACTCATCCCATGCTTAGAAATTCATTTAAATATCAATATTTACCATAAGCAAACGGAATTAGAAAAAAGACAGCTTGAATGTGACCCTGATACAGATTAAAACAGTTACCTTGGATAGAAACAAAAAACCAACAGAGGAACAAATCAAACAAATAGAAGAAGCGGCAAAGAGAGAAATCGTATTTGATGAAGATTCTCCCGAACTTACGCCTGCAATGGAAAAAGCATTCCGATTAGCGGCAAAAAACCGTAATGCGCAAAAAGGAACTTTCGACAATTTCCAATAAAAGGAGACGCAACATGAATATAGAAATTATCCAGAACCTATACCGTACTGCAAAAATAAAATGGTCTACTCATTGCATTGAACGTATGCAGGAAAGAGATATAAACATAGATGATGTCGGTAACTGTATTATGTCTGGTGAAATCATAGAAGATTATCCTGATGATTTTCCACATCCAAGTTGTTTGATATTTGGATATGCTATTCATCATAAAGTATTGCACACCGTTGTTGGTTATGATGGTGAAGTTCTTCATATCATAACAGCATATTATCCAAACACTATAAAGTTTATGGAAGATTTAAAGACAAGGAGGAAGAAATAGATGTGTATGTATTGTAAATGTAATGATTTAATCGAATCTACCACAACCCATGTAGTAAATGGTAAAGATTGTATCATTATTGTAAAAAATGTTCCTTGTGAAGAATGCGAGCAGTGCGGCGCAAAATATTATTCAGATGAAACGGCACGCCAGTTAGAGAAGTTAGTAAACACAGCCAACAGCTTATGCAAGAGATTTCATCTCTTTAACAGACCCTCGGAAGCCTTACCATGTCTGCCCTCGCAAAACGCGCTAAGGCTGCTAACCTGGATGCAATCCATGATACTGTACATGAGATGGCTCGTGACGAGGCAAGACATGGTAAAGCGTTTGAGGGTCTGTTAAAGAGATACTTTGGCTAATCAAAAAACCGTTCATTTGTCAGAAGGTTTAAAAAGTATTCCTGTGGCGTGTCTTCTTTCCGCTCGAAAGCCTCTATAATATCTTTATAGAAAACCCTTCATATATTCCTACCGGAACATCTTCACCAAAAGAATATTCTTCCATATTATCCTGATCAAAATTATAAACGGTAATCCTATTCTTTTCTGAATCAACAATCCAGTATTCCTTAACACCAGCAGTCCGATACTTAAAAAGCTTTATGAAATAATCCATACGTTTACTGCCTGGGGACACAATCTCAATTATCCAATCCGGCGCGCCGTGACAACCTTTATCATCTAGTTTTGACTGATTACAAACAACAGAAATATCAGGTTCTACATAATTCGTATCATTTTCATTTAAAAATACAGCAAATGGAGCAACATTTACTTCACACGTTCCTTGATGCTCATCAATATAATCTGCAATCTTTCTATATATTGCTCCTAAAATTCTCTGATGTGTCCGACTTAGCGGAGCCATGTTGTAAATCTGACCATCAATCAGCTCAGCCCGTTCTCCATCTGGCAAAGCATAAATATCTTCTATTGTATAGATGTTTTCTTTTCTTTCGACGTTCATTTGCTGCACCTCCTGTCTTTAGGGATATTATAAGGTATAGAAATAAAGAATACAATAAATTATCCTGTTTTGACTCACTCACAATCTTATCCCACAAATTGCGGAAAGGCTTTCACTGCTTCAACTGTAAAAATCTCAGAGACCAAGCCTACCACATCCCCGTCCCATAAGTAAGTCTGGGTATGGTGTTCTGAATATTATCTTCCTGCCTTGTCATAAGCAAAGCTAATGATTCTGTTCTTAAATTTCTCGTAAAGTATTGCTTTTTTTCCAGCCTGGGTATAATATCTATATATGAACACATAGTTTTTAATACTACGTGTCGATATATTGCTATTTGTAGGAGGGATATCATGGCAAGTACAATCCAAAAACACATCAAAGATCCGGGCAGCGCAATTACACATTTCATCGGAATGCTGATGGCAGTGTTTGCATCTGTACCGCTAATTATCAAAGCTGCTCACGAGCCGGGCCGGATATATATCATTTCGATCATCATCTATGCCGCCAGCCTGATTCTGCTATATGCAGCCAGCACAACCTACCATACCTTTGACAGATCCCAAAGGATTAACACGATCCTTAAGAAAATCGACCATATGATGATCTCTGTATTAATCGCAGGAAGCTACACCCCTATCTGCCTTTTGGTCCTGCGCGGAAAGCTTGGAATCACACTGCTTGCAATTGTCTGGAGCTTTGCAATTGCCGGAATTATTATCAAAGCGTTCTGGATAAACTGCCCAAAATGGGTCTCTTCCGTATTGTACATCGGCATGGGCTGGACCTGCGTACTGGCATTCACACAGCTTTTAAATTCCCTGTCTCCGGCGGCTTTCGGATGGCTTCTTGCAGGCGGTATCATCTATACCATAGGCGGCGTTATCTATGCATTAAAGCTTTCGCTGTTTAATACGAAGCACCGGTATTTCGGAAGCCACGAGATCTTCCATCTGTTTGTAATGGGTGGGAGCGCCTGCCATTTTGTGGTAATGTACGCCTTCGTACTATAAAAATAAACTCATGCACAGCCTGTCAGGATGTAAAGCCTCTATTGGCCCGGCCAATATACTTTACATCCTTTTCGCTTTCGACTCCTTAATCAATTTTTCTTTCGCCGCCTTATTCATATGCTTAATTGCATATTCCCGCCGCATAGCTTCCTCTTTCGTCTCAAAGGTCTCATAATACACCAGTTTAACCGGCCTGCGGCTATGTGTATATTTCGCGCCTTTTCCCTCATTGTGCGCTTTTATCCGTTTTTCGATATCTGTTGTCCAGCCGGTATACAGGCTTTCATCCCGACATCTTACCATATATGTATAATTCATAAATACTCCCCATTTACGCCTTTGCATTTCTCAATATAACTATAGCCCAACAAACAAATCCCATGCAACCCTATATCGGATCATTTCAGTTAACAGCTAAGAACGAATGAAAAGCCAGGTATCGCTTTTTCCCTGGCTTTTCCATTCTATCCCGGTTTTTAATCCGTTTTCAATCTTTTTTATGCGATTTTACTCGTCTACAAACTGCAGCGGGTCTATCGGCTGCCCGTCTTTGCGCATCTCATAGTATACGTTACAGCCTTCTACAGAATAATACTTCGTCGGCTGGCTTACATAGCCGATAACTGTATTTGCATTCACATAATCCCCCGTATTCACCGGAACCTCCTTAAGCTGCCCCACAAACAGCTCATAGCCGTTTCCCAGATCCAGATTAACTGTAGTTCCGGTCTGTGCCGTCACGTCAATGGATTTTACCATTCCTGCCGCGCCGCTGATAACCTGGTCTCCCTCAGCGCCGGAAATCACCAGGGCCGGATTGTACTTATACTGGTCAAGAGTGGAGAAATATACGGTCTTGTCCATGCTGAAATTCAGCAATATCTGACCGTTTACCGGCCACAAAAGCTGGCTGTTCTCGCTAAAGCTAAGCGCAGTCCCGCTTCCTGCGGTTTCAATTTCCGGCTGAGGCTGAGCTTCCTTTGTCTCTTCTTCAGACCCTTCTCCGGTTTCTTCCCTGGTTTCCCCGATTTCCTTTTCTTTCTCATCATCTTCTGTGTCAATTACCAGCCTGTCTGTATTTGCTGATTTTGTTTGCACCTTCATCTT
>CAYQBE010000131.1:0-13653 GCA_964415625.1 uncultured Clostridium sp.
AGAAATATTTAGGATATGAAGGATATCATATGAGAATACTGGTTGTGAGTGATACACATAAGAAACATGAAAATTTAAAAAAAGCGTTGGAGAATGTTTCACCGGTAGACCTTCTGATTCACTTAGGAGATGCGGAGGGGTACGAGGATATGATAGGTGAAATGGCAGGCTGCCCCATGGAGATTGTGGCGGGAAACAATGATTTTTTTTCAAGGCTTCCTAGAGAAAAGGAGCTGGAAATAGGAAAATACAAGGTCCTGCTCACCCATGGGCACCATTATTATGTGGGTGCAGGCATCTCGGACATTATGCGGGAGGCGGAAGCAAGGGGGATGGATATTGTGATGTTCGGGCATACCCATGTACCGCTGATTGAGTACGGGGAACATGTCATTGCCATCAATCCCGGCAGCCTTTCCTATCCCCGGCAGGGGGGAAAACGCCCGTCCTATATTCTGATGGATATTGATAAAAAGGGGGAAGCTTTTTTTGAAATTGAGTATTTGTAAAAAAATGAAAAAAAGTGTTGACATTTTTTTTCCTGTCCTATATAATAACACTTGCGTCACGGGTGCGGCAGGATAATCAGTAGTACCCGATAGATGAAGTTCATATCGGGGTGTGGCTCAGCTTGGCTAGAGCGCCTGGTTTGGGACCAGGAGGTCGCAGGTTCGAATCCTGTCACCCCGATTTTGCGCGGGTGTAGTTCAATGGTAGAACACCAGCCTTCCAAGCTGGATACGTGGGTTCGATTCCCATCACCCGCTTATTTTTATTTTTCCTCCGGGAAGCCTTTTTGATTCAGGCTTTCCGATTTTTTTATACCATCGTAGATCCCAATTGAAAGCCCGCAGATCATATGATAAAATGGATTCCATGAGAATGTATAGCAGATAAAAATCACGTGACATTGGTACTATGCCATGTAATACAAAAGGAGCAATAAGAGATGAACCTGACGGAATTTATGAAGAAAGTGGATCAGATATCCGGGAGCATGCCGGCAGAGAATCTGTCCGCATTTCTGCACGATTACGCGCGCAGTATCCCGGAGCACAAAAGGAATGAATTTCTCGAACGTCTGTCTTTTTTCAAAGGAGAGAATGTAAATCCGGATTATGCAGAGAAGCAGGATAGCCTGAATAAAGAGCAATTGAAGCAGGAAGTGAAAAAGATCCACAAGCAGCTGGAGATGATCGACAGCGGAGAGCTGATGCTGATCGAGGTAGTGAATGAACAGTACAATGAATGGTATGACAGCTCCGACGAAGAATATTTTTATAAGGATCCGGACTATATCGGAGAGACGATGCAGAAAGCCTGCGGCCTTGTGCATGCCTGTGTGGATAGCGAGCTGTATGAGGAGGGGTATGGGCTGGCGGATCTTCTGCTGCTGATGCATGTGGAAGTGAACGGAGAGTTCGGCGGGGAAGACTTCAAGCTGCGGGATCTGGAATATCACAGCATCATTACACTGGATTATGAAAAATTTGTTTTAGAAGCTTTGCTGGCTGCCTACTGGGGAAACGCACCGGAGGAGAGGCCCAACGAGCTCTACTGGATGCTGGTCAATGCCGCTTCGCGGGAAGTGACCCTGGAAAAACTGATGCAGCAGAGTAAAAAGGAGCTGGATCAGTTCCAGGAATTTTTGAAATTATGGATCGACTATCTGGGACAAAAGGGAGACCGGGTGGCAGAGCGTTTTCTGGAGGAAGCAGTTTCCCTGGCGGACAATCCGGAAGCACTGCTGAGCGCGGCCAGAAACTATACGGACCTGCATCCCGGCTTATACGTGCAGGCGCTGGAAAAATATAAAGAGGCCGGGCAGCCAGAGGAAGGGCTGACGATCGGAAAGGAGGCTCTGGAGCGGATCCGGCCCGACTATCAGATCCGGAGCAGGGCGGCGCTTTTGACAGCAGAAGCCGCCCTGATGCAAAATGACCGGGAGAGCGCGGAGCAGTGCTGGCTTGAGGCATTCCGCTCGGACAGCAGCATCGAAAATTATCTGCGTCTGGTTCTGGAATGCGAGGAGGTCGATCACTGCAGGAACGAGGCGGAACAGATCTATACAGAGCTGCTTTCCAGCCCGGCAAAAATCAAGGACGGGCAGTATCAGTCCGGGGAGAGAAAAGAGAACCGGCCGGAACGAAGGATCTGCGATTCCCTGCTGTTTTTTGACGGGAAGTTCCGTCAGGTGATCGAAACGTGTATGGATGATAAATATGCGCTGGGATGGACGGGGACATTCATGAAGGAAGGTATGGAGCTGTTCTTCCTGTACCTTTATGACGGAGAGGATCTGCAGGAGGGCTGCCGGGAAATGCTGCGGAAATATGTTTCGTCCATGGGATTCACGGCGGAAGCATACCTGAATGGGACAGGGCGAGGCACAAAAGAGGACGATCAGACTTTTTTCTGGGAGCACTTCCGGAAATGGCGTACGAACATACAAATCTCAGAGGAAGAAACCGAAGCCATCCTGGAGCGGCTGGAAAAATGGACCCGGATGCGGGTGGAAGGAATCATGGAAAAGAGCCACAGGAACTACTACGGCGAATGCGCGGCTTTTGTGGCCGCATTGGGGGAAGTCCGGGAGTCCAGGGGCGAGCAGTGGGCAAAGGCAAAGGTCATGGAAGAATATCGGAGCCAATATTCCAGAAGGACCGCATTTCACCAGGAGCTTCGGGCATACGGGATGGCAGATACCAGAAAAAGCAGATAAAGATCTGCTACAGATGAATAAAAGGAAAGGAATGTCCCATGAGTAAAAGGAAAAAACCGAAAATGGAGTTCCGGTATTATAAGATGCCGGAGGGAAGCCCGATCCTGGCCCTGCTGGGCGAGAAATGGATGCAGTCCTACGGCCGTGATATAGATTACCTTCATTTTCATAATTTTCTGGAGATCGGATACTGTTACGGCGGGCAGGGAGATATAGTGCTTGGGGAGCAGAACCTGAGATTTAAGTCCAACCAGTTTACCGTGATACCGAAGAACTACCCTCATACGACCAACAGCGACCCGGGTACGTTCAGCCAGTGGGAGTATCTGTTTGTGGATGTGGAAGGCTTCCTTCGGGAACTCAATGGGGGGGGCGCCCCCATGAGAACAGAGCGTATGATCCAGAGGATCAATTCTCGTGCCTTTCTGGTAAACGTAAAAGAATACCCCGGGATTGCAGAGCTGATCCGGCAGCTTCTGGAGATCATGCGGGAGACAAAGGAGTATTATCTGGAGGAGGCAAAAGGGATCCTGGCTGCGCTTCTGATCAATATTGCCCGGGAAAATCATATCGAAGAACCGGAGTATGAGGAAAATGAGGAACTGGAGGGGAATGTGACGATCCCTATTTCCCAGGCCCTGGATTACATCACCCTCCACTATATGGAGCCGCTTAAGATCGGGGAGCTGGCGGACTGGAGCCATATGAGCGAGACGCATTTCCGGAGGACCTTTTCCGCGTATATGAAAATGAGTCCTCTGGAATATATCAATCTGGTACGGGTGCGGACGGCCTGTGAGTATCTGAAGAAAACAGACGTGCCGGTATCCGATATCGCGCATAAATGTGGATTTACCACGCTGTCCACCTTTAACCGGAACTTTAAGCAGATCATGGGCTCCACGCCCTATGAGTGGCGGAAGCGCCCGGAAAATTTTGAACAGCAGCTTTTGAAGTTCCAGATCCATTCGGAGGCAGGTTGGTAAACCTGCCTGCGGTTAGATTCCCCGGAACCGGAAGGTAAAGGTCATCTTTTTGCTGACATCCAGCAGATATTCCGGATGAGGACGCGACCCCCAGCTGTCGTCCCCGGCAATGCCGATCTGCTGCATGGCTGCCCGGACGACGGTGTAGTGTACCTCCGGCAGCTCGTAGGGATGCCGTGCGTTTTCCATTTCGTGGGGCGTCCAGGGCAGTGCGGAGAAGCTCATGGAATCTCCATCGAACATGAGCCCCCGGCCCCGTCTGTCAGTCACCTTCGCCCAGCGGACGCCGACCTTGTTTCCACATTCCTGGGGAACCATGTAGCGCGCCATATTGTCCGTTACTTTATTCTTATAGATTCCCAGCTTTGCGCCTTTGCAGCGGTCTGTGTAGGTCTCTGCCGGACCCATCCCGTACCATTCCACATGGTCATAGTCGGCATTCATTTTCAGGATCATGCCAAATTCCGGCATGTCTCCCAGCTCCTTCACCGGATCATAGGACAGGGCGGTCTCCACCGTGCCGTCCCCGAAGACCGTATAGGCAACCGTACAGGAGGTTACCGGCCTGGTGGGAAGATGATAGAGGAAAGTGACCGTAACGGAGCCTTCGTGTTCTTCCACAACCGCATCCTCGAACTGATTGGTCTCCAGGTTCTTATGAGTGACATAGAGGCTTGCCAGCTTCCACTGCCCGTACTGCGCCATCAGCTGGCTGCCCTCGTCATTGTCTACCGGTGCCCGCCAGAAATTCGGCTTCGGAATGGTTTCCAGCATTTCTACGCCGCCCCAGCGGTAGGAAGACAGCCCGCCGAATAACTCGGAGAACAGCACTTCAAAATTCTCGCCCCGGACGCCCACGTTGTGGGTTCCCCTTACGACAGTGAGCGGTTTGGTACATGCTCTGCGGGCAGCAGGAGCGTCTGCGGTATAGACAAATTGCCCAAACGCAACCTCATGGCCTGCTTTTGCCCAGAGGGTATCCCCCTTCAAACGGAACGAAACAGTGACCGTATACTCGCCCGGCTGCTCCGCCCGGCGGATCGGAAGGGCATATTCCTGTTCGGACAGCGGCGCAACGGCGGTGTCCAACGGAGCTTCATAGACCTGGATCCCGTCCTTCGCAAGCGTGACCACGCAGTCAAAGGCGCTGGTATTTGTGAACAGGTTCTTATTGCGGATCATGACTTTATCCGCTGATACTTCCGCGGAAATGTTCTGATAATTATATTTGACCTCCTGCATCTTCGGGGAGGGAGCGCGGTCTCCGCCGTACACGATCCCGTTTCCGCTGAAATTATAATCGGTGGGACGTTCTCCGAAATCTCCGCCGTATGCCTGAAATTCCTTTCCGTAGCGGTCTTTTTTATAGATGGACTGGTCTACATAATCCCAAATAAAGCCGCCCTGGTACAGGGGCTCCGTATCGGTCAGGTCCGTGTATTTGTGCATCCCCCCGCAGGAATTGCCCATGGCATGGGTATATTCGCAGCAGATGAAGGGCTTGTCGCGGTGCTCGGACAAAAATTCCTGGATCCCGGCTGCCGATGTGTACATCTGGCTCTCCATATCGCTCGTCTCATTGTAACGGCGGTCGTTGAAAAGTCCTTCGTAGTGTACAAGACGGGTATTGTCAAGCTCCCGGAACCGGTCGGCCATATCCCGGATCACGGTGCCGCCGAAGGATTCATTTCCGCAGGACCAGATTAGGATAGACGGATGGTTCTTGTCCCTCTGGTAAGTGGAATTTACCCGGTCCAGCATCATGGCCTTCCATTCCTCACGGTCACAGGGCACGATCCTGCTCATGTCTTTATCCCTGCCCCGTGCATAGCTATCCCAGGTTCCATGGGATTCCAGGTTGTTTTCATCGATCAGATACAGGCCGTAGCGGTCGCACAGCCGGTAGATCCGGGAATCGTCGGGATAGTGGCAGGTACGGATGGCGTTGATGTTGTGCAGCTTCATGGTGGTGATGTCCTGCAGGATCTCATCCTCCTGGGGGACACGGCCGGCTTTGGAGCTGAACTCGTGGCGGTTGACACCCTTGAATACGATCCGCTTTCCATTGAGGCACATGATATGGTCGATCATCTCAAATCGGCGGAAGCCCACATATTCGGAAAGAACCTCCGCAAGCTGTCCGTTTTCATCATAGACCTGCAGAAACAGCTCATAGAGGTTGGGCTCCTCTGCGCTCCACAGGTCGAAACCGGATACCGGAAGCGACAGGTGCGCTTCCCCGTCCTTCAGGTCAAATGCCGCGGAGGCGAATAAAGGTGCCTCTTCGGGTGTATTGGCTGCATAGAGGGAAGCCGGAACGTCCGCTGCCGGAAGCTTCCGGAGCTCTGCCTCGATCCGGCCGTTTCCGCAGCTGAGCGCGTCGATCACAAGCCGGCCCGCCTGATAACTGTCGTCCAAAAGTGTCCGGACGCTCAGATCCCAGATGTGCGTCCTTGGCCGGGTAAAGAGATACACATCCCGGTAAATGCCGGAGAAACGGTAAAAATCCTGATCCTCGGCCCAGCTGCTGCTTGTCCACTTGAAGACCTGCACGGCCAGCTTGTTTTCGCCGTCCCGGATATAGGGGGTCAGATCAAATTCCGTGGGGGTGAAGCTGTCTTCGCTGTAGCCCACATACTGGCCGTTCAGCCAGACTGCCATGCCGCTTTCCACGCCCTGGAAGGAAATGTATACGGGCATGCCCTTCATGGATTCCGGAAGGGTAAAATACTTTACATAACTTGCCGTCGGGTTGAACCGGGTGGGAATCTCTCCGGGCAGGATCTGCTCCCGGCCGTCCCACGGATACTGTACGTTCAGATAAGCGGGGATATCATAGCCCTCCATCTGGATATGGGCAGGCACCCGGATCTCTTCCCAGTTTCTGCAGTTATAGTCATCCGCCTCAAATCCCTTGACCGTGTCGTCCAGATTTCTTCCGTAAGAAAACTTCCAGATGCCGTTCAGGGAAAAGCGGAAAGGATTCTCGCCCTTGTCCAGGTGTTCCCTGTCCGGATAACAGACATGGTCCGAATGAGCCGGGATCGCGTTCTCTTTAAAAAATTCGGGGTCTTTGATTTTGCTGTAGTCAAACATGATGTATACCTCCTAACTACGTTGTCGCAGGCGCTGGTATGCAGCGGCCTGTAACGGTTCTGCCGGGGATAGTGCCGATATGGCTGCTATGAACGGCTGTGAATAGTAATACGATATTTCCTACATTATGCTGGAAATAAAATCGGAATACAATATAAAATCATTGCAAATACATGGAAAAATGTTGCCTGACAGAGCAGATAGAGTTATACTGTAACAGACAAAAGGAGGAGAGGACAGATGACAAATCCAACGGAAGATGATGTCCGTTCTTATTATGCGGAGGACAGGCTGTTAAGTTCCCTTTCCGTATACAACGTAGGAAGCCAGAAATGTACACCCGGATTTCAGTGGGGGCCGGGGGTGCGCGACCATTATCTGCTCCATCATGTGCTGAGCGGAAGAGGGCATTTTGAGATCAGGGGAAAGACCTATGATCTGAAAAAAGGAGATACCTTTTTGATCTATCCCAATATGGAAGCATGTTACCGGGCCGACGAGAAAGAACCCTGGGTCTATACCTGGGTGGGATTTGCCGGGACCGACGCGTTTTACCTTCTGAACCATACGGATTTTTCGGAGGAGTCCCCTGTGCTGGAGCAGGCGGAGATCAGCGGTGAGATCGAGCGGAAGATCCGGCAGGTGTATGAGGCAAAGGGCAATACCTTTTATGACGCGGTTTCCATGACCGGTGCGCTGTATTCCATGATCGCCATGCTGATGGAAAATTCTTCGGCGGAAGCGAAGCAGAAAAATCTGCAGACAGGCCGCGTCGAGCAGGCGGTCCGCTATATCGAAGAGCACTATTCCTATCCCATTACGATCGAGGATATTGCAGGATATACCGGGGTCTGCCGCAGCTACCTGTATCGGATGTTCCAAAAGATCCTGAAGGTATCGCCGAAGGATTATGTGGAGGAATACCGGATCCGGCAGGCGTGCAGGCTGCTCCGGGAGACGGATATGCCGATCACGGCCATCGCGCATTCCGTGGGCTATGAGGATAATCTTTATTTTTCCAAGGCATTTAAGAAATGCAAGGGACAGACCCCGAGCCGGTACAGAAAGGCGGAAAGCGGGAAAAAAATATAACACGGAAAACAACAGGGAGGATTCAACGATATGTATGATTACGCGATTGTGAAACAGGTAAAAAGAAAACCAAAAGCGATGACAGGAATCCTGCGGAAGGTGATGATCGTTTTTGCGGTGATTATCCTGCTGCTGGGGGTAGCAATCTCCCAGGGGTTCATGCTTCCAGGATTTCTTCTTGTGGTGCTGTATTTCGGGTATGATGTATACAGCCAGAAAGAATATGAATATCGGCTGGAGAGCGGAAGGCTGACCATTGATATCATTCTGGGGAAGCGTTACCGCAAGGCCGCTCATATCCTGGAGCTGTCGGAGATGGAGGTGACCGCGCCGAACCGTCACGAGGCTGTGGCAAAGTACCGCAGGGACGCGGGCGGGGTGAAGCTGCCCAAATATGATTATACGTCCTATGAGGAGGATACGCCTTATTACACGATGATCATCATGGAAAACAGAAGGAAGATCAAGCTTCTGCTGGATCTGGACGAGGAGATGCTCCAGACACTGAAAAGGCTGTATCCGGAGCGGGTGTTTCTGGTATAAAGAACAAACGGTATATAAAAATGCAGCATGCAGCTTTTATAGGAGCGCGGTGTGCTGCATTTTTATACAATTATTTCAACGTTTCTGTGCATATATTCAAAGCTCCTTATTTATGGAAATCGGCATAAACTGGACATTTTTAGGAAAATATGTCCAGTTTATGTACGCTTAATCCGATTTTTTAATCTTCTACATTGTGATATTCCACAAAAAAGACTCTTGACAAAATTCGCGGTAGTGCATAAATAACAAATATAGTTGAAAATGCACACTATTAGGGCGAATTTGCACACTATGAGAAAAATGCATTTGGTACAATCTTCTTATAACAAACCGGACAAAGAGCGAGAGTTTTTTGAATGGTAAAAAAAGGAGGACAATGTAGTATGAAGAAAAAGTTACTTTCAGTATTGCTCGCAGGTGTGATGGTTGTATCTCTGGCAGCGTGCGGAGGCGGCAGTGACAGCGGAAGCAGCAGTGACAGCGGCAGCGGCTCCGAGAGTACGGCAGAGTCAGACGAAGGCTCAGGCGGCGGCTCCGAGGGCGGACATAAGCTGACCGTATGGACCTGGGATCCGGCATTCAACATCCCTGCGATCGAAGAAGCCGGAAAGATTTATAAAGAAGAAGTTGATCCGGATTTTGAACTTGAAGTAATTGAGACTCTGTCCGATGACTGTGAGACCAAGCTTCAGACATGCGCAGAGTCAGGCGACTTCAGTACAATGGCAGATATCATCCTGATGCAGGACAACTCCTACCAGAAGTTCGTATCCTTCTATCCGGAAGCATTTACGGATCTGACAGACAGCGGGATCGACTTCTCCGAATTTGCAGAAGGTAAGCTTGCATACTCTACAGTAGACGGCAAGAACTATGGTGTTCCTTTCGACAACGGCGCTGTAATCTCCTGCTACCGTACCGATATTCTTGACGAAGCAGGTTACACAATTGACGACCTGACCGACATTGACTGGGCGAAGTTTATCGAGATCGGCAAGGTTGTAAAGGAAAAGACCGGTAAGTACATGCTCTCCGGACAGGCAAACAGCCAGGATATCATCATGATGATGCTGCAGTCCGCAGGCGCGTCCCTGTTCAACGAAGACGGAACTCCGAACCTGGTTGGCAACGATGCTCTGAATGAGTGTATCGACATCTATCAGGAAATGGTAAAGGAAGGCGTATTCTACGAGGTAAATGAGTGGGATGAGTATGTATCCTCTATTACAAATGAGCAGTGCGCAGGTACCATCAATGGCAACTGGATCATGGCAACCGTTATGGGTATGGAAGATACATCAGGCAACTGGGCAATCACAAATATGCCGAAGCTGACAGAGACCTCTGGAGCTACAAACTACTCCAACAACGGCGGATCCTCCTGGTATGTAAGCTCGAACTGCCAGAACACAGATCTTGCGTTTGACTTCCTTTCCAAGACATTTGCGGGAAGCGTAGAGCTGTATGAGAACATCCTGCCGACTACAGGCGCGATCAGTACATGGGGACCGGCCGGAGATTCCGAGGCTTATCAGGAGCCGCAGGAGTTCTGGAGCGATCAGCCGATCTTCGCAACGGTTGTAGAGTTCGCTGAGAAGACACCTTCCAACAACACAAGCGCATACTACTACGATGTACGTGAGGTTGTATCTACCGCAATCCAGGATATCATCGCCGGCGGCGGAGATAAGGAAGATGTATTAGAGCAGGCGCAGGCAGACGCTGAGTTCTATTATCAATAATAAGATGGCCTCCGGGTCATAGAATAAGCGGGGGACCGCCCTGGCGGTTCCCTTTTTTGCACTCAAAAATACAGAAAATTGAGAAGAAAAGGGGGTTTTTTAGTGGATTCTAAGAAGAAAGGTATGAGTTTGCTTGCAAAGCAGAGAGCTGCCGGATGGGCATTCCTGACCCCGGCAACACTCATGATCGTAGTCATGAGCTTTTATCCCATGGTGAGGGCTTTTCTGCTTTCGTTACAGACAGGGAGAGGTACGAACTACACGTTTACCGGAATTACCAACTATGCGCGTATGTTTGAAGACAGAGTCTTCATGCGCTCTGTGACGAACACATTTTTCTATCTCGCGATTCAGGTACCGATCATGCTGGTGCTTGCAATCCTGCTGGCACAGCTTCTGAACAACCGTGACCTGAAGTTCAAGGGTCTTTTCCGTACCTGTGTATTCCTGCCCTGCGCGACATCACTGGTTTCCTATGCGATCATTTTCCGTTTTCTGTTCGCACAGGATGGTCTGATCAACAATGCGCTGGTGGCACTTGGAATTTTTAAAGAGGGGTATAACTTCCTTGGAAATGCCGGGACGGCGAAGATGGTCATTATCCTGGCTCTGATCTGGAGATGGACCGGGTATAACATGGTGTTCTATCTGGCAGGACTGCAGAATATCGAATATTCTGTATATGAAGCCGCGAAGATTGACGGCGCGAACGGCTGGAGGACTTTCTGGAGCATTACCGTACCGCTTTTGAAGCCAACGATCATTATGACATTTATCATGTCGATCAACGGTACACTGCAGTTATTCGACGAGTCTGTCAACCTGACCAACGGCGGACCTGCGAATGCCACGATCACGATGTCGCACTATATTTACAATACATGTTTCCTGCGTGCCCCGAACTTTGGTTATGGAAGCGCCATGGCATTCTTTGTATTTATCATTGTTGCAATCCTTGCATTTATCAATTTGAAAGTGGGTGATACACGTGACTGAACCTAAAAACAGATCAATGATTCAGCGCAGGCTGATTCCTACTTATATATTTTTGACGATATTTTCGATTATTTCCGTATTTCCGTTTTTATGGATGATTTCGGCGGCGACCAACAACTACATTGATATTTCCAAGGGACGTCTGCTCCCAGGTTCTTTTGCGGTTGAGAATTTCAAGAACCTGGTTGCCCAGCAGCCTCTGGCACGTGCCATGATGAATTCCTTCGTGTATGCGATCGGTGTGACGGTTATCTGTCTTCTGATCTGCTCACTGGCCGGATATGGTTTTGAGATTTATCACGATAAATGGAAAGATAAGCTGTTCTCCATCCTGCTTCTGGCAATGATGGTGCCGCAGGTTGCGACCATGATCCCGTTGTTCCAGATGTTCAGTTCGGCGCACTTGCTGAATACGGCTATCGGTTTCTTCCTTCCGATGATCTCGACGCCGTTTATGATCATGATGTTCCGCCAGAATGCGAGGGCATTTCCAATTGACATCATTGAAGCGGCCAGGATTGACGGGCTGAATGAGCTTCAGATTTTTTACCGTATGTTCTTCCCGACCATGAGGTCTACCTATGCGGCGGCTGCGGTTATCACATTCATGAATGCCTGGAATGCATACCTGTGGCCAAAGGTAATCATGACGGACGGAAAGTCCCTGAACATGGTTATGCTGATTGCCAATACGATCGGCGGTTACAAGATCGATTACGGTATGATCATGATGGGTGTATTGTTCTGTTCGCTTCCTACGATGATCGTATTCTTCGTATTGCAGAAGCAGTTTGCAGAAGGTATTACCGGAGCAGTTAAGTAGACGAATCTTATATTGTAGAAAAGACGGATTAAATATTAGTAAAACTTGAATAATATAGTCATCAGTCCGGCATCCCTTGGCAATTATTTGTGCTGGGATGCCGGCTTTTTGTCCAATTTTTGGTGAAAGGAGATTGGGAAATGGGAGAATTTATTCTGAATGTGATCCACAGGCCGGAGATGGTGCCGGAGTATTCAGCTACGGTCACCGGTCATGGAAAAGAAGAAGATATCGGCGATAAGAAGCTATTGACCGAATCGCTGGATATTTTCAAAACACAGCAGAGGCTGGCGCATGAAAATGGATTAAAGGTTACGATCCATATGACCTATGCGGCGCTTTTTAACGATGAGGCAGTAGAAATTGCCAAAAAAGACCATGAAAAATACGGGGACGAGATCGCATTATCGCTTCTGGGGCTTCCCTGCGAACAGTTCCGTGACAAGTATAAGACCAAGGATTTCTGTATCTGGATGTTTTCCATGGAGGATAAGAAGACCATCGTAGACGATGTGTTTGCCAAGTTCTATGAGCGGTTTGGATTCTATCCGGAATCTACCGGATCCTATTATATGGATGCGGATCTGACCAATTATATCAAGGAGAAATATCCGATGGTGAAGTGTGCCATCGCTACCTGCTGGGAGGAAGGGCCGAAAGCTTACCACACCTGTAATAATTCCTGGTATACCTTATTTGACGGAGGCCCGTGGGCGCCGTGGATCCCGTCAAAGCAGAATACCCATGCGCCGGCGGCAGATGAGACAGAGGATTCCGGAATTGTTGCGATCCCGCATTTGTCCAGAGATCTGCTTGCCTGCTATGACGGCAATGGCTCTAACTTTGGAACCCATCCCCAGAATGTGCTGCGTGGTATGATCTATGATTCTAAGACATGGGAGTACCCCTATCTGTATAATCTGATCGACCAGTACCGGGCACAGGAGAAATACAATAACGGTTATGCCTATAATATGATGTTTGTGGGACCGGGCTGGATGAATAAGATGGGACGCTGGGAAGCGCCCTATGAGCTGCTCTTAAAATCCTATTCCGATGGCTGTAAATATTACGGCGATCTGAAGAAGGAAGGGAAACTGATCGATATGACGATGTCGGAATTTGCTGACTATTACCGGGAGAAGAAGAGCTATACGGAGCCGGAATGTGCCCTTTGGAGGGATATTCTCTATGGCTCTGACAAGCAGCTGTTCTGGTATACGGATCCCTTTATGCGTGCAGGCGTCAATATGGATCAGGGCGGTGCGATCTTTGACCTGCGTCCTTATGCCGCAAAGTTGAAATGGGAGGTAGGGATCGGAACGAAACATGTACAGGATGCATCTTATCCATTCCTGATCCAGGAGAAATACCGTGCCGGATATTTTACCCATTATGCAGGAGAGGGAACCATCCGCAGTGCGAAGATCTGCTATCAGGGTGAGGAAGTGGATCTGTGCCTGTGCCGGACGAAGGCACATTTCTCGCAGGAGGGCAAGACAAGGATCCTGACGCTGGATCCGGTGGATATTGAATTCTATGACCTGACTGTGAAGCTTGTGACAAGACTGTATTTTGCCGAAGGGGAAGGAACCATCCGCATAGAGCGTGAAATTCTTGAAATGAGCAGGCCGGATGCGCAGGTTGAGA
>CAYQBE010000132.1:0-13558 GCA_964415625.1 uncultured Clostridium sp.
CCAGGCTATCTTGTTATATTTTATCCTTATTCTAAAGAAATATGCAGTTTCTCCAATTCCCCGAGCCCTCTTTTTTCTTCCATAAGCCGCTGCAGGCCCGCCATATCCGTCGGTTCCAGATTCTTCATCCGGACGTCGATGCTGTTGGACTTCACCCGCAGGAGGGAATCCTTGATGGCACGTACCTTTTCTTCCGGTGTGGTCAGCCTGCCGATCCGGGTATTGAACAGCGCGGCCGCCTCCCTGTGCTCTTCCTCCTCCGTAAAGTGGTTGATGATCTTTGCCGGGTTCAGGCTGCCTGTCCTGTACTGCTCGTACAAAAGCTCCGCCACCGTGCGGTACTGGGGCTGAGTAAAATCCCCGGGACTGATATGCCGGCTGATGATGCCGAACAGCCTGCTGTCATCGATCATCCACGTAAGAAGCACCTTCTGGGCCGTAAGACTGCCGTCCTCCTTCTTAAGGGGCTGCCCCGGCGCCGTCCTGGGACGTTCCACCGGCTTTGCCATGCCTTCCCTGACTGCGGTCTTGGACACCAGCTTTTGCAGGCTCTCCTCGCTGATCCGATAAGCCTTTGCAACCGCTTCTATGTAGTTATTCCGTTCCAGCTCGTCCTGGAAACCGATCAGCCGTCTTGCCGCCTCCTGGAAAAACGCGGTCTTGCCCTCCGGAGAGTCCATATGATATTCCCTCTCCAGGATCTCCAGGGTGAACATAAACCCGTTCTTCGCTCCCTCGATCCTCTGCTCAAATTCCTCCGCCCCCAGGTTCTTGATAAATTCATCCGGATCTTTATAGGGATCCATCCGGATGACCTTTGCAGAAATACCTGCTTCCCGCAGGATCGGAACTGCCCTGAGCGCTGCCTTCGTCCCTGCCTCATCACTGTCATAGGTCAGGTACACCTCCTGGACATAACGCCGGATCAGAGCAGCATGACCCGCGGTCAGAGCGGTCCCCAGGGAAGCCACCGCATTGGTAAAGCCGGCCTGGTGCATCGCGATCACATCCATGTAGCCCTCACAGAGCAGAAAATAAGGCTTCCGGGAGGACCTGGCACGGTTCAGCCCGTACAGATTCCTGCTTTTATCAAAAACAGGGGTCTCCGGAGAATTCAGATACTTAGGCTTCGCATCCCCCATAACGCGTCCCCCGAATCCGATCACCCGGCTGTTCACATCCATGATCGGAAACATGACCCGGTTCCAGAACTTGTCATAGACACCATGCTTTTCATCGATGCTGATGAGGCCTGCCTGGCGGATCATTTCCTCCTGATATCCCTTTGACCGGAGATAACGGTACAGGTCATCACTGTACTTATTGGAATAGCCCAGCCCGAATGCACGGATGGTCTCATCCGACAGCCGCCGCTCCCTCAGATATGTATAACCGGCCTTTCCCTGCTCCGACTTCAGCTGGACATAAAAATACTGCGCCGCCGCTTTATTGATCTCCAGCAAAGTGGCTTTTAAACCGGCACGTTCCTTCGCCTCCTTCGAATACTCCGCCTTCGGAAGCTCCACCCCGGAACGCTCTGCCAGAAACTCAACCGCTTCGGTAAATGTAAAATTCTCATATTCCATCAGAAACGTAAAGACATTCCCTCCGGCACCGCAGCCGAAGCAGTAATACATCTGCTTCTGCCTGCTGACGGAAAAAGACGGAGACTTTTCATTATGAAACGGACAGAGCCCGAAATAGGAACTGCCCTTTTTCTGCAGCTTCACATATCCGGATATCACATCCACGATGTCATTTTTCATCCGTACTTCTTCGATCAAATCTTCCGAATAATACATCCTGACCTCCCCCAAAAAATCCCTATATAAATCCCTATATGTTATATATTCGACAAAACTTATAAATTTCCTTCCTGTATTTAAGAAAAAAAGTCATGGAAAACCTACTTCGACCACGCTTCCGGCATAAAATACTCCTCATACTTCTTGACTGCGTAATTATCGGTCATTCCGGCAATATAATCGCACACGATCTGTTCCCTGCAGTTTCCCGGAAGGTCGATGGCATGAAGAAACTGCTCAGGCAGCAGCTCCAGATGGGTAAGATAATACTCATACAGCCGGCGGATCAGGTCCACAGCCTTATCCTCCTCCCCCTTTGCCTTGGGGTTGAGGTATACATGGTAAAACATAAATTTCCGAAGCTCCTTCATGGCCTGCCCCACTTCCTCGGACATGAGGATCTCCGGCCTGTCCATGCTGTGCACGATCACGTCGTGAACCATGGTATCCAGCCTGCGTTTTCCGGTATCCCCCAGTGTATTCCGGATTTCCTTTGGGATTTCTTCTTCTGTTAAAATACCGCCCCGCACGGCATCATCAATATCATGATTGATATAGGCGATCTTATCCGACAGGCGGAGCACCTGCCCCTCCAGCGTATGCGGCGTACCGGCCGTCTTGTGGTTTAAGATGCCGTCCCGCACCTCCCAGGTCAGATTCAGCCCTTTCCCCTGTCTCTCAATATACTCCACCACACGGACGCTCTGCTCATTGTGTGCAAAATGATATACCGAATTCAGCGCCCTCTCCCCTGCATGCCCAAAAGGTGTATGTCCCAGGTCATGTCCCAGGGCGATCGCTTCCACCAGATCTTCATTTAAACGAAGCGCCTTGGCGATCGTACGCGCATTCTGCGACACCTCCAGCGTATGTGTCAGCCTGGTACGGTAGTGATCGCTCTTGGGCTGCAGGAATACCTGCGTCTTCTGCTTCAGCCGCCGGAACGCCTTACAGTGCAGGATCCTGTCCCGGTCACGCTGAAATACCGGGCGGATATCACATTCCTGCTCCGGGCGTTCCCTCCCTCTTGACTCCCTGCTGAGGGACGCATAGGGGCTTAAGTACTCCAGTTCCCTTTCTTCCAGTTGTTCTCTGATTGTCATCATCCGCTGCCTCTTTCAAATCCTGAACTCCCTATTATATTATATTCAAAACCTGCCGGGAATTTCCTCTAATTTTCCAAAAGAGAAAATTCCCGGCCTGAATGTACGTTTATGCCGGCAATTCCCGGTTATCTTTTCAGACGCTTTTCAATGGCATCCACCACGGTTTCCAGAACTTTGATCCTTGCATAATATTTGCAGTTGCCTTCCACCACGATCCAGGGGGCGTATTCCGTGGAAGTCCGGATCAGCATCTCGTTGACCGCGTCCTCATACTGATCCCACTTCTCCCGGTTGCGCCAGTCCTCATCCGTGATCTTCCACTGCTTTTCCGGATTTTCCTGGCGTGCCTTGAAACGGCGCTCCTGCTCATCCTTGTCGATCTGCATCCAGAACTTCATGACAACAGCGCCCGCATCCGCCCAGTCCTTTTCCATATCGTTCATTTCCTTATAAGCCCGCTGCCACTCCTGCTTCGTACAGAAGCCCTCGATCCGCTCCACCATCACGCGGCCGTACCAGGTCCGGTCGAAGATCGCGATGTGCCCGTCCTTTGGCACTGCCCGCCAGAACCGCCACAGGTAATGATGGGCTTTTTCAATGTCATTGGGAGAAGCCGTGGGATTCACGACAAATCCGCGGGGATCCATCTTTTCGGTGAGACGCTTGATGGCACCGCCCTTGCCGCCGGCATCCCAGCCTTCAAATCCCAATATCACCGGGATCCGCCTCCGGTACAGTTCCCCGTGCAGGAGCTCCATTTTCTTCTGCAGCTTCTCCAGCTTCTTCTTATATTCTTCCTTCGTATAGCTTAAGGTCAGGTCCGCATTCCGGAGGATGGACTCCTGAAGGTCATTCACATTTTTTGCGGCCTCCTCCGCCACCGCCGATACCTGTACGTTTTCCTCCATGGAACGGATATTCTTCACCGCATCCGCCTCTGCCTTTTTATGCTGTACCGTTTCAATCTGCTGTGCCAGCGCCTTGATGACCGCCGAATAGATCTTTACCGTAGCAAAACGCTTATCCGTGGCTTCCACGATCATCCACGGGGCATAATCCGTGTCCGTCTTCTGCAGCATCTCTTCCATGATCGCCTGGTATTCGTCGAAGCGCTTGTTCCTCTCCAGATCCCCTTTGCTGACCCGCCATGCGGTCTCCTTGTTCTCTTTCAGCTTCTGGAAACGCTTTTTCTGTTCCTTTTTGCTGATATCCAAAAACAGCTTGATCAGGACGCAGCCGTCGTCTGTCAGCTGTTTCTCAAAGGAACAGATCGAATGAAAGGCATCCGGAAGCTCCGCCTTTTTCGTCTTTTTTTCAAAACGGTCGATCAGGACCTTCCTGTACCAGCTTCCATCAAATACGGCAATCCTTCCCTTTGCCGGAGTCTTTGTCCAGAACCTCCACAGGAACGGATGCATCTTTTCTTCCTCCGATTCACGCTGGATCGCATGTACCTCAAACCCGCGCGGATCCAGGCTCTGGATCAGCTTCCCGATCTGCAGCCCCTTGCCTGCGGCGCCAAAACCTTCGAACACGATCATCACCGGAATATCCAGGCTCTTGCACTGTCTCTGCAGTTCTCCCAGCCTGCTTTCCAGGAGCGGCATTTTATCCTTGTATTCTTCTTTTGACATTTTCTTCGACAAATCCACTTTTTCCAGCATTTTCTTTTCCTCCTGTATTTTTTTATCTTTTTTGCTGTTGATGCTTTGTCAATCGTATTTGTTTCTGATCAGCTATATTTTCTGACAATTTCGTTCATAATATCCCACTTTTTTTCCATATCTTCTACCAGCTTGAACTGTGTCCTGCAGCGGTCCAGGTTATGGTCCTCTCTGTGGATCTTAAAATAGACATCTCCCTCCAGGTAATCCGCCAGAAAACGGATCCCGCACTCGAAGGTCATCACCTTGGCCCCCATGGGAAGCATCTCCAGCTCCTTCGCCGTAAGGCTGCCCGCGCATCCCTCGACAAAGCCTTTTGTGTACAGCTCGAATAATTCCATATCACATTCCACCTTGTCCAGATCCGTCTCATCCTCTGCCGCCGTGCTGGCCCCAAAACGAATGGAATCCCCGAAGTCATTGACCGCAAGCCCGGGCATCACGGTATCCAGGTCGATCACGCAGATTCCCTTTCCCGTGGCATCGTCGATCATGATATTGTTCAGCTTCGTATCGTTGTGAGTGACCCGAAGAGGCATCTCCTTCCTCGCCAGCATCCCGCCCAGCACGCCGGTCATTTCCTCATGCGCAAAGGCAAAATCAATCTCCTTTCTGACGGATTCGGCCCTGCCCCAGGCATCTGCCTCCACAGCACGCCGGAACGCCGCGAACCTGGCTTTTGTATCGTGGAACCCCTGTATGGTCTCATGCAGGGTATCTGCCGGATAATCTGCCAGCATCCTCTGGAAATTGCCGAAGGAAAACGCGCTCTGATAAAAGTCCTCCGGATTTTTCACCTGATCGTAGCAGGATGCTCCGGTGATGAACTGATATGCCCGCCAGTATTCTCCTTCCGAGTCTATGTAGTATGGCTTTCCGTCCAAAGAGAGAATCACATTCAGCGTTTCCCGCTCCGGATCTCCGCCCTTCTCCAGGATCCGCTCCCGCAGATAGGACGTCACGTTCATGATATTTTCCATCAGCTCCACGGGCCTGGTGAAAATCTGCCCATTCATATGCTGCAGGATCTTTTTATTCTGTCCCTTTCCAGGATCATCAAATATAAGCAGGTAGGTATCGTTAATATGCCCGCTGCCATAAGGCTCCGCAGAGACCAGGTTCCCGCTGAACCTGAAATTTTTGATCGCGTCTGCTTTTCCCTTCTCATGTTCCTTCCTCATCGTCAATCCTCCCATAAATCTTCCGGATAAAAGCCTTCCGCCTTCAGTCTCTGCATCGCCGCAACCACAACCGGCTTATCTTCTTTGTATGTTACGCCGTACCACTTGTCCGCGGAGGAAAGGACTGCCACGGATGCCCGGTCTTGTTCCACCAGTCCGCTGACGACACTGGGGAGAAAATACTCGCATTTGAGCGGATTTTCCCGAAGGCCCTTTTCCAGAAATGCCGGCAACCCTGCCTGGATCTCATCCAGGATGCTTCTCGTAAATCCCCACATATTCATGGATACCAGGGTCTCGCCCGGAATCGGCACCCAGGTCGCCCCGTCATCCTCCGTATAGGCAATGCCGCCCTCCCTTTTTTCGATCCGTGTCCTCTCTGTAACGGCTGTAAGCTCCCCGGCATCATTGATCTCACAGATACCCCGCGCCACATGTCCATTGTCGGTCACCGTATTCCTCAGCTCATAGCCAACCATGGTGTAGCGGTATTTCTCATCATCCTCGTGAGTGGTAAGGTAGCTGTAAATCTTCTGGAATGCGTCTCTTCCATAATAATCGTCTGCATTGATGACTGCAAAAGGTCCGTCGATCTCCTGAACAGCGCTCAGGACCGCATGTGCCGTCCCCCATGGTTTTGCACGACCCTCCGGTACGGAAAAGCCTTCCGGGATATCCTGGATCCGCTGAAACGCATAAGCAGTCTCCATATACTGCTCCACCCGGCTTCCAATGGCCTCGCGGAAGTCTTTTTCATTTTCTTCTTTGATGATAAACACCACCTTTTCAAAGCCTGCCAGCTTCGCATCGTATATGGAAAAATCCATGATGATATGTCCCTGATCGTCCACCGGGTCAATCTGCTTCAACCCGCCGTAACGGCTTCCCATTCCCGCAGCCATGATCACTAATACCGGTTTTTTCATCTCTTTTTCCTCCAATCCTTTCTCACATTAATTGTATAGTCTTATTTTAACAAAAAGCCTATATATAATCAAACAGTAATTACCAAAAATGCACAAAAATAGTAACAGTCCGACCTGGAATCCTTTTCATGCCAAGCCGAACTGTTACTACCCATATGGCCTTCCATATTTTCCCGCAAAAAATCTGCTCATCCTAATTTTTTGTTTCCTTTTTCCTGCTCAGAAGCTCCTCTTTGAAACGCTGCCCATTTCCCAGTTCTTCCGTCAGATGGTAGATCAATTCCTGGTTTTTGCGGTTTAACTGCTCATAATTTCTGCAGAGGTTATAGTTTCTCTCCTGGATCTCGTTAAACTCTGCCTGATTTTCCTCCCCTCTTCGTGAATCTGACCGATACAGGATATAATCAATGGACACACCAAAATAGTTAGCCAGAGACATCAGGATATCCGCCGCAAGCGCGTTATCCCCGTTTTCAATCCGGCTGACCGTCTGCTGTGAAATATTGATTCTGCCTGCCAGTTCCTCCTGGCGCAGTCTTCTCTCCTTGCGCAGTTCTTTTACCCGATTTCGCACCATAACTTAAGCCCTCCATACTACTCTTTTTTATTTTATCGAATATCTTTTCTTATGCTACCCGAATATAATGTAAGATATTACTTTCTCTCAGAGTTTCCAGGCTATGGTAATAAAAATAAAATAAATCAATCGGATAAATAAAAAATATTAAAAAAAACAGGTTGACATTTTTTGCAGAAAATAGTATGATATGTCTTGTGATTTGACGTAGCGTTAGAATCACGAATGCGGAAGTGTCGGAACTGGCAGACGAGCAAGACTAAGGATCTTGTAGCTTTCGAGCTGTGTGGGTTCAAGTCCCATCTTCCGCAGTCTTATTTAGAGGGCTGAAGACCTTGATGATTCAGGGTTTTCGGTCTTTTTATTTGCTGGGAAAGAGATAATATTCTGGTCACTTTTGGTCACTTCTTTAAATGGCGTATTCAAGGCATTTAATACAGCTTCCTTTGTTTCATTATCTGTCATTGTATTGTAAATGTAATGCTTCATCGTTGTTGATTCATCAGCATGTCCTAACATATCCTTAACAGCACTGATGTTAACACCATTATGAAGAAGTGTGGATCCGTAAGTCTTCCTTATTTTATGCATTGTTTTTATGTTAATCCCTATATACTTGCATCCACGTACAAGTTGTGCATCAATCGCATCTGGAGACATTATGTTTCCATCTCTAACAAACAGAAAATCTTCAAAGCATTCTTTATATTGAAAATTAATATTTTTAACTCGCTTTATAATGTCTAATGCCTTTTGACTTAACGGCAGCCATCTATCTCCATCATGAGATTTTGTGTAGTCAACAACTTCAAACCCTATACTTTTAATATGCTCGATATCAGACACATCAAATTTTTCGACCACTTGTCTGTGTATATGAATCCACCCATCTTTTATATCTGATTCACTCAAAGCAAGGATTTCACCTTTTCTTGTACCAAGTTCAAAATCTAACATTACAGCTAGAGGCGCAGTATTTCTAGGATTATTTTTTAGTCTGCGTTCCATTTCTTGTATGATTTTGTCTTTCTCATCAGATTGATAAACTTCATATTCTGCTGGCTTTTTATTATGTGCTGCAAATTTCTTTTTATTTATTTTAGTTCTATATGGGCTTTTATCAATATAATCTGCATCTATGGCATATTCAAAAGTTTGTTTAAGTATTCCACACATATTATAAAATGCTTTTGGTTTTAATTTATTTTCTTCTAACACGCTATTAAAAAAGTTGTCTACATCAATTTTTGTTATTTCATTTATTGATTTTTCAATAATACTTGTACCAATATAAAATTTCTTCCAGTCAGAAACCATTCTTTTTATCGTACATGCACTTACTTCTTTTGACTTATATTTAATAAACTCGTCAAATAAATCTTTGAATGTCATGACAGTTTTAGCTTTTTTAGCTTCAATTTTTTCTTCCTTACCTTTATAAAATTGATAAACAACTTCTTCAATATCTTCTTTCTTTTTTCTCTTCACCTTCCTTCTTCCAGATTTTTTTGTTTCATCAGGTATATGACAGTACCATGTTTCTTCTTTTTCGCTGTACCATATACATGATCCATATTGTTTTAGGATAGTGTTTCTTTTGCTCATTTCTATCTTCTCTTGCACATATGACAAATCAATTATATTATTTTCTAGTGCATACCGCAAGGCTTCTTGTTGATTTATTTTCTGTTCTATGTTACTTCATCTCCCAATATCTATTTATTCAAAAAGACGGTAGATTGCTCCACCGCCTGTACAGTTCAATATTCATTTGTCAATGTACTCTCTTATCTCTCATTTGGAATCCAATCAATTAGTTGCATATTGTTGTTTTTATATAAATGCAGTCAATCGTTTTTGACTAATAAAAAGGACTACAGCTGTTTACCGTAGCCCCTATGTTCTCAATATTAATTTTTTAATCAGCAAACTCTATCTTCGTTTCACTAGGAATCCGAGTAATCTTAATCCTGCCATTCTTTTCTAATTTTTCCATTGCTTCTTCCACTTCATATATTTTAAGGTTCAATTCCCTTGCCATCTGGTTATAAGGCTGTGGATATCCATTTTTCGTAATGAATGTTTTTAATTGCTCATATACCTGATTTGTATGATCCATGGCTACCTCTTCCTCACATGCTATATATTTCGATTGATATAGTATGCGGATTTTTCATCGCATTTATGTATTTATTGAATATTTATTTCTTTAGTATAAAGAGTAGGCGGATTAATCCTCTCTCACCCAAACACTCCCCGAATCCCCCTCATATCCTCAATCAACTCCCGGTACTCATCCCGTTCCCTGTTCAGGTCTTCCAGAGCTTCCATCCATTCCTTCTTAATCCCTTCCAAATCCTCAATCAATCCAGCAACCCGTCTCTCGCCAAAATCAGGATCATGCTTCTCGTATTCCTGGTTCAAATGCTTAATCTGTTCATAGTCTTTGTATAAGTTCTTTAGCCTGTCAAGTTCATCCTGCATCTGAGTGTTTCGTTTACGTAGGATGTCGATAGTTTTGGTATTGCTTGTATTAGTTGTGTTACTCATAATTTATTTGACTTCTCCTTATGGTTTATTTTAGTGTGTGTTAATGTGTTCTGTTTTTTTATTTTCTGGTTTTTAGGCATAATAAAAGAGCAGGAGACACTTTTGATTCTCCTACTCATCATTTTTCAAATATTTCCATGTTTCTGAATCATCTTGATAAAAAAGCTCTATTCGTTCTATATCTTTAAAATTAATAGTAACTGTAGATTTTATCCCACTTTTTCTTGGATCAAAGACAATATTATTTGTAGTTTTATTCTTTTTATAGTAATCAATTAAAGAAATCCATGAATCCATGCCATTTTCTTCACGAATCAAATATCTTCCACAATAACATTCATCTGATGATTTTAAGTAAATATGCATTGTGGTAATTTTTTTATAATCAATTATATCGTTAAAAATATCATCGTTTATTGTTTTGTTATTTGCTTTAAATAAAATTGCCCTTATGATTTTTGTATTTCTTAAATATGTAATAACAAATGCAAGAAACACACCCGTTAATGAATATACTATAATTTTTTCTGAATCATCGAACAGCGTTTCATTTAATATAAATTTATGAATTGTTGAATAAAATGATCTGATCAAAACACTTATAACTAAACTGAGTATAATTATTGATGAATTATCTGATTTTTTATTATTCAACCAATTATACATTAAAATGAAAATAAAACCAGATAAAAACAAACTAATCAAGTCTGGCACAATATATATTAAATCTTTTAATGTAATTATAATCACTTACTTTCTTTTTGATTTTTACCGTGTTCATTTTGTTGACTTTTTATAGCATTTTCTATTACCTCTTTTAAATCAACACCTTTTGAAGAACCCTTTCTTGAATGTTCAATATACGGCTTATACTTAATCTGTAGATTTTCAATTTCGTTCTTACTCATATTCATCCTCCCCATTCATATGTACTTTTGTAAAATTATACAACAAAATCAAGTACAAGAATAGAGAGAACGTTTGTTTTTTGATAAAAGGCACAAAAATAACCGCCATAGCTGAAAGCGGTTACTTTTGTGTTAATGATTTGATTCCTAAATTTATTAGCCAGAATCTACCAAATTAAGGCTCGAACCGTCAATGGATAATTGTTTGTTTTTGTTTAGAGTATTTTCTATGAGTTTCATTTTAGTCTAATTTCACATCATTGTCAATAGATTACCACTCAAAACTACTGAAAACCACTCAAAACTGCCTAAAACGATTTAAAACCATATACTATCATCAATTTCTTATTCTTCTTTTTCTGTAAAAAGCTCATAAAGAACTTCTTTCATTGCAGCCATGGCATTAATCTGTGCTACATGTGCAGCTAAAAACGTATACGCAAGTATATTCTGTTTAAATTCCGGGATTTGATCCATTGCTTCCATTACCTGATTCTTTATACCGCTAAAATTGTTTTTCGATACTACATTTGTAACAATTTCATCAATTCGTTCTTTCGTAAAATTCATTTTTCTCCTTTCAAATATGGATAGCACCAAAACAGTGCCATCCACAAATCTTATATCAGATATTTCCTCAACTTACTTTTCCCAAGAGCTTGTCCAAATGTTACTTCCTGTACAAACCTTTCAGTTCTAGGATCATATTTCAACTTTGTGAAAATATCCTCATAATCAACAACATTGTTCATATTAACGGTTACATTATATTCATTCATAGTTTGACCACCAACTACTTCTCCCTTCATACTGTAATCCTCAGATTTCACCTTATTAATCATCCTCTGCAGATATCCATCCGGATTATTCGCAAAGCTAAGTAGATTATTCGTACCATCGGCATCTACTACAGCATCACCACGTTTCAAGCTCGTAAGCTGGCCCTTTCCATTTGGCATAAGCATAGCACCATCAGAACGGCCGAGAATTATTTCATTCCCTTCTTCCTGTGTAATACCAAGTTGATCCCTGTCAATCATGAATTTACCAGTCTTATATCCACTTAACTGATTAAGATTCACCCATCCTAAATCCTGCTCTCCCAATCTGGAAGTCCTGGAGATATGGTATGGCTTCTGCGCCCAGGATGCATTATTGATATTCGTAATATATACCTGTTGACCTAACATCTGATTCCCAGAAGGATTCAAACCATCAGAACTATAGAAATAGCTTCCAGATACATATGTAACCTTATCACCGATTCTTGGCACGCCATCTCCACCACTATTTGATTGTGCTGGCGGTTTTGGTGTTGTATTAACTGGTTTTGATGTTGTTGGTTTAAAGACTGATGTTTGCTGGGATTGCTGTTTATTAATACTATTGATATTACTCGTAGCAGTTTTGTTTGATGCGGCTATCGCATTTTGAATCGCAATCTTAATACCATTGATCGCTGACTGAACCGTGGTCATAGTAGAAGAGAAGTTATTACTATAAGTAGTCAGTATATTTGCGATCGTGCCATTAGTTCCCCAAATCGTATTCATAGAATCTGTAAGTTTATAACCTACCTTTTCCGCTTCGGACACCAATGTATCACGGATTTCAGAAGCATCAGAGTTGATATTTGTAATCACTTCACTGATAAGAACATCAATATTGTCAAGCCTCATATTCAGGATTGTTTCATATTCTGAATATAACTCATCCAATAACTTCTTCTGATCTGAGATTGCTTTATCATATAAACTTTCTTCCAGATTTTCTTCAGCTTCTTTTAATTTATTCTCTGTTTGCTGTTTCTTTACACTGCCTTCCTCAGAATCATCACCAGCATAAGCGGTTAATTGTTTCCTGAGAGAATCAATTTCCTTTTGCTTTTTGCTGATATCCTTTTGAAAGTCATGCATTTCCTTTTGTGAATCTATGGCCTCCAAATATTTGTCTATCAGCTTTTCAAGAGCTTCTAATTGCTTTTCAATACCTTCCTGAACAAGATTTTTGATAGCTTCCTTTTCTTCTTCCGCAGCAAGGATAGATTCCTGTTGAAGTTCTAAAAGTTCTTTCCTACGCTCAATAAGTGTTTCATTGTACGGATCCTTGGAAAGTTCTTTCTGAATGGATTCCATCTCTTTCCTGTACTGGTCAGCCTGGGACATATAGACATTGTAGTTCACGCCATGTAACCCATAAGTAGCAGTTCCATGTTTTGTAACCTTACCATCGTCATCATACATCTTTTCGTCAGACATTAAATCTTTCAGAAAATCGGCTTCCGTAGTAATAGAAGATATCCTGTCCTGAATCTTATCAAATACGCCCCATTCGATTTCACGGATTGCATTCTTAAATTCTATGATATTTGTAGTTGATTCCTGAATTGCTTCATTTACGCCGTTGATCGAAGCCTGCATGTCATACCACGCTTCAGATTCCACTTCAATATCGCCATTCACAATGGCATCATTCAAAGCATTGATAAGGTCATTCCGTTCTTTATTCAGCTTAGAAAGTTTATTCTGCTCATTCGTAATCATGGCATCATAATACTTCGTGCTGACAATGTAACCTTGTGCTTCGGTCTGGTCAATGTAACCTTCCAGCATATTATGTCGGTGCTCAATCTGTGAGAGCATGCCATCGTACATGGTTACGACATTATCGAATGCCTGTTTATATAGATCCCTTACGGATTCTGTCAGTTCCTCAATTGCATCACGGCAATCAAGGGCTTTTTCATCATTTATCTTTAGACAGTTCGCTACGCTGTCTGAGTTATCTTAACTCCTCATACTTTCATATGAGATGAGACTATATCTTTTACCTATTAAATGT
>CAYQBE010000133.1:0-13550 GCA_964415625.1 uncultured Clostridium sp.
AATGCCACCTGGCACAGATCCTGTATCCCGTCATAATCCGAATTGCTCCTGTACTTTGCATCCAGTATGAATGTCCGTTCTATCCCCATCATCTGCATCGTCATGATGATGTCCGGCCTGAGCCTCCTTGTGTCTATCTCTATTTCACGGTCATACCAGACCGTGACCTTCATAGTCCTGCCGCCAACCTCTCCCTTCAGATCGAATCTGGTTCCGTTGAGCCTTGATCCCGCCCCTGGTTCTGTGCCTGAAATCCACGGTTTTTCCTCTTTCCTCCGGTCAAATGCGGTTTCGTTGTGTATGCCGTCTAACACACCCTGAATATAGGCCTTCAGATCCACGGTTCCCATGCCATCTCCAGGATCCAGAAGTTCAAATCCATACTTTTCGATAAAAATACAGACCAGCCGGAGACAGCTCCAGACTTCATAAAGCTCACACAGCTTCGCAATCTGGAATTCATCATCCGGATCTTCAGAATCATAGTCAACCCCTTCCATTTTCCGTGCTTCTTTCAGCATCAGCGCATACATTTTTTTATAAACCGGGTGGAAGGAAAACAGATTTGAAGCTCTGACAGGAGTCTTCACGGGGCTTGCCGCTGTCATAAGCGGGCTCTTGTCCGCCTTATCCAGCCATTGCTCCAATTTCCCCCAGTTCTTTGTGGGCTTCTCCTGATCCCGGAATTCGGCATCCAGCTTTTTATACTGTTCCCTGATCGCCTTCTCTTCTTTATAAAATCCGATATCGTCATATCCCTGCGGCTCAAGCTGGAGTATATACTCCCTGAATTCCTTTTGAAACCTGTCTTTTTCTTCCGGATCTAAATCTTTGATCTTTCTATAATGTTCTCCCTTTTGCGGAACAGCCTTATATTCTTCCTTCGAAGGATCTGCAGTTTTAATATCATATAGCCCGATTTCCTCTATCTTTTTGAAAACGAATTCAAATTTGGAATGCCTGTTGCGTCCCTCACTGCCATATCCTGGAGCCACATAGCCCCCTATTCCAACTACACAGTTTTCCGTTATGATCCTCTCATCTGACTGCAGATAGTGAAACAGGATGGAAGCCGCCTCCGTGCACTCCACAGGTACAGCTACAGAAATAAATTTTGTCTCCCCGGCGCCGCCCCATTCATACTTCTTCCAGCCGGACCACTTCTTATCCTCCCAGACTTTATACCTGCATCCTTCGGCATCCATGATCTGGCCGGGGTTCATATCCGTGCCTCCTGCTTCGACACCCAGGACTGGATTGGACTTAAAAGACCCGGATTTCACTTTGATTTGGTTTTTCTTCCCTGTCTGGAACTCCAGGATCCCATTTTCTCCCCCTTCCTCCCCAGGTATATGATAAATCCTGAATAAAACCGTGACAGGGATCCCCTTTTCAGACTCTGCAGAAGGTCTTTGCTCCAGCAGTCCTTCCAGTCTGCTTTTTTGACGGTTCATCCAATCCTCTTGATCCTTAATCCTCTGTTCCAGTTCCTCATCACTGAGATCCAGGTTGTTCTTCATCCCTTCCAGTTCACTTTTCAGAGCGTGGGCCTCCATTTCCCTCCGCAGTCTGACCAGCTTCTTTAGTCGTCCCAGATATGTCTTGACCGCACGGTGCTCATAAGTATCCAAATCCTCCTGATACGAGGTGGATCTGACCTTCTCCTTGTGGAATATCTCATGTTCTATCAACGCCCGGGATGTCATTTTCCTGATCTTATGAAATGCTTTTTTCTCCTTGAACGGCTTAAGCTCCGGCTGTACATCCTTTTCCATGCTGTGGAGTGTACTGCAGAATTCCTCCACCATCTCCTCTGCTTCCTGATAGAGAGGGCCTCCCCACTTAACAGCCATGGATGCCGCGCTTTTTTCTTCTATACAGAGCCGCTGTTCCATTGACAGCAGATCAAACACCAGTTTTTTGTAAAATGTATCCTCTTCCTTTCGGAATTTTGAGAACAGGCACATGGATTCCTTTCTGCCATCGGTAAAATGGATCCGGATCTCCTCCTTGCCGCCTGCCGTATAATGTCCTACGATGGTCCTCTCATACTTTTGATTGTATGCGTTTCTTTTCCAGATTGCCGGAGGTACAAAATAAACGATGCCTTCAAATATATCCGTATGTCTTTGGTAGCGATAACCCTGCGGTTCTGTTGTGACCGCTTCCACCGACTCCGCCTGCGCGCTTGTCATCCTGACCGCGATATCCACCTTCCTGTAGCGGCCATCTACTTTGGCCTCCTGATGCGGCTGGACCAAAATCTCGCCGCCATCCTCCCAGGCTCCCGCCTTTACAAAATCCGGATAATCCTGAGGATCTGCCTCCTGGATCCGTAGAATAGGAAGCTCCCCGTCAACCGTTTCACTCTTTAGGTCATGATATGTACTTACAAGAACGATGTCCATCCCTTTTGCCTCCGTCAATCCTCCCAATAGGTGATCTGTATTTTCCTCTCGTTCGCCTGCTCTTCCATCCTTTTCAATTTATCCAGGGATTTATTACACTCAAACCGGGCAAGCACGCCCTTCAAATTTGCGATCATGCTCTGATTCTTTTTATTCCATTCCATATCTATGAGCGGAAGTATTTTTTCCAGCACTACCTCGTCCGGCTTCACATTGCTGTCATCCCAGCCTGTCCATTGGCCGATATAGGTATCTATACGGTTCGATACAGACAGCTTTGTATCTCTTGTGGTCTCCCTGATCTGGTCTATAACCATCCGGATCGGATTTTCCCCAGAGTGTTCCGCAGGAATCGTCCGGATCCTATCCTCCTCTGAGATTCCCACTCCCCTGATAAACCGGCCGGCCCTGACCTTCAGGCCTTCCACGTCAAGCGCATTTTTTGGGGGCAGCGTTTCTCTCTCCTGCTCCTTCGTTTCCCGGGAGATTGCCTGCAGCTCGATCAGACAGCTTCTATCGATCACCTTTGGGCTGATTGTTTTTGTAGTCGCATCCGTATTCAAGGTTCCCACAAATCTGGCGTTCTTCGGGATTTTAAAATCCGGCTTATATACCTCCATATCTGCCAGTATCTTGGCCAGTTCCGAGACATCTCTTCCCTCTTTTTCCGAACATTCTTCCAGCTTATTTTTGGCATTTTTCTTCAGCCGCTCTGAATAAAGAGGCAGCGTATATGGCTGATCCGCATCCCAGGTAAATACGTTGAGCATCTCTGAAAAATAGTACTCCACATTGGACAGGTTCATCTCGTCAAGCAGGATGAGATACAGCCTCTGCGGATCTTCCGCCGCTTCTACAAGGGCATCCAAAAACTGTGTTGGGACATATCTTTTATCTACGATGTTGTAGTATCCCAGCAGATCCTGATTGTCCGTCCAGTTGGACTGTACCTGCACACGTTTACACTGTGCACCGAGAGCCTCCGCTGCTGCAAGAGGCAGGCTTGTCTTACCGGTTCCGGGCCTGCCCCAGAGAAGGATCAGCTGCCGCGTTCTCAGGGCATTCATGAAATGGGTTACCGTTGACCGTTCATAATACAGTCCCTTCTTTTTCCAAAGATATCCCCACACATCCTCTGTAAGCTGCGCATACGTACTGTAGGCATAATGCTCTCTGATGTCCGTCTGCTCCTTTTTCTCAGAAATAATACCAAGCTCCAGATAATGCCGGTAATCCTTTTCAGCCTTTTTTATGCGCTCCTTTCTCTGTTCCAGTTCAGCCTCCTGTTTCAGTACTTCATTTTTCAATGCGTCATTTTCCCTGCCAAGCCGCACAGATTCCGCTTTCAGCTCATGCAGCCTTTCCTCCTGTTCCTGCATTTTTTCCTGGATAAATGACTCATATCTGTCTTCCAGCATGGCTTCCACCTTTGTAAGCACCCATTCGTCAAAAGCAATATCCCCACTAAATCTGGCAAACCCTGAGGGATCGAAGTCAAACCCTTCCCTCTGCCAATTCTTCTTCAATGTTTTACTCATTTTATTCACGAAGTCCTTTCCTGACAGCAATTTTTGAACCTTTACAATGCACGGCGCTCCCTGTTTTCCAGGCTGAAGCTCTCCTTTGATCAGATCGCCTATCCCTACATTCTGATCTCTGGAAATGATATTCTTCTTTGTCTTGGCGGCCGGAAGCCCCCAGTATCTGGGCTGGCCTTTCAAAATCTGCATATGCGTTCCCTCAGAAGAATAGAGTATTACATGAAACTGCTCTTCCTCCCCTTGTTCCTTCACATCATACACTACGCCGTGGATCTCCGCAGTCCCCAAGATTCCTGTGATATATTCCAGCTTGTCTTTATTCGGCAGTTTCTTATACTCTTTCAATGTTTTTAATCTGTCTTCCTCCACTCGTTCTTCATAAACCTTCTCTGTGTCCATCTTTCATTCCGCCCTTCTTTCCGATATCATGTGTATCCCCTCAAAAACTCATTTGATCCCAAGCTCCTCCTTGATCCCTCTCACAAGACACGCTGAAAAGTTAACATGGTTTTCCTTTGCCAGCAGATCAAGCCACTGGGGTATCGTAACCGTTTTCTTCACATACACCTCTCTCGCCATATTTTTATAATACGGCAGCCAGACATGCACATACAGCACGCCCTCTTCCAAAACTGAGGGCTTTGGCAAATCCCGGCCCTGGGAAATCAGATCCAGTATGCTGAGTGCCAGCGCTTCCTGAGCCGCTTCAATCCATTCGCCTTCCTGATCTGCTGAGACAGCCAGCCCCGGAAAATCGACAAATTCCAGGATTGCTCCGTTCTTTTCACTTTTCACTCTTGCAGGGTAAGTATAATTATTCTTCATAATACCTCCATCGCCTTTCAAAATCACTTGAAGCACATCGATATCACGTATTATAATACGTAACTTATTTTTCTACAGTTGCTTACTCTTTTTAATGCTTCTTTTCATCGGATAAATCAACCATCTTTCTCCGATATTCCTCCGGCGACATCCCAAACTGCTTCTTGAATTTCTTCGTAAAATGGCTGGCGTCAAAGCAGCCCACCTCCTGGCTGATCTGCGCCAGATTCAGCTTCCCCTCCTCGATCAGTTCCTTCCCATGCTTCATCTGCAGCTCTGTGATGATCTGTACAAAGGTCTTAGATGTATATTTTTTCAGCATCCGGCTTAAATGCGCTTCGCTGAAATGAAAGAAATCGGCCGTCTCCTTAAGGCTCACCTGGTTATAATTGACGGAAATATAGGCCAGGATCGCCACCACATGATTGTCTGTTTCCTGCTGCACCGATTCCGCGACCACCGCCTGGAACTGATAGCGTCGGATCAGGTGGATCATCACCTGCTTCACATATAAGACGAGATACTCTCTGTAAGCATACTCCCGCTTCTGCTCTTCCTGGTATATCAGGCCGAAGGTCTGCTTCATCCACGGATCCTCTCCTGTCGGAAAGAGGATATAGGCGCTGGCTCCCTTTTGATACAGGATATTTTTGAAAAAGTCCGCCAGAAGGTATTTGTCCTTCAAAAGCGCCAGAAATCCGGTATCGATCATCTGCTTGCTCAGCAATACATTGAGCACGATCACGTCATCCTCCAGCGCTGTGATCACATGCCGGACATTGGGAGCCAGCAGGCAGAGATCTCCCGCCTTCATCTGGAACCACTTCCATCCGGGATGCGTCCCCAGTTCCTCATATATTCCTGATTTCGCGCCTGCTGCCAACTTTCGGCCCGAGCCTGCTGTCTGATCCGTTTTCAGCTTTCGTTCTGTTCCTGCCTCCTGATTCATTTCTGGTTTTCGACCCAATCCTGCTGCCCGGCTCATTTCCGATTTTGAATCTACTCCCGATTCAATATAATGCGTGCAGGTTCCACTGTACACATAGATCATCTCGATATACACATGATTATGCACCACCGGATATCCATACCGCTCATGCACCTCCACATCAATCGCGTCCCCGTTGGTCAGCGCCTCCACCTCCGGCACTGTCGTCCCAAGCCGTGCCATGGACCCCAGCTCATACACAAATCCTACATCCGGGTACTCCGGATGCTCCCGGATCAATTGTTTATATTCCGCAAAGCTCATCGGGCGGGACAGAAATTCCCTGCCTTCGCCCTGATACAGCTTTTTCATCTTTTTTTCCCGTTCCGTCAGGGTTTCCAGTTTCCGGATCATAGCTGATCACCTTTCCAAACACTTTATCCTGAATCAAATAGCATCCTAATTTGTCACCAATTTTCGTAAGAAAATTGATGACCTGCTTGCGCATCAGCGCAATTCACTTAATAATTATATCATGATATGCATACCAGTACAACGAATAAAAACCACGGCCAGATCAAACCGACTGTACTGTAAAAAAGGTGAAAATCTGTATAAAACCAGGTGAAATATGATACAGATTATTTTCTCGTTTTCCTTTAAAATCTATGATATAATCATAAGGGCACTTTGATTTCTTGTAGAAAATCAGGCAAGTCATTGGGCTGGTTACTTATTATTCGATGTACCAGTACATCGTTGCATTCATTTTGAAGTAATAGGCGTTTGATGTTCATGTCAGTGCAGAAGCTTTGAAAAAAAATACTAGGAGGAATGAAAAATGGCAGTTTTAGAAGTGAATTTTATGGCAGAGACACTGGGAAGAACCGTCCCGCTGTATGTGGTGCTTCCCACGGACAAGGTGTATTTTCCGGGGATGCCCAAAAGGGAAGAAGGGAAACCCTTTAAAACCCTGTATCTGCTGCATGGAGTCATCGGGAACTATACAGACTGGCTGTACGGCACAAGGATCCAGCGCTGGGCGCAGGATCAGAATCTGGCGGTGGTGATGCCGTCGGGCGACAATTTCTTCTATCTGGACCAGCCCTGGAACTGCAATATGTACGGTGAATTTATCGGCAGGGAGCTGGTGGAATTTTCAAGAAGGTCTTTCCCGCTGTCCCGCAGGCGGGAAGATACCTTTATCGGCGGTCTGTCCATGGGCGGCTTCGGAGCCATGAGAAACGGCTTGAAATACCATGAGACCTTCGGAAGCATCATCTCCCTGTCCGGCGCCTTCATCCTGAATGAGTCGATTTTGATAAAAGCGGAGAATCCTCGGTTTCCGTCGGAATCCGAGGAATTTAAGCACACCTGCTTCGGACCGGATCTGCGGGAAGCGTTAAACAGCGACCGGAATCCCAGCGTGCTTGTAGAGCAGTTAGTAAAAGAAAACGCGGAATTTCCGGAGATTTACATGGCCTGCGGAGATCAGGACGGACTCCTGGATTCCAACAGGGAATTATCCGCCCTGTTAGAACACCATCATATCAATCATACCTTTGAGGTAGGCCCCGGCTCCCATGAATGGGATTTCTGGGATACTTACATCAAGCGTGCCCTGGATTGGCTTCCTCTGGAAGGAAAAGAAGAGGGCATAAGCAGCGGCAACGTCGGATTAGAAGGAACGAAGAAGCACAGCTGATGATCCTGTACCTGTCTGCCAGCTCAACGAGCAGTCCAAGCGGGCTGCCTGAACCATTCGGCCACCATCCGCCTGAACATCGCAGTCACTTCCCAGTTGGTTAGCTTCAGAGTGCCCCGCAGCAAGCTGCGGGGCACCCTGAATTATAGTTACTCTTTTATTTCGTCAATATCTGTCAGATTCACACCTGCTACCTGCAAAATAGCCTTTAAAGATAAATAATCTTTTTTTAAACTTGCATATGTTTTCTCAGCATTTTCTTCTTTCGCTATTGACATATGCCGTTGAACTTTCTGAAACTGTTCCACTGCGTCCTTCACAATCTCAACAGTATTCGGCATAGAACCGCCTCCCTTCTATAATGAAAATGCTGTCTTGTGATATTCTCATTATATCAAAAGGGATTTTCAGTGTAAAGCCTTAAACGAATTATTTACACTCTTTTTCCTGCCATTGATCGATCAGATATCGTCCCTCTAATGCTTCCTGAACTTCCCAACCTTTGTCAGCCGGTTCGGCAGCTTCGGAACCTTGCCGGTAGTCTGCACAATGGCATCCTCAGGACAGACTTCGATACATTTTCCACACTTGGTACAGTCAAAGTCATCGATCATATGGATATATTTTGCCTTTCCTTCGATACAATCCTTCGGGCATACATCCACACATTCCTCACACCCGCTGCACAGCTTGGGATCGATATAAATATTGACAAAGGAGGAGCACACGCCCGCCGGGCAGTTTTTCTTCTTGATATGCGCCTCATACTCCTTGCCGAACAGCTCCGTGGCTGTCAAAGCCGCCTCCGCGGAAACCTGCCCCAAAGTACAGGGCGTGGAGTAGCACATGGCCTCCCCGATCTCCTTCGTCAGGTCCAGGTATTCCGCCTTGCCCCTGCCTTCCGTGATCTCCTTCTGCATATACTGCAGCTGAATCAATCCTTCCCGGCAGAACACACATTTTCCGCAGCTCTGCTTCCTGGACGCGGTCAGCTTCTTCTCCGTCTCCGCCACGATACAGTCCTTCTCCGTCAGTACCCGGACCACGCCGTTTGCGATCCCGGCCTCCGCCACGGTCAGTTGTGCATCCTCCGGCTGGTGGAGACGATACCCCAGGAGCAGCGCCTTCGCCCCTTCCGTGTCCGCCAGATCTGCGATCTTCGTGTCAGGAGCCACCTTCTTCACTTCTCCGCCGTTGACCGACACATACACGCCGGGCGTATAGGCATCCGCAAATGCATCCGCCAGGTCTGCGCAGGTCACGATATGGATCAGCGCATTCCCTTTATTTGCACGGATATTCAAAAATTCCGCCTTCACCTCGACCTGATATTTTGCTGCGGTATCCGCTAAGGATTCCGCCAACGCCGTCTCAGATTCCGGCACGTACAGCATCCGTCTCTCCGTACCCAGCGCGTAGGCTGCAATAGCCAGACCTTCCAATACCTTCTCCGGATCCGCCTTCAGCACTCCCAGCAGGACCTGATCCGTGTCTGCATTGTTCAGCGCCGCAACCGCCGTAAGCTCTGTGCCTTCCTCCGCGTTTTCCGCAAGAGCCGCGTCGAGATGGGCTCTCAGTGGGCCGGCGTGGATTCCTGCTTCCTGGATCTCAAGTGCCGCGATTTTTTTCAGCACGTCTTCTCTGCTCATTGTTTTTGCTTGTTCCAAAGCACCCATCACTCTACGCCTCCTTACTCTCTGTAAAATCGCCCCACAGGCTTGGTTTGGAAATCTTCAGACGCAGGTCACACTGCAGGCAGCGTCCCGCCTCCGCGCAGATATCCGCATCGCAGATTCCGTGGTCATACAGGTTGAAATTATCGCTTCTCTTCTCCGGAGAATCTACCTGGGTATGCTTTTTCTCCAGATATCCGAAGCCCGGACACTGGCCGATGTAAGGATCCGCCTCTGTCACCGGGGCCAGCACTTCGGAGATATCTCCGTCGCCGCCCAGATATTTATCAATCTCACTGGCCGCCTCACGTCCGGACTGGATCGCCGTAATTACGGATTTTGTCCCGTAAATGGCATCGCCTGCCGCGAAAATCCCTTCCACTGAGGTTGCCTTGTTGGTTTCCATATTTTTCACAGCGATGGAATTGGCCCTTCCCAGCTCCAGCCCTGCTTCCTCTGTGATGTCCGGTCTCTGTCCTACCGCAAAGATGACCGTATCGCCTTCGATATGGTGCTCGCTGCCCTCTTCCTTCTGGATGATGGCACGGCGGTTCTCGTCAAAGGTAAAGGATTCCACATTCATGAAGTCCACGCCGGTCACATGATCGGTTCCCGTGATCCGCTCAAAGGTCTGTGCCGGATGTACGAAGATGCCTTCCTCCTGAGCCTGTTCGATCTCTTCATCGTCGGCTGTCATCACGTCTCTCGCCTCCAGGCAGGCCAGATGGATCTCCTCCGCGCCCAGACGCTTTGCCGTCCTTGCACAGTCAAACGCCACATTTCCACCGCCCAGGACGATGATGCGCTTTCCGATCCCCGTTTCCTTTCCCATGCTTGCATTGCGCAGGAAATCCGCGTTCAGGATCACGCCGTCCAGGTCGTTTCCTTCCATGGGAAGGCGCACGCCCTTATGTCCGCCGATGGCCATCAGCACTGCGTCGTATTCCTGAAGCAGGTCAACCGGCTTTTCCACCTTGGTATTCACTTCCATCTTTACGCCTGCTTCCTCGATCACTGCCGCTTCCTCCGCAATGATCTCTCTCGGCAGACGGTAGGACGGGATTCCGTAGGACATCATGCCGCCCACTGTGGGAAGCGCTTCCTTCAGGGTCACCGCATGGCCCTGCTTGCGCAGATAATATGCCGCCGTCAGTCCGGCCGGGCCGCCGCCTACCACGCAGACCTTCTTTCCGGTGTCCGCAAGCTGCTTGCCTTTGCCCTTCCAGCAGGAACCGGTATCATGGTCCGCCGCGTAACGCTTGATCTCGCGGATGGACATCGCCTCGCTGACTTCTTTTCTCTTACATTCCAGTTCACAAACATGGGTACAGATGTATCCCAGAGCACGGGGGAACGGCACCTTCTCCCGGATGACCGCAGCCGCCTCGTCATATTCGCCGTTCTTCACGTGACGGATATATCTCGGGATATCCGTATGAGCCGGACATGCGTGACGGCAGGGAACCACCGCGTCCTCTTTCTTCACTTCCGAATTGATCAGCTTGTCGCGGATCGTTCCTGTAGGGCAGACCTCCGCGCAGGCCCCGCAGAACCGGCAGTCCGCGTCCTTTAACAGCTTATTATGCAGCGTTCCTACATAGGTCTCCATTTCCTTCTTCTGGTACTGCAGGACCTTGACCCCGCGCAGCTCGTTGCAGGCGCGCACGCAGCGGCCGCAGAGTACGCAGCGGTTCATATCGTGCAGGATCAGCGGATTGCCCTCCTCCGTCTTGAATCCCTTGGTACGCAGCTTCAGTCTTCCGGTCTTGGGTCCGATATACTGGATCAGCATCTGCAGCTCGCAGTTGCCGTACTTGGGACAGGTGGAGCAGTCCTCCGGATGTCCTGCCAGCAAGAGCTCCAGCGCCAGCATACGGAGCCGCTCGATCTCCGGCGTCTTCGTCCGGATGACCATACCGTCCTTTGCTTTTAATGTACAGGATGTCACGACGCCCTCCTGTCCTTCCACCTCCACGATGCACATCCGGCAGGAACCCAGCGGGTTCAGATCCTTGTGATGGCACAGGTGGGGTATGTAGATGCCGTTTTCCAGGGCCGCATCCAGCACATTTTTGTTGTCCGGGACTTCCAGACGGATCCCGTCAATTGTTATGACTGCCATGTCAATCTCCTCCTCTTTTTTGTAACCGATCCGCATTTTATCAGCAGATTTTTAAACCGAGTCATTCCCGTATTCTTTTCATTTTAAAACAGCAGACGCACACACCCGTACATCCCCGCGTCATTTCCCAGGGTTGCCAGAGCGATCTCCGTCCCTTCACTGGCATGAAATGCCTTCTCTACAAAGTGCTTCCTGATTCCTTCTATTAAAAAGTCTCCTGCCTTCGACACTCCGCCGCCGATGACGAAGATCTCTGGATCCGCCACACAGGAAATACTGGACATTGCCGTCGCCAGCATGCTGCAGAGCTTGTCTGTCAATTCCAGCGCCACCGCATCCCCAGCCTTTGCCGCGTCAAAGATATCCTTCGCGGTCAGGGGCTGGATCTCCGTCAGCTTCGTCGCTCTCGTCTCACCGGAAAGCTTTTCCTTTGCCATCCGCACGATCCCTGTGGCGGAAGCGTACTGCTCCAGATGTCCCTTCTTGCCGCATCCGCAGGTTTGTGTCTCATCCTCCCGCATGATGATGTGTCCAATCTCTCCGCCGGCTCCGTGATGGCCTGCCACGATCTTGCCGCCCACGATGATGCCGCCGCCCACGCCGGTTCCCAAGGTGATCATGACCACATCCTCATGGCCTTTTCCGCCGCCCTGCCACATCTCGCCCAGAGCCGCCACATTAGCGTCATTGCCCGCCTTGACCAGAAGGCCGGTCTTCTTATATAATTCTGTCTCCACATTAAGAACGTCCCAGCCCAGGTTCACGCATTTGTAAACGGTTCCGTCATTTCCAACCGGACCCGGAACGCCAAGTCCGATTCCCTGGACATCCTCTTTCTTGATTCCCCGTTCCTGGATTTTTCCCAACACCTCTGCAGCCACGTCATTTAAGATCGAAGCGCCGCCGTTTTCCGTATTAGTCTTGATCTCCCATTTTTCCAGGACGGTCCCGCTCATGTCAAAGAACCCGATCTTGCAGGTAGTTCCTCCGATATCCACACCAAATCCATATTGTTTCATATTTTTTGTACTCCTTTTTTCTATCCTCGCCCGCCCTTTTTGCGGGAACGCATTGCAGCGGTCAGTACCAGGATGCCAAGTATCAGCATGCCGAAAAACGCAACCCGGAACTGATTGACCGCAGAATTTTCACCCAGCAGGACGGATGCCGTATTTCCAAGCACTGCCGGCGCGATCAGCCCGCCGATCCCGCCGATGATCGAAAACACACCGCTCGCCTTTGCGACTGCGTCCGGTTCTACGGAAACCGAAATCTGCATCGAAGCTCCCGCCATAAAGCAGCTTAAGGATACTCCGCAGAGCGCGCTTGCGATATAAACTCCGGCCATTCCCGGCAGAACCAGCAGCGCTCCATATCCTGCCGCCGCGCTGATGATCGAACCTGCCACCGTATAGTGTTTCAGCAGTCCGGAAATCTTCGCGAAGGATGCGCCGCACAATAACGCAAATACGGCATTGACCGTGGTCACAGCTCCGGTCACCGTGGTATCCTCTGTAATATTCTGCAGAATATAAATGCCGACGTTCATGCTGTACGCATTGATAAAAAGCGTATGAGCAAATGAGGCAAAAGAAATCGCATACACCTTTCCGTTCAGCTTCATCGCGGAAGCCTTTTCTACTTTCACAGGCGGCGTCTCTTCCAGGAGGAACTGCACGGCCCCCCAGGAAATAAAAGCAATGAGATATGCCAGATAAAAGTAGCGGAAGCCAATCCCGGAAAGCATGCCTCCCAGCAGATTGCCTGCCATGGTACCGACTCCCATGCCGACCACATGCAGTCCCATGTAGCCCGCCCTGTCCTTCTCCTCAAATAACTCTGAAATGATCGCCGTATTCATCGGTCCCAGGATTCCAAATCCGAATCCGATCAAAAGCCTGGATAAAAACAGAACCCAGAACTGTTCCGAGAAAAACGGCACAATGCCGCAGAAGCCGATGATCAAAAGCCCCAGCAGCACGATCTTTTTCTTGCTGGCCTTCGTCGTCCACCAGCCGATCAGAAGGGAGCCCAGCATCAGCAGCAGATAGGGCAGCGTCTGCAGAAGCTGTACCATACTGGTTCCGTACTCACTGTACTTCTCATTTAAGACTCCCAGTATCGGAGAAATGCCTGTAATGTTCAATCCGAATGCAAAAGCGATCAAAAAGATGCTGACCGCCGCCCTGATTTTTCTGCCCCGTTCCACTTGTTACTCCCTCCTCATCTTTCTTTCCTGAATGGATCCCTGCATCAGCAAGGCTGCAGCACGTCCCAGTGCTCTGCCAGCATTCCGTCCTCCAGGCGGTACATGTCTACCACACGGCATTTTGTATTTCCCTGGGGAT
>CAYQBE010000134.1:0-12635 GCA_964415625.1 uncultured Clostridium sp.
GTCAAAAAACGCAGGCGTAGTGGGCTACGTCGAGGCTTTTTGACCTGTGCAATCGGAGAAATAGACAAGCAAGATGTATGAGTTATTTCCATACAGTTCCTTAGTATAACATAATGGATCAGCGGTTCTCCAGCTTCACGTAGCTGCGGTACGGTGCAAGCGGCATGTATGCCGGACGGATGATCTTATCTACATTCGTCAGTTCTTCCAGCCGATGCGCGCTCCAGCCCACAATACGCGCCATTGCAAAGATCGGCGTATACAATGCAGGCGGCAGATCCAGCATACTGTAGACCAGTCCGCTGTAAAAGTCCACATTGGCATTGACACCCTTGTACATCCGGCGCTTCTCCCCGATGATCTCCGGCGCCATATGCTCCACCTTTTCATACAGTGCATATTCGGCCTGATGGCCCTTCTCTCTTGCAAGCTGCTTCACAAAACGCTTGAAGATATCTGCACGCGGGTCAGAGATGGAGTAGATCGCATGCCCCATCCCATAGATGAGTCCCTTCCTGTCGAATGCCTTCTTATCCAGGAGGTCTTCCAGGTACTTCCGGATCTGCTGCTCGTCCGTCCAGTCCGTCAGCGTGTTCTTCATATCTTCAAACATCTGCGTCACCTTGACATTGGCTCCGCCGTGCTTCGGCCCCTTCAGAGAGGACATGGCCGCTGCGATGGTGGAGTATGTATCGGTTCCTGATGATGTCACGACATGGGTCGTAAATGTGGAGTTGTTACCGCCGCCGTGATCCATGTGGAGCACCAGAGCCATATCCAAGATCTTGGCCTCCAGCTTGGTATACTTGCGGTCTTCTCTGAGCATCATCAGAACATTCTCTGCAGCAGAAAGAGCCGGATCCGGTGCATAGATGTACAGATCTTCGCCCCGGCGGTAATTATATGCGTGGTATCCGTACACCATCAGCATCGGGAACTGGCTGATCAGATTCAGGCACTGGCGCAGTACATTTGGAATGGTAGTATCATCTGCTTTGTGGTCATAGGAATACAGCTGCAAGATACAGCGTGAAATGTTGTTCATCATATCCTGGCTCGGTGCCTTCATGATCACATCCCGGAAAAAGTTGGGCGGAAGCATCCTGCGCTCTGCCAGCATGACCTGAAAATCCTTCAGCTCCCGCGCATCCGGCAGTTCCCCGAACAGCAGCAGATACGCCGTCTCCTCAAAACCTGGATGCTTGGCATCCAAAAATCCTTTTACAATATCCTTGATATTATATCCGCGGTAGTAGAGGCTCCCTGCGCATGGCACTTCTTCCCCATTGACAACCTTCTTGGCACAGACATCAGATATATTGGTCAGGCCTGCAAGCACGCCCTTTCCATTTAAATCACGCAGTCCGCGCTTCACCTCGTATTTTGTATAAAGTTCCTTGTTGATCGTGTTGTTCTCTTCACACTTGCGGGCTAATTCCTGGATCCTGGGGCTGTTTTCAAAAAAAACATTATCGATATCTTTCCGCATGAACCTCTCCTCCTTCTCCAAATTCTCATAATATACCTTTCCATTATACTAAAAAATCAAAATATATACAATGAAATGTATATTAAATATTTATGAATGGTTTTGAAGGAAACCTTTCATTTTTCTTGCTGTGTTTTTAAAAACGGAGGAATGTGATATCACACTCCTCCGGGTCTGACAGCAGGTTCTCACCCCACTGCTTCGATGATTTTTTTATTTCCGACGACGATTTCTTTTACTCCGATCTGTTTTTTCTTATTGAAGCAAAAACTCAGCATATATCCCTTCTTCAAGTGATAATCATCCAAATACCCGGCAATCTGTTCTTCTCCCCTGCGGTTATATTCCTGCCCTCTCCATATTTTCATTTCGATCACATGCTGTTCACCCCGATAATCCACGATCACATCTGTACGCCCCATGCTTCTCGTTCGTGACTCAATGTAATAATTGCCGGTTCCGTTAATGATCGGACGAAGATATAATAAGAAAAGCCTGCGCCCGCACTCTTCTATAAACCTCTCATCACTGTCTGCATACAGGTCATGAAAATGTAGCACAAATTTTTCAAGGATCAGCCGAATATTCAGATGTCCGCCAATAATAAATTGATTCTTATCCCAGAGGGACGATTGATAAATATCATGCTTCTGCAATTCCTCAGAAGCCAGATATCTATTATATAATCTGGTTTCAAAAATGCGGTTTGCAATCGCAATACTGCCATTTTCATTTTTAATGAATCCAAACATCGACGCAATGGAAACCGCCTGGTTATCGTAATTATAGGCCATATTTTTTCCTGTAAACAGCACGGTAAAAAGAATCTCATCCAGATCCGGATAGCGGTCCACCTTTTCCATAAGAGAATCGAACAGAGAATTTTCCTCTGACAAAAGCAGCCTGACAGCTTCCCATATTCCTTCCTTCGTCCATGCCGCGCTCCTGTCTGGAAAATCTGCACTTCCTGCCACCCGCTCATCTGCCAGCTTGCAGATCCGGGATACAAGGAAGGGATATCCTGATGTATAGTCATAGATCATGGACGCAATGTGTTCTATATTCATTCCGGTATGACAGTCTTCTTCATATTCTGCCAGCATCCTGGCAATCCCCTGCTCCGGAAGGCTCATATCCACATCAAAATCTGCCGCAACGTTCCATGGGCTGTTTCGCTTGTGCTCGTCTTCCGTCCGAATCTTCTGTCTGATAGTTTTTATATCATACACTCCCGCAAGGATTACCGAATGAAATGCCGCAGTGTTTTTTCTATCCAGATAGTCTGCCCGCAGTTGGGAAAGGAAATCCAGAAACACCTGGTAGTCCGATGCACTGTCCACTTCATCGATCATCAGCACGACCGGCTGCTCTGAGCCCCCGCAGATTTCATTGAGATGGCCGAACAGTTCAAACAGCGTAAATGTCTCCGGCTGCTCCCGCGTAATCCGGGCCAGTTCGACGCATTCCCCTTTGATCTGCTCCGGATAGACTTTGCCTCCTGCTTTCAGTGCCCGCAGGAAATAGGATGCAAATGCCAGTGAGAAGATATTTCCATTTTGATATTTTGCGGAATCCAGCCTTTGAAAGTCCATACTGACCACAACATAATCGTCTTTCAAATATTCCCTCAGCGCCTGCAGCGTCGTTGTTTTCCCATACTGCCTTGCCCGGTTGATCACAAAATATCTTCCTTTGTCAACGTATTCCCGAATCGCTTCCAGACGTTTCGTGATATCGACCATATAGTGAAGCTCCGGCATGCATGCGCCGGTCACATTAAATTCTTTTTTCATAAACAGGCGAATCCTTTCTTAAGCCGTGTTCTAAGCTACTGCCATTTTGTTATAGTCCGCACCTTGGCCAGACATGACCTGTAACACCATTTATACTATTATATCCGGACTCGCACTCAGATTCAATACATTTGAAAAAAGTTCGCTGCAGGGCACGCGTGGTTGTGGCCTGTAACAAAGCTTCCGACTGTGTGGGCTGCCGCATCAATCAATCAATGTTTTCCAGTTTTCCGCATGGTATGCTTCAAAGCACATCCTCACCTGCTCTTCATTGTTCTTTTCTTCCGCAAGCGCAGGCAGCTCATCAATCCCAAAATATCTGCTCTCCACGGTTTCGATATTGGGTTCGAATGCTCCGCCCACTACGGAGCAGAGCACAAAAATCTTACAGACCCTGTAGGCATAGACCGGGAGGTTGTGCTTTTCCCGGTCCTGAACGGCAATGACCAGATCCGCAGTCACGTCAAGCCCTGCTTCTTCTTTCACTTCTTTGATCACATTTTCCATGACGGACACCTGTACATCCACCCAGCCGCCGGGCAGGGACCAGGTTCCGTTATTCTCTTTTACCAGAAGGATCCGGCCGTCCCGGAAAATAGCCGCGCGGGTGTCCAGCTTCGGGGTCTGGTAGCCGATCTCATTGCAGAACAGATCCTTCACCTTTTCTTCCGGGATCTCTGTCTTATAGCTGATCATCTCCGCGGCAATGGCACGGATCCGCTCGTACCGCTCCATGTCAAATGGATCTTTTCCATAAAATAATCCGGCCTGGGCAAGGCTCTGCAGCTCGATCGCCCATTCCAGCCATTTTTCATTTTTATTCATATCCTATACCGAACCCTTGCGGATCTTCTCCCACACCTCATCATCAAATCTGCGGTCCTTGTAGTAAAACGGCCTGTCCGCCTCCGTGATCTCGCGGATCACCTTACAGGGATTTCCCGCCGCGCACACGTTGTCGGGAATGTCCTTGGTCACTACGCTGCCTGCTCCGATCACGGCGTTATTTCCGATCCTGACGCCCGGAAGGATGACGCAGCTTCCCCCGATCCACACATTGTCCCCGAGGGTCACGGCGATACCGTATTCATATCCGGAATTTCTGCTGTCCGGATGGATCGGATGCCCTGCCGTATAGATGGAAACGTTTGGGCCGAACATCACATTTTTTCCGATCGTGATCTTCGCCACATCCAGCATGATGCATCCGGTGTTGGCATAAAAATTCTCTCCCACCTCAATGTGGCTGCCGTATTCGCAGTGGAAGGGCGGCTCGAAATATACATTTTTGCCGTGCTTCATTCCGGTTCGGTTCAGGCACTCCATCCCCTTCTCCGCTTCAAAAGGCATCACCGTATTGTATTCACGGATGGCCTTCTTCGTAACCAGCTGCTCTTGGAGGACACTTTCATCGGAAAAATATGCCATCTCATGATCTCTGCGGTATCTGTTATCCATTTTCATATTGATCAATTCCTTTCCATGCAGAAAGCCTGCCACTGGCAGCCTTTCTGCATACGATGGTATTTATAGTATCATGCGTCGGGATCCCCGCACATCCCTTTATGAATCCGATGCCGCACGACAAATGCATGATCCTTTGTTACTATTCACGGTGCCTTGCACCGTTCTGCAAGTCATCCGGCCACTAAAGGACCGGTTTCATGGAATTTGCCCCTCGCCGAAGGCGACTTTATAATGAGCCAGATGCGTTACAATTCGCAGCTGGTCAGGCCGTGAATTGTAATGATCCTTTTTATAAAACCATTCACTCTCCGCTTGACATGGGGAAAATTTTTCAATACTATATTATTTTAAAAGAGACACTCATTCAATCCCAAAACGTTCGAAATATTATAACAATATTTCGAACTGTACGGTTTTGCGATTGGCTGAGCAGGTTGGAAGCTCTTTCGTGCATCCAACCGTACAGTTAGCAATATTTCACGAAATGATTCAGAGCAGCAGTATATAGCCTGCATCGCAGACGAGACTGAGACCTGACGGTTCGATGCGGCGAAGATTGTATTTTCAGAGGATAAAGCAATGGACACCAGATCATTTATCAATCCGGACAGCTCCGAAAAGGTACAATACAACACCGAAGATTTTCCCGTTTATGTAAAGCAGGGCATTCTATCAACCTATCCCAATTATACGGCGGTCAGCCACTGGCACGACGATATTGAACTGATTGCCGTGCTCTCCGGCCATATGCTCTACAATGTCAACGGTGAGATCATCCGGCTTGACGCGGGAAACGGCATTTTTGTCAATGCCCGGCAGCTTCATTACGGCTATTCGGAGAACCGGAGCGAATGCATTTTTATCTGCGTGCTCTTCCATCCCATGCTGCTCTGCACCTCCCGGTATCTGGAGCGGAAGTTTGTAACCCCGATCTTGTCTGACAGCAGCCTACCCTGGCATTTTCTGGATCAAAATATATCGTGGGAAGGAAACGTTCTGGCGGATATCGTCAAAATGTATGAGGCGCTTGGAGAGAATGGGGCGGAGTTAAAGCTCCAGAGCCTGATCTGTGATATCTGGAGCAGTCTTTACCGGAACAGAAGTGTCCATGGGGATGCCCCGCCTGTGCGGAACCATCATCTCAGCGCGCTCAGGGATATGGTCGCGTACATCCAGGAGCACTATAAGGAACGGGTCAGCCTTGCCGATATCGCACGGGCGGGAGGGGTGGGAAAGACCAGCTGCTGCACCATTTTCCGGCAGTTCATCAACCAGACGCCCAATGCCTATCTGACCGATTACCGCCTGCGCAGAGGGATGGAACTGCTGCTGTCTACCAATCTGACGGTTACGGAGATCTGTTATGAGGTTGGGTTTTCCGGGGGAAGCTATTTTACGGAAACCTTTCATAAATATCTGGGGTGCAGTCCGGGGGAATACAGGAAAAATCATGAGTTACATTAAATTTAAAGAAGAGGAGGGTTCCCGTCATGTCCGATTCTTCATTTACACTTATGACAGAGGGTTCGATCGGAAAACGCATTGTCGCGTTTGCGTTTCCCCTTTTTTGGGGAAATCTTTTTCAGCAGCTTTATAATGCGGCTGATTCACTGATCGTCGGCAATTTTATCGGAAATGCTGCTCTGGCCGCTGTGAGTTCCTCCGGCAGCCTGATTTTTCTGATGGTCGGCTTTTTCAATGGGATCGCCATCGGAGCCGGTGTTGTCATTGCCAAACATTTCGGCGCGCGGAATGTGGAACAGCTCCGGCTGTCCATCCATACTACCGCGGCCTTCGGCATGATCTGCGGTCTGATCCTGACCTTCATCGGCCTCTTTGCCGCGCCGCAGATCCTGGTGCTCATGGGAACTCCGGCCGAGGTTCTGCCCAGCTCCATTACATATTTCCGGATCTATTTTTCCGGTTCGCTGGCATTCGTGATGTATAACTTTTTTGTCGGGATCCTTCAGTCCGTGGGGGACAGCCGCCACCCGCTGATCTATCTTGTGATCTCCTCCGTTGTCAATATCCTTCTGGACCTGATCCTGATCGGCGGATTTCATTTTGGGGTAGGGGCGGCTGCGCTGGCTACCGTGATCTCTCAGTTTGTCAGTGCATTCCTGTGTCTGCGCCAGCTGATGAAAAGCCCGGAGGATATCCGGCTGGAACTTCGAGAAATGAAATTAAATCAAGAAATTTTAAAGCAGATCCTAGAAAATGGAATCCCGGCCGGCTTCCAGAATTCCATTATTTCCGTTGCAAATGTATTTGTACAGGCCAATATCAACCAGTTCGGGCAGATGGCCGTTGCCGGATGCGGCGCCTACTCCAAGATCCAGGGCTTCGTGTTCCTGCCGATCACCTGCTTTTCACTTGCCCTCACCACCTTCATCAGCCAGAACCTGGGGGCGAAAAAATATGACCGCGCCAGGCGGGGTGCCGCATTCGGCATTTTCTGTACGGTTGCAGTCGCGGAGCTGATCGGACTGGTGATCTATGTTTGTGTCCCCTGGCTGATCGCCGCCTTCAACAGCACCCCGGAAGTCATCGCCATCGGGACAGCGCAGGCGCGCACGGAAACATTTTTCTTCTTTCTTCTCGCGTTCTCCCACTGCATGGCAGGAATCCTGCGTGGTGCCGGGAAATCTGCTGTACCGATGATCATTATGCTGGTCTTCTGGTGTGTGGTTCGGATCAGCTATATTACGATCGCGGTCCGGATCATTCCGGAAATGAAAATGATTTTCTGGGCTTATCCTCTCACATGGGCTCTCAGCTCTTTGACATTTCTGGTCTATTACTTGAAGTCAGACTGGATCCATGGCCTGGAGGGCGCCTAAGAGTTCCGGTAGATCTGCCACAGAAAGATTTTGGCAGCCGTGCTGCTGCTCAACAACTGCAGTACGGCAGATTTGCAGGTCTTACCACTCGTGAGTATACATGGAGCAGAACTCCACACCCCTTCTACGCATGCCACGCCAGCCGTACGCTCGCCGCATGGTGTTCTCCCGTCAGCCAGTCCACATCATTGGTGATCCAGTCCATGATCTCCAGCTGGCGGGTTTCCCATTCGATGGTAAATGCCTTGTCTGCTTCGGTGGGCTCCTTCTCCATGGTCGTATCGATCTCGTCATATCCGAAGATGTAGCCGCCTGCGCACCAGATGCTGAAATTGCTGTCCGACCCCTGAGTAATGGTATCCCCCCGTTTTGCGATCAGCCCGTCGTGCCGTTTCTTGTACTCCTCCTCGCATCCCGGCTTTAATCGGGTCATGAACATCCTGTGGCGGATCAGCTCCTTGCTCTCCCTCACGATACCAAAATCCTGGTACATCAGCCGCATAGGCTCTCCCGGTGTGGAGATCCAGTCAAAGGTCTCTTCCATCTTTTCTGTCCATTCCCTGACAGCGGCCTCCTCTTTTGCGGGAAGCGTCCTGTTCCCGGCAGTTTCGTAATACCCGAAGATCAGATCCTCCGCGTTCCAGATGCTGAAATTCTTCACCTGATTCCGGTCCAGAAATGCGGTCAGCTCCTGCCAGACCCCGCCCAGCCTTCTGCGGTATTCGTCCATCTGTCCCTCTTTTACCTTCATTGCAAATGTGTGTCGTTCCATGGTTTTCGTCCTTTCTGCATTTCGGCGAGTGTTTTTATACTCGACGGTTTTCTTTCATGATAATACATTTTGGCCGATTCGTCCACCTCCCAGAATAAAAGAGCACTCTCGGAAACTCCCTTGCACCCATCTTTGCGGCTGATTTTCCGCCAGGAGCACCCAAATTTAATCAACGTACGTTCCACGTACGCTTCATAAATTTGTGTACTCCTGACAAAAAATCATCTCGCAAATCTGGATACAAAGAGTTCCCGAGAATGCTCTAAAAACAGGATTGACATATAATTATTCTATAATTATAATTTAATTATGGAGCATATACAATTTGAATGGGATACTAAGAAAAACGAGATTAATAAGAAGAAACATAAAATATCTTTTGAGGAAGCCCAAACGGTATTTTATGATCCAGAAGCCCTTGTCATTGATGATCCGGAGCACTCAGAACAGGAGGACAGATTTATTATCTTAGGTCTTAGTAAGAAGACGAATCTGCTTGTGGTATGTCATTGTTATCGGGAATCTGATTCTATTATACGTATTATATCTGCAAGAAAAGCAACTACTACAGAAACGAGATATTATCACGAAGCATAGGAGGTGCGGTCATGAAGGAAGAATATGATTTCAGCAAGGCTCGTAAGAATCCATATACGAATAAGCTCAAGAAACAGATCACCATAAATATTGATGCGGATACGGTAGATTATTTTAAATCACAGTCTAAGTTTTCTGGTATTCCATACCAGACACTTATCAATCTCTATCTTTCCGATTGTGCAGAAAAGAAGAGACAGCTGCAGATAAATTGGAACTGATTCATCCGGCGAAACGCGTCACTGGCGCGTTTCGCCGGATACTTTATAATTTTAGGTCTCTGTTTTTCCTTGAAGGGAAACGCGCACCGTATTTCACATCCCCTCCAGATCCATCTCTACATGATTTCTGTCGCAGACCAGTTCCCCACCCTTGCAGATCAGCTCTGCCGCCTGCAAGGAGGAACGCCGATGCCGATATTCCCATACAAAGTCCGGATCATTTCTTTCTTCCTCTGTGACCTCGGGGTGTGTAAAATAAAAAATGTATGCACGTCCTTTATGTACCAGCACATCCGCATGCGCCCCGATCCCGCTGTCATCCCGGCGCAGTCCCGGTTCCCGCAGGATATTGGAGCACCGTTTCCAATGTGCCGCGTCCTCACTGTTATACACCCCAAGTCCATGCCAGGGATCTGTGAGCATCCAGTATTTTCCCTGGAAGAAAAATACATTGGGCCCCTCGTGTGGACAATCCGTAATCTCCGCCCCGCCGGGGATCCAATGATACAGATCCGTGCTGAGCGCGCTGTAAGTAAATCCCTGATCCGCCTCGTTTTTGTACCACATCTTCCAGCGTCCTTCAGGCAGCCGGATGATGCAGGCATCGATCACCCGGTTCGAGGCCAGTTCCAATTTTCCGGCAAATGTCCAGTTCCACAGATCCCTGCTCGTATAATGGAGTATTTTTCTCGGATATTCCCAACTGAACGGAATCCCACGTACATAGGATACATACATGTGAAATGTTCCGTCGTGCTCGATCACCTCCGGCGCCCACCAGGTATTTCTTCCCGGTTCAAAATCCAGCCCCTGGGCGGTTCCCCGGTAGATCCAGTTTTTTCCTCCGTCATCGGAGCTGGCGATCCCGATGTCGGAACCGTGCATATAGCTCACCCCGATTCCCGGAGAAAACGCGCGGCGGTTGGTATAAAAGATCCACCATGCCTGTTCCAGGGGATTCCACAGGATCGTCGGATCAGCAGCCCCGTCGTAGATCGGATCCCGGAATAACGGGGCATTTGGTATGATATTCATATAAAATCTCCTCGGTTTCTGATATTCATTTTCTGTATCAGCTTCAGCCCTTCACGGCCCCGCTTGTGATTCCTGCTACGATATGCTTCTGCATGATCAGATAGAAGATCACCACCGGGATCAATACCAGAACCATGGTTGAGAGCATCATGGACCAGTCGTTGCTGAACTGTCCCACGCCTTTATACACCTGCATGACCAGGGTAAAGGACTTGTTGGAGCTGAGGAACAGGTACGGGTAGAGGAAATCATTCCACACCCACATGACCTCAAAGATGATGATCGTTGTGGTGATCGGCTTCAGCAGCGGAAATACCACGAGCCAGAAGCATTTCCATGGGCCGTAGCCGTCGATCATCGCAGCCTCTTCAATATCCATCGGAAGCCCTTTGAAAAATCCCTGATACAGGAACATCGCAAAATTGCACCAGCTCGAATATACCAGGATCAGCCCCGCAATATTGTTCAGAAGATGCATTTTCTGCAGCAGAAGGTACAGAGGGATCATGATGGTCTGCGCCGGAACCATATACCCCAGCAGGAAATAGGCCAGGAGCCCTTTATACATCTTGTGTTTTCTGCGCGCGATGGGATAGGCCGCCATAGCTCCGAAAAGCACGATCAGCGTTACCGAGACGACGGTAATGATCAGGGAATTACTAAAGCTGCGCACAAAATCCATGTTTTCAAATGCCTTTGCGTAATTTTCAAAGGTCACGCTCCGGGGAAGCGCCAGCGGCGAACCGGACATTTCCTGAGGTGTTTTGAATGTATTTACTGCAAGATAATAAAACGGAATCAGTATCACGATACACAATGCAAGCATTGCGATCTCGCCTGCTATATTTCTGACTTTTTTTGCACTCATTCTTTTTCTGCCCCCGCTTTCTGCTGGATTACCGTAATAAATGCCACAAATAAGAAGAATACGATCGCGGCTGCCATAGACCTTCCATACATTTTATCTACAAAGCCTCTCTGAATGATCACCTGGGATATCATGGTCGTAGCGTATCCCGGCCCGCCGCCTGTCAATGCGAACGGGAGATCGAATACCTTCAGGGAGGAGATCATCAGAAGCATCACGCTGGTGACCATGGCCGGCTTTAGCTGCGGCACCGTGATCCGGAAAAATAACTGCAGTGTATTTGCGCCGTCGATCCGGGCCGCCTCGTACAGATCCTCGGAAACGCTCTGCAGCTGCGCCAGGTAGATGCAGGCATGCCAGCCAAGCTGGCTCCACACGGTCACTACGATGACTGATACCATCGCCATCTTTGGGTCCGCCAGCCAGAGAACCGGGTCAAAGCCCAGCCCCGTGACCATCCGGTTCAGCAGTCCGTAATCCAGAGGCGACATAATATAGGACCATAAAAATCCCAGCACCAGAGCACTCGGAACCGACGGGAAGAAAAACGCCGCTCTCTGGATGTTGCTGGTCTTCATTTTGGAATTCAGGGCAACCGACAGCGGGATCGCCAGGATCGTCACCGCGATCGGCACGGCAATGGCATAAACCACCGTATTAGTGATGGAGATAATGATCTGCTTATCCGAAAAAACATCCAGATAATTTTTCAGCCCCACAAAATGAAGATTCTCAAAGGTAACACCCTTCCAGTCCGTAAATGACAGCCCCACCGCCTGAAGCATCGGATACAGCATCAGCACCGTATAGACAAGAAACGCGGGAAGGACAAAACACAGATAAGGTAACTCTTTTTTTAATTTCATAGATACTCATCCCTTTCCGGTCTATGCCTTAATTTGATAAGATGACCTCAAACTTGTCGTCTACTGCTTCCAGAGCCTCATCCGGTGTGGATGTCCCTGCGATCACACTCTGGCATGCGGATGTATATGCCTCCAGGATAGAGGAGGAAGACGGCCATTCCACAGTCTGCCAGTACACTCTGCCTTCCGCTACATCTGTCTTGAATGCCTCCAGACATGGATCTACTGTATACTCCGCATCCGCCGCATTCATAAAATTGTCGAACATTCCAGCCCAGCACTGGATCCCGTCCTCAGATGACAGGTATTCCATAAATTTCTCTGCGCCTTCTTTATTTTTTGCTTCCTTTGCAATACCGATCCCAACATTCGCCGCGCCCTGCAGCATCACCTCGCCGTCAAATCCGGGAATCCCGAAGGTTCCAAATTCCAGATCCGGGTTCTTTGCCTCAAAATCCGGAAGGCTCCAGGGGCCGCCGATCATCATGGCCGCCTGCCCGTTCACAAACATTTCGATCTGCTGGTCATTGGTCAGGCTTAAGCAGGACTGTCCCAGGTATTTCGGCTCGATCACGTCCTCATACCATGCGTCCATGGATTCCTTGTACAGCTCGGAAAATTTTTTACTGCCGTCCGCAAGCGCCGCTTCCACATTCGGATCCTTTGACGCCTCATTGGATGCGAATA
>CAYQBE010000134.1:12645-13347 GCA_964415625.1 uncultured Clostridium sp.
CAGAAGCAGTCTCCCCGCATCCTCGGACTGTGCGGTCATCGGATCGATACCGAGCTCCTTGATCTTCGCCATATCCTCCACCAGCTCATCCCAGGTCTCCGGCGTCTTCTCAATCTTCGCCTGTTCAAAGATCTCTTTGTTGTAGAACATAAAGCTCGCCCAGGAATCCATGGAAAGGCCGTACACCTTGCCGTCCGCGCCCAGAGTCCTTTTCGCGTTGTCGCTCAGCTTCTCCATGATCGGCATGTCGGAAAGATCCTCGGCAAAGTCTGTCGCAACCACATCCTCCCGAACCTCCGGGCACATAAAGAACAGGTCCGTAGGTTCATTCCCGTTCATCAGCAGGGTCAGCTTCTGGATATACTGCTCTGTCGGCGGTACAAACTGCACCTCCAGCTCCAGATCTGAATTGGCCGCTTCAAAGCCCTCTTTCAGAGGCATCATCTGCTCCTCCGTATACCAGGAGAGCAGTGTCACGGTATTTTTTGAGCTTCCGTCTTTTTCGCCATTTGCATCATCCCCGCTGCCTCCGCACGCCGTCAGACTCAACACCATTCCTGCACACAGCAAAGCTGCCATTCCTTTTTTCATCATGTGTAGTTCCTCCCTTTTGTTTTTTATGAGTATATACTACTGAAATTTTCTTCGTAAGCGGTAAATAATCGGCGTCTTATAATTAGTCTCCTATTCTGGTAGTATTGT
>CAYQBE010000135.1:0-13277 GCA_964415625.1 uncultured Clostridium sp.
TCACTTCCTCTATATTATACATAAAACCTTTTGTTTTTCAAGGAAAATCATCGCGCCATTTATAATTTCAACAAAAAGGTCTACTTAAAGGAAGGATTGTGTGCTATAATTGGAAGAAATTGATTCGGGATCAGCAGAAAAATAACAGCTGCAGACGAGTCAGGAAGTGTCGGCTGTTTTCCAAGAATCCTGACAGCGGATCCTGAGTCATACATAAGAAAAGAGGCGTTTTGCAGATAAAAAACGAAGAGAGAATAAAACAGTAAAATGATCAGAAACGAGGTTTTGATATGCAGAAAGCAACAATGATTCTGGAGGGCGGGGCGACAAGAGGAGTATTTACCTCGGGAGTCCTGGATTATCTGATGGAGAAGGATCTGTATACATCCCACGTTATCGGCGTGTCCGCAGGCTCCTGCAACGCGGTGGATTATGTGTCAAGACAGCCTGGCAGGACAAGGGACTGTATGATCCTGACAGACAAAAAGGATGATTATGTCCACGGATTCCGGAAGGTGATCAAGGAAAAAAGCCTCATGAATATGGATATGATCTTTGACACCTATCCCAATGAGACCTTTCCCTTTGATTTTGAGACGTATTTCCAGTCGGAGATGAAGTGTGAGATCGTGATGACGAACTGCCTCACCGGAAAGGCGGAATATCAGGATGAACGGCAGGACAGGGCAAGGCTGATGAAGCTATGCAGGGCATCCTGCAGCATGCCGCTTTTGACCCCCATCGTGAGGGTGGACGGGATTCCTTATCTGGACGGCGGACTGGCGGATTCGGTGCCCATCCAGCGGGCATTGACCTATGGAAACCGGAAGATCGTGGTGATCCTGACCCGAAACCCGGGATATCGGAAAAAGAGGGTATCTAAAGGCATGGCAAGGGTCTACCGGGAGGCATACCGGTCTTATCCCGCTCTGCTTCGGGCCATCATGACAAGGAGCCTGTATTATAACCGCACGATGGAACAGATCGAACGCCTGGAAGAGGAGGGCAGGATCTTCGTCCTGCGGCCCCAGGTGAAAACGGTGTCCCGGCTGGAGCGCAACGCAGAGATCCTGACAGGCTTTTACGAGCACGGTTATCATTTGATGGCGCGGGAATATGACCGGCTGATGGAATATCTGGAGCGATAGATTCCACACAAGGAAGAATATCTGTTCTGCAAAAACGGATGCATGTCATCCGATCAGGCAGGATTTATGAAACCAGGAGGAAGAGAAGATGAGCAAGGAAAAAATGAGCTACACACAAAACAGGGAACTGTCCTGGCTGCGGTTTAACCAGCGGGTCCTGGAGGAGGCCCGGGACGAGAACGTGCCGCTTCTGGAGCGGATGAAGTTCGTCTCGATCTTTACCAGCAACCTGGACGAATTTTTTATGATCCGGGTCGGCAACCTCTTGAATATGGAGGCTGTGGACAACAAAAAGGTGGACTTGAAATCCGGGATGACGCCGGGGGAGCAGCTGAAGGCGATCTACGGTGCGGTGGCTCCTCTTTACAAGGAGCGGGATAAGACCTATTCGGAGATCAAGAAGCAGCTCGCCACCTATGGGATCAGTAGTATGGGCTTCAAGGAGCTGGAGCCTCAGGAAAAGAAGTTTATCAAAAAATATTTCAAGGAGCAGGTTCTGCCGGTGCTTTCCCCGCAGATCGTGGACGTGAACCATCCGTTCCCGCATTTGCTGAATAAGGAAGTCTACGTTGTGGCGAATCTCAGGCTGGAGGACCGGACCATGATGGGGATCGTCCCGATTCCCCAGTTTGTGCCCAGGATCGTATACCTTCCGGGACATGACGTGCGCTATATCCGTATCGAAAAGGTGATCCTGGAATACATGGAGCTGATTTTCGGCCAGTACCAGGTGTCTGATAAAAATTATATCTGCGTGACACGGAACGCCGACATCTCTCCGGACGATGATTCCTATGCGGACAATGACGACTTCCGTTTCGTGATGCAAAAAGCCCTGCACAAGAGGAGAAGGATGGCGGTGGTCCGGCTGGAGGTGGCAAGCCCCCTTGGAAAAGAGATGGAGAAGTTTTTCTGTGAAAAGTTCAACATCACCCAGGAATGCATTTTCCGGACCAAGATGCCCATGACGCTGGATTTCGTGTTTTCTGTGATCGAGAAGGTGCCGGATTCCATGAAGCGTTCCCTGACGGATGAGACCTTTGTTCCCCAGCCGTCGGCATCGGTGGCGGAGGGCAGCGTGATGGCCCAGGTGAAGCGCCGGGATATCCTGCTTTCCTATCCTTATGAGAGCATGGAGCCGTTTTTGCAGCTGATCCGTGAAGCGTCGGTGGATCCCGATGTGATGACCATTAAGATCACCATTTACCGGCTGGCGAAGAAGACCAGGCTGGTGGAATATCTGTGTGCCGCCGCCGAAAACGGCAAGGAGGTCACCGCCCTGATCGAGCTGCGGGCACGGTTTGACGAGCAGAACAACATCGACTGGGCGGAGCGTATGGAAGAGGCGGGCTGCCGCGTGATCTACGGCTTCGAGGGGTATAAGGTCCACTCTAAGATCTGCCTGATCACCTACCGCAGCCGCAACGAGATCCGCTATATCACCCAGATCGGGACCGGCAATTATAACGAAAAGACGGCGAAAATGTATACCGACTTTTCTCTTATGACAGCCAACCAGGCTATCGGGGAGGACGCGGCGGTCTTTTTCAAAAATATGGCCATCAGCAATCTCCACGGCGCATACCAGCATCTGATCGTGTCTCCTACCAGCTTAAAGCAGAAGGTGCTGATGCTGATCGATGAGGAGATCAAGAAAGGAACCTCCGGAAGAGTCCTGATGAAAATGAATTCCGTTACAGACATTGATTTTATCCGGAAGGTGGCGGAGGCGTCCAGGGCCGGTGTGAAGATCGACCTGATCGTGCGGGGGATCTGCTGTGTGCTGCCGGGCGTTCCGGGAGAAACGGAGAATCTCACCGTGACCAGCATCGTAGGCCGTTATCTGGAGCACCCCAGGGTATTTGTCTTTGGATCCGGGGATGAGAAGAAGGTGTACATCGGCTCTGCGGACATGATGACCCGGAATACGGAAAAGCGTGTGGAGGTGGCCTGCCCGATCTATGACCCGGCTATTAAAAAACAGCTTGTGCGGTATCTGGCGATCATGCTTGCGGACAATGTAAAAGCAAGGGTCATGACCAGCGACGGAACGTATCAGAAAAAGAAGGGCGGAGAGCGGAAGATCTGCGCCCAGGAGATATTCATGAAGGAAGCGCTCCATGCGAAACGGCCGGAACGGATCGAGGAGAAGAAGTCCCTTTTGTCCAGGCTGCGTGACGCGGTGCCCGTTGTTCAGATCAAAAAGAGAAAATAGCAGTATAAAAGAAGAAATAGCGGAGGAAAACAGATGAAACCAATCAAGATCAGTACTTTTGGAACCGTAAAGGACGGGAAGGAAGCAAAGCTGTACACTCTGACAAATGATGCCGGGATGTCGGCGGAATTTACGGATTACGGCGCTTCACTGGTGAGGCTGCTTGTGCCGGATCGGGAAGGGCGGCTTCGGGATGTGGTATTAGGCTATGAAAACGCAGCCGGATATGAGGCAGGCACGGAATCTATCGGCGCTTTTGTGGGCCGCAACGCGAACCGGATCGGAGGGGCTTCCTTTGAACTAAACGGCGTACATTATTCCCTGACAGCCAATCAGAACGGCAATAACCTGCACAGCGGGCCGGACGTCTATAACAAGCGTTTCTGGGAAACAGCGGAGACGGCGGATGATCATTTGACCTTCCTGCTGCACAGCCCGGACGGGGATCAGGGCTATCCGGGGGCACTGGATATGAAGATCACCTGCACCCTGACAGAGGAGAATGAGCTTCGGTTTACATACGACGCGGTTCCGGATGCGGATACGGTCATCAACATGACCAATCACAGCTATTTTAATCTGAACGGACATGACAGCGGAAACATCCTTTCTCATGAGGTGACCCTGGATGCGGATGCATTTACCCTGACAGACGCGGATTCCATCCCTACGGGGGGGTTCATGGATGTGGCAGGCACGCCCATGGATTTCAGGACCGGGCGTGTGATCGGCAGAGAGATCGACTCTGACTTTGAAGCAATCCGTCTGGGAAAGGGCTATGACCACAACTGGGTATTGAAAAATGGCGGAAAGTTTGGTAAAGTAGCGGAGGCGGCCGCACACGAAAGCGGTATCGTCATGGACGTGTATACAGACCTGCCAGGCATTCAGGTGTATACAGGCAATTTCCTGGATCAGGAAGCCGGAAAAGACGGGGCGGTGTATCCGCGCCGTGCTGCGGTCTGCTTTGAGACCCAGTATTTTCCGGATGCTGTCCATCATGAGAAGTTTCCAAGCTCCGTCTGCAGGGCGGGGCAGGCTTATCACACGGTGACGGCGTACCGTTTCCGCAGGGAAGGATAATTCCCGGGTAGCGGCGCAGTCCGGAGATTCCGGTCTGGCGCATTGCCGAATTGATCATAATTAAGGAACGGGTAGTATAAATCTATGGGGAAAGCAGTATATATAGCAGAGAAACCAAGTGTTGCGCAGGAATTTGCCAAGGCTTTAAAATTGAACGTACGGCGCGGTGACGGCTATCTGGAGGCGGAGGACGCCATCGTGACCTGGTGCGTCGGGCATCTGGTGACGATGAGCTACCCGGGTGAATATGACCCTGCATTGAAAAGGTGGAGTCTGGATACTCTGCCTTTTCTGCCGGAGGAGTTCCGGTATGAGGTGATCCCGGCTGTGGAGAAGCAGTTTCGGACCGTCAGCGGGATCCTGAACCGGGAGGATGTGGAGCGCATCTATGTGTGCACCGACTCCGGACGGGAAGGGGAATACATCTACCGGCTGGTGGAGCAGGAAGCCCATGTGCAGGGAAAGGAACGCAGGCGGGTATGGATCGATTCCCAGACTGAGGAGGAGATCCTGCGGGGGATCCGGGAGGCAAAGGATCTGTCGGAATACGACAACTTAAGCGCCTCCGCCTATCTCCGCGCAAAAGAGGATTATCTGATGGGGATCAACTTTTCCCGTCTGCTGACCTTAAAATATGGAGACAGCGTTTCCAATTATCTCCGCGCGAAGGAACGGCCGGCCATTTCCGTAGGCCGGGTGATGACCTGCGTGCTGGGGATGGTGGTGCGCAGGGAACGGGAGATCCGGGATTTTGTGAAGACGCCCTTCTACCGCGTCCTGAGCACGATCCGGATTGGCGGCCAGACCTTTGAAGGGGAATGGAAGGCTGTCAAAGGTTCCCGGTGGTTTGAGTCCTTTGACCTGTATAAGGAAAATGGATTCAAGACCCGGGAAAAGGCGGAGGAGCTGATCGCGTACCTGACAGACCGGCAGGGGGCCAACGCGGCAGAGAAGAACGGCGCTGCAGGCACCGGGCCTTATGAGGAGGCGGGCACAGTCACCTGTCAGGTGGCGTCCATCGAAAAGAAAAAGGAGAAGAAGAATCCGCCTCTGCTCTACAACCTGGCGGAGCTGCAGAATGACTGCTCCAAGCGGTTTAAGATCAGTCCCGATGAGACGCTGCGGATCGTGCAGGAGCTGTATGAGAAAAAGCTGGTCACCTATCCCCGTACCGATGCCCGTGTGCTGTCCACGGCGGCGGCAAAGGAGATCAGCCGCAATCTGAACGGGCTTTCCAAATACCAGATGGCAGCGCCCTATCTGCAGGACATCCTGCAGTTCGGAAGCCATAAGAACCTGGCAAAGACCCGGTATGTGAATGACAAGCAGATCACGGATCATTATGCCATCGTACCCACCGGGCAGGGACTGCAGAGCCTGGGTTCCGTCTCGGACATGTCTCGGAAGATCTACGACTGCATCGTACGCCGTTTCCTGAGCATTTTCTATCCGCCGGCAGTGTACCAGAAGGTATCCATCGTAACAAAGATCAAAGAGGAAAGCTTTTTTTCCAGCTTCAAGGTACTGGCGGAGGAGGGCTATCTCAAAGTAACAGGCATCCCCCAGGCGAAAAAAACGGCAAAAGAGGACGGGGAGGCAGAGGGAGACGGGGGCGAGAAGCAGAACGTGGACCGGGATCTGTTCCAGGCGGTTCAGGGGATCCGAAAAGGAGCTGTGCTTCCGGTAGACCGGCTGGAGATTAAGGAGGGGGAGACGACACCGCCGAAGCGGTACAACTCCGGCTCCATGATCCTGGCCATGGAGAACGCGGGGCAGCTCATTGAGGATGAGGAGCTCCGGGCCCAGATCAAGGGCAGCGGGATCGGGACCAGTGCCACCCGGGCGGAGATCCTGAAAAAACTGATGAATATTCAATATCTGGCGTTAAATAAAAAGACCCAGATCATTACCCCCACTCTGCAGGGAGAGATGATCTATGATGTGGTGGACCATTCCATCCGGCCTCTCTTGAACCCGGAGCTGACGGCAAGCTGGGAAAAGGGGCTGTCCTATGTGGCGGAGGGAGAGATCACGCCGGAGGAATACATGCAGAAGCTGAGCCAGTTTATCGTCAGGAGAACGGACGCGGTGAAGAACCTCCGCAACCAGTTCCAGCTCAGGGCCTGCTATGACCAGGCATCGAAATTTTATTAGTGGATGCGCAGGTTGGATGAGCTTTCGGTCATCCAACGGTACAGTTGGCAATTTTATAAACAATCATAAGGAGATCACTATGAAAGCATTAACCGTACAGGAACTTTACACTTTAGAGGAAACCATTGCAGCGCCCCTGTTTGACGGGGTCACCTATCCGTGGGAGGTGCTGCCCAGGATCAGCGCGTTTATCCTGGAGCTTGGAGCCACGCTTTCACCGGAGGAGTATGAGAGACGGGGAGAGAATATCTGGATCGCCAGGTCGGCGAAGGTGGCGCCCACCGCATTTATCAACGGTCCGGCCATCATCGGAAAGGATGCGGAGGTCCGTCACTGTGCGTTTATCCGGGGAAATGCCATTGTGGGAGAAGGCGCGGTCGTGGGAAATTCCACGGAGCTGAAAAATGTGGTCCTGTTCAATAAGGTGCAGGTTCCCCATTATAATTATGTGGGCGATTCTATTTTGGGCTATAAGGCTCATATGGGCGCAGGCTCCATTACCTCCAATGTAAAGTCGGATAAGAAGCTGGTGGTGGTGAAGGCTCCGGAAGGAAATATTGAGACCGGGATGAAAAAGTTTGGCGCCATGCTGGGAGACGAGGTGGAGGTAGGCTGCGGCAGCGTCCTCAATCCGGGAACCGTTGTCGGGGCGCATACCAATATCTACCCGCTGTCCTCGGTCCGGGGATTTGTTCCCGGCGGCAGCATCTACAAGAAGCAGGGAGAAGTTGTGGAGAAGGCAGAGGACTGACCGTTACGGATTCTGCGGAAGCAGACAGGGCAGCAGGATCTTTCACAGAACGGTTTATGTGAGAGCAGAAGAGTCTGAAAGAAGGACATCTCACAGGAAAATACGGAGGGCAGAACATTGGGAGAGATACAAAGTATCGGATTTATCGGCGTGGGGATCATGGGAAAATCCATGGTCCGCAATTTGATGAAGGCAGGCTTTGACCTGCACATCTATGCAAGGACCAGATCCAAGGTGGAGGATGTGATCGGCGAGGGCGCGGCCTTTCACGAAAGCATTGGGGACTGTGTGAAAGACCGGGACGCGGTGATCACCATCGTGGGATTTCCGCAGGACGTGGAAGAGGTCTATTTTGACGAGGGAAATATCCTGGATCATGTGAAGGAAGGGACTTATCTGATCGATATGACGACCACCAGTCCGCAGCTTGCGGAAAAGATCTATCAGGAGGGCAGTAAAAAGGGATGCCGCGTTCTGGATGCGCCGGTGACCGGAGGAGATACCGGGGCGAAGGCAGGAACCCTCTCCATCCTGGTGGGCGGTGATCAGGAGGACTTTGAAGCCTGCATGCCTCTTTTTAAGGCCATGGGGACCAACATCAACTATCAGGGAAAGGCGGGCTGCGGACAGCACTGCAAGCTGGCCAACCAGATCATGATCGCCGGAGCGCTCTCAGGCGTATGCGAGGCCATTGCCTATGCCAGGGAAAAGGGACTGGATCCGGATACGCTGCTGCGGTCGGTATCTGCAGGCGCGGCGGGCAGCAGGCAGCTGGACAGCCTGGGACCCAAGATCGTGAAGGAGGACTTTGCGCCGGGATTTTTTATGAAGCATTTTATCAAAGATATGCGGCTGGCCCTGATCGAGGCAAATATGAGCGGACTTTCCCTGGATGTCTTAAGCACCGTGCTTGCAGGCTGTGAGGAACTGGAAGCGGAAGGCATGGGCGATCTGGGAACTCAGGCGCTGATCCGGTATTACGATCCCATTGAGGTCGAAGATGAGGCTGAGGAATCCGAAAATGCAGAAGAACTGTGAAATTCAGGCTGGCCAGCGGGCATGGCTGTCCCCGCAGGGGGCGGATTTCCTCTGTTTACAGCGGAAAATTGCGGCAGATAGATAAAGAAGGCGGAAGAAATCATGTTAGAGATTCAGGAATTGAGTAAATCATATGGAAAGCATCTGGCTGTGGATAAGGTCAGCTTTTTCGTGCCGGACGGCCAGGTGGGGATCCTGCTTGGCCCCAACGGCGCGGGAAAATCCACGATCATCAAAAGTATCGCGGGACTCCTGCGGTATCAGGGCAGGATCGGGATCCAGGGGATGTCTTCCAGGTCACTGGAGGCGAAGAAGATCTTCGGATATGTGCCGGAGATCCCGGCCATGTTTGACGCGCTGACGGTCCGGGAGCATGTGGAATATATCCGGAAGGCATATTCCAGCACCATTACGGACGAAGAGGTGCAGACATTATTTGAGCGCTTTGAACTGGCCGACAAGCAGGATAAGCTGGGAAATGAACTGTCCAAGGGAATGATGCAGAAGGTCAGCATCTGCTGCGCCCTGGCCATCAAGCCACGGGTGATCCTGCTGGACGAGCCCATGGTGGGGCTGGATCCCCAGGCCATCAAGGAATTGAAAAAGGTCGTGCTGGAGCTGCGGGACCAGGGAGTGACCGTGCTGATCAGCACCCATATGCTGGAGATGGTGGAGGAACTGTGGGACATCATGTTCGTGATGGACCAGAGCCATATCATCGGATCCTACCGAAAAGAGGACGTCGGGGAAAAGGATCTGGACGACCTGTTCTTTGAGATGACGGGCGGTGAGAAGCGATGAGGGCATTGTTATATCTGACCTGGCGGTCTTTTGTCAATAACGTAAAGCGGGCGCTGAAAAAACCGGTCACTTTGATCCTGATCATTTTCCTCGGGGTTTATGCGGCCTATGTCCTGTTTCTGGTGGGAAAGCTGGTGACGGAGCTGCGGTTTGATTCCGCGGACGGTCTGATCGCTCTGGTTTCCGTGTGGACGATCTACATTTTTCTGTCGGATTTTCTCGCTTATTCATCCAGAAAAGGAGTCATATTCCGGCAGGCGCATCCGCATTTTGTATTCCCGGCCCCGATCAGTCCGAAGCTGATCCTGATCCACAGCGCCTGGATGAACTATCTGACCTCGGTCGTGGTCAGCCTGCTGTTCGTGCTGGCCGGGGTGACCGTATTCAGTGTGGAGCCCTGGAGGATGGCGCTGTTCTTCTTTGTGGGGTGCATCCTGGAGCTTTTGCTGGAAGTCAGTGTGATGGTATTCATGTATACAAATGAAACGCTGCCGGAACGGTTCATGAAAGGGCTGAGTCTGGGAATCAAAATTTTCCTCGGGGTAATGACGTTGTTTCTGGTTCTGTATTTCCGCCGGGAGGGCTTTAGCCTGGCAACGGTGTCCGCCTTCTTTGACTGGCCGGGACTGCAGATGATCCCTGTGGTGGGCTGGAATATCGCGGCTTACCGGCTGATCCTGACAGGCCCCACGACCCTGAATCTGGTCTGTACGGCTCTATATGTCTGTACGGTGGCAGCCGCATTTCTGGTGGCAAAGCATATGCGCTGTGAAGGCGCCTATTATGAGGATGCTGCGAAATTCGCGGATGATTACGCGGAGATGAAGCGGAAGAATAACAGCGGTGAAATGGTCACCCGCATCGGGGAGAAGAAACGGAAGTTCCGCCGGATCTCGGGGGATTACCGGGCAAGCGGGGCGAAGGCGGTCTTTTACCGGCAGCTTCTGGAATACAAAAAGGAACGGTGGTTTATTTTTACCAAGGTTACGGTGATCAACCTGGCAGCCTCTGCAGTCATGGCGTTTGCCCTCAGGCAGAACGTTGGGCAGATCGAGGTTCCCCAGCTTTTCCTTCTGGGCATGACGGCGTATATGTCGTTCGTATTTTCGGGAATCACGGGAAAATGGGAAAAGGAGCTGAAAAGCCCCTATCTGTTCCTGATCCCGGATACGCCTTTTAAAAAGCTCTGGTACGCCACACTGATGGAGCACGTGAAAGCATTTGTGGACGGGATCGTGCTTTGTGTCCCCATGGGGGCGGTGTGGGGCGTATCTCCGGGGCTGATCCTGATGACGGTTCTGATCTATATGGTGCTGCAGGCAAATAAGATGTATACCAGGGTGGTTATCCAGTGCCTGGCCGGGGATTTCCTGGGAAAGACAGGCCAGGACATGATCCGGATGTTCCTCCAGATGTTTATCATCGGGATCGGAGCGATGGCGGCTGCTGCGGCGGGGATACTGCTCCATGTCAATTTGGTCTTTCCAATCATCCTGATTTATAGTATCATAGTAACTGCAGTGATGGGGGCGCTGGCGTCTGTCCGGTTTGATACCATGGAACAGATGGACTGACAGATTGGATAATGATGGAAAATGATGGAACGGGAATTGCCCGCATGGAAAATCTGCTTCGCAGATGGCGGGCAGGCAATCACTTGCACAGCAAGTGGTTACAATAAAGGAGGTATTCAAGATGTTAAATGAAAATTTTGTGACATTGGAGATCGGCAAGGCAAAGAACATTGCTTTGGTGGCTCATGACGGTAAGAAGCAGGAGCTGGTGGACTGGTGCGATAAGAATAAAGAGATCCTGAAAGGGCATTTCCTCTGCGGCACCGGGACGACGGCAAAGCTGATCGCGGAAAGGACAGGGCTGCCGGTAAAGGGCTACTGCAGCGGCCCGCTGGGCGGCGACCAGCAGATCGGCGCGAAGATCGTGGAGGGAAAGATCGATTTTATGATCTTTCTGTGGGATCCGCTGGAAGCGCAGCCTCATGATCCGGATGTGAAGGCGCTGCTGCGTATTGCGGTGGTGTATGATATCCCAATCGCGAACAATCTGGCGACGGCGGACTTTATGCTGAGCTCGAAGTACATGAGCGAGCCCTACAGCCGGAAGATCGAGAACTTCAACAAGACCATCCAGGATCGGGTGGATCGGATGAAGTAGAAACTGAAAACGGTAAGGGTTGACACGGAGGAAGCTCCGTGTTAAACTATGACATAACGCTTTAACACTTTAAAGTTCAACGCTTTAAAGTGAATTAGTATCAAAAAAGAAATGAGGATTAGGATATGGCGATTAAACTGATTTTACTGGTTGTATTTTTTGCGGTGATGGTTTATGTAGGCATGTATTCCCGGAAGCATGCCACCAGCGTGGACGGATTTGTCCTGGGAGGGCGCAGCGTAGGTCCCTGGCTGACGGCGTTCGCCTATGGAACTTCCTACTTTTCAGCGGTGGTGTTTGTCGGCTATGCCGGGCAGTTCGGGTGGAAATACGGGATCGCCTCCACCTGGATCGGGCTGGGCAACGCGGTGATCGGAAGTCTTTTGGCCTGGGTTGTGCTGGGAAGAAGGACGAAGGTTATGACCCAGCATCTGAAATGCAAGACGATGCCGGATTTTTTTGGAGAAAGATATGGAAGCGACGCTCTGAAGGTGACGGCTTCCATTATCGTATTTATATTCCTGATTCCGTATACGGCTTCCGTTTACAACGGACTGTCCCGTCTGTTCGGGATGGCGTTTAACATTCCGTATACGGTCTGTGTGATCGTGATGGCTGTGTTTACTGCGGTTTATGTGATCCTGGGAGGCTACATGGCAACGGCCATCAACGATTTCATTCAGGGGATCATCATGCTGGCCGGGATCGTGGCGGTGATCGGCGCGGTTTTAAGCGGACAGGGCGGTTTCCTCAATGCCATTCAGACGATGGCGCAGATTCCCAGCGATATTCCGGTGACCCAGGGGCAGCCGGGGGCATTTACCTCTTTCTTCGGGCCGGATCCGTTGAACCTGCTGGGAGTCGTTATATTGACCTCCCTGGGAACCTGGGGACTGCCTCAGATGATTGGGAAATTTTACGCGATCAAGGACGAAAAGGCGATCAATACAGGAACCGTGATCTCCACCCTGTTTGCGGTGGTAGTATCCGGCGGATGCTATTTCCTGGGCGGCTTTGGGCGGCTTTTTGACAATGCCTCTCTTTATAATGAAGAAACGGGCGCGGTGATCTATGACAGCATTATTCCCTATATGCTGTCCACCCTGCCGGATATCCTGATCGGGATCGTAGTGGTGCTGGTGCTGTCCGCATCCATGTCCACACTGTCCTCCCTGGTGCTGACCTCCAGCTCCACCATGACGCTGGACCTGCTCAAGGACCGGGTCATGAAAAATATGAGTGAAAAGAAGCAGGTGGTGACCATGCAGATTCTGATCGTGTTCTTTATCGTGGTATCTGTCGTGATCGCATTGAATCCGCCTACATTTATCGCTCAGCTTATGGGGATCTCCTGGGGGGCGCTGGCAGGTGCTTTCCTGGCTCCGTTCCTGTACGGGCTGTACTGGAAGAGCGTGAGCAGAGCGGCAGTATGGGCAAGTTTTGCCGCAGGGGTAGGGATCACCGTGTCCAATATGTTTATCGGATACATTGCTTCCCCGATCAATGCCGGAGCAATTGCGATGATCGCGGGTCTGATCGTGGTGCCGGTGGTGAGTCTGGTCACTCCGAAGCCGGAGAAGGAAAAAATGGATGCGATCTTTGCATGCTATGACGAGAAGGTGACGATCACAAAGAAGCGGTCTCTGGAAGCAAATTAAGAAACGAAAAATCTCTTATATATGGAAGGTGATGAAAAAACATCACCGATTCAATACCTCCTTATTTTATCGGCCCGGTGCAGTACAGCAATTGTATGGCACCGGGCCGGAGTGTTTAGGTTATACCGCGCTCCAGATAAATCTGCCGTGCGTATAAAATCAATAAACCAATAAAAAACCTATCAATATCGGCTTGATAGGTTTTTTATTGGTTTATTGATTTTACAAATAATGGAAGTCCAGTAAAACCGACAGTC
>CAYQBE010000136.1:0-13262 GCA_964415625.1 uncultured Clostridium sp.
CATTGTCTGCAAACGCTGTTTTTGTAAGGAAAGTTTCCCTGTATGGTTTTACGGAAAGGATAAGGGTATAGAAAACATGAGTTCAAAATTAAAAGGAGGCATGGAAATGGCATACAAGGAGTTTCTCAGCGGACTGCAAAAAAAGCTTGAGGAAAAGAAAGAGGAGCTGGGTTATCACAAAATGACCTTTTTAGAGGATGGAGCCACATCGTCTGATGCGGAGGAGCTTTCTATTATACGTGAAACAAACATCAAGTATCACAAAACGGAATCGGATGTACTGATCGGCGATTATATCATCCTGTACCAATATAAGGACAAGAGAGAACAGATGTGCAGATTTGACTGCAGGCAGCTGTACCGGAAGTATGAAAAAGGCAGCTGGGAGGCTGTGTGGGAACAGATTCGCTCTTCGATCGAATCCAGCAGAAAATTCATGGAACTGGGAATCATAGATCTGATCGAAAAAAATGAGTATGGCTTGTTAAAAAACAGGCTTTTCATCCGCCCGCTGAATTTCAATGACCATCGATACGAACTGAAAAATCATATTTACAGGCGCGTCGGCGATATGGTGCTGGTTCTCTATATTCTTGCAAGTGATGAAAATAACGGCAAAACACATGATGTATTGTCCGTTAAGGTACCGAAAACCTCAATGCAGGCATGGGGGATAGAGGAAGAAGAGGTGTGGGAGAGTGCGATGAGCAATACGTACATCATGGCGCCGCCGCGTATCTATTTAAAGCCGATGGACTTAGTAGATCCGCCTTATCAAAGAGGCGCATTTATGGCGCTGAACAGTGATATCACTTCACTTTCACCGCATGCAGTGCCGACTGTGACAACGACAGCGCAGATAAACGGAGCAATTGCCATGTTCTATCCCGGAGTAATGAAGCGTATAGCAGAGCTTTTCGGAGACGATTATTATATAGCTTTCACGGGCACCAGCGAAGCCAGGCTTCATAAAAAAGGCACAATACAGCCACGGAATATACTTATGCGGATCAAGCAGATGAACAAAACATTCGATCCGTCAGAAGTCCTGTCGAACAAGGTCTATTTGTATGAAACAGCGAATCAAGAAATGAGGCAGCTGGAGCTTTGAACTTTTAAAAAAGCCCAGGCAGAGGGATTTAGCGTTCAAGATACTTCTTGTTTTTGGGTAAGCCCGTTTCCTTATCATACCCTGTATCTATTGTATCCAAAGGCATCACTCCTTTTTTTATTAGATTGTATCGGTATACCGATCGTTTGTCAATGGGCATATCGGAAGAAAAATAAATCAAATTCGCTTCGATTTTCAAAAGCTATGCTGCTTTCTGCTTGCCTTGGAGATAGAACTGATGATAAAATAAGATCAAAATTTGCAGCCAAAATGCTCGCTGCGTATTATTCCAGAGGCGCGGATTCCTGGCTGATACAGAACAAATGGCTCTGACAAAGGCAAATTTCTCGGCAAGACGCTTGCGACGTGTGTGATAGAATAGGATAGGAAATATTTCTGGGGAGCGTGTATGATGAACACAGAGCAGTTATGTAATCACATTATTCATATGATCCATATGCCGATCCATGTTTATGATGAGGATGGACGGCAGACGGCAGTCTATGTAGATCACGGGGAGCAGCAGGACATCCTTGATTGTGACAACGATTTTCTGCAGACTCTCCTTGTGAGAGGGCAGAGGGATTATCCGGTGTTCTATCTGGAGGCAAGGCAGGTGATTTATGGAATCGTAAAAGCAGAGCGGCAGACCTATGTAGTCGGCCCCTGCTGTATCAGCCGTGCAGAGACCGAAATGTCACATTATCTGGTGAGGGAGCACCGTATGGATTCGAAGAAGCCATATAAGGTGTTTTATACTTCTCTGGATATGTTCAGTGAGGTGATCATCATGCTCTATGAAATGGCTGCCGGAAGATCGATTTTGAAGGAAGAGCTGCTGCGGAAAAATTTCTGTGATGAAAAGCTATTGCATTCTATGCAGAAAAAGCTGCACAAGACATTTTATGAGTTACGGGAGAGTAATTTTGTCCACAATCCCTATAGTCAGGAGCTAAGGGAACAGGAGGCCATCCGGACAGGAGATATCGAAGCGCTGACCAGAAGCTTTGAAGAATCTTTTATTGGCAGATATGGGATACTTTCCCATGAACCGTTGCGGCAGATGAAAAATATGAATATTGTTGTGATCACCCTTGCATGCCGCTCTGCTATTGCAGGTGGACTTTTGCCAGAGATTGCATTTTCCATGTCAGACGCTTTCATCCAACATTCAGAGGGAATGAAGGATGTGGCGGAGGCATGGGTTTTCGGAAGGCAGGCGGAGATTGAATATTGCAGGGCAGTGCAGGAGCTTACTGTCAGGAACGGGCAGAACCCATTGGTTATGCAGTGCAAGGATCTGATCGTAAAGAAGCTCCATTCTAAACTGACGGTAAAGGAGATTGCCGATCAGCTTGGAATCACGCCTGGGTATTTGTCCCATCTGTTTCTAAGAGAAGAGCAGATGAAGCTTGCAGAGTATATCGTACGGGAAAAGATAGACGCCGCGAAAAAAGAATTGGTATACACAGAAAAATCGTTGGATGAAGTTGCGTATTCCTTTGGATTCGTTTCCCAGAGCCATTTCGGACAGGCATTTAAGAAATGGAGCGGCATGACGCCGGGACAGTACCGGGAGAATTACCGGATTGAGCAGAGGAAGTAAAGAAATTGTGTATTGTGTACAAAAATGGGATGGCAATTTTGTGCATTTAGTAAAAAATAAAATGAAAAGCTGAAATATGATACAGCGTCGCTTTTTTTGATATAAGCAGACGCTGTTTTTTTGTATTATTCAGGAAAGAAATACAGAAAAGAGAAAGTAGAAAGGAATGATATTATGTATGTAAAAGGTGTCAATTTAGGAAACTGGCTGGTTTTGGAAAAATGGATGAGTCCGGCGCTTTTTGACGGTACTGACGCTGAAGATGAGTATTATCTCCCGACACAGCTTTCGCCGGAGGTTTATGAAGCAAGAATAAAAGTACATCGCAGCGAATACATCTCCGAACGTGATTTTGCGACAATCAGACGTATTGGTCTGAATACCGTCCGTATTCCGGTTCCTTATTTTATATTTGGAGACCGCCCGCCGTTCATCGGCTGTATAGAGGAGTTGGATAAAGCATTTGGTTGGGCGGAAAAATATGATATTCAGATTTTGATTGACCTGCATACAGCACCGATGAGCCAGAATGGTTTTGATAACGGTGGTATCTGCGGTGTCTGTAAATGGAGCCAGACTCCGGATGAAGTGGAATTTGTACTGGATCTTTTGGAAAAACTAGCAAAACGCTATGGACATCGCAAGGGGCTGTTTGGGATTACTCCGATCAATGAACCGGTTACGGAGGAGATGTGGAAAATTATAGACGTCCCGAACCGGTATGCACCGCTTGACAAGGAAATGGCAGAAGGCAGCGCTCCGAATACACTGGAATTTCTGCGTGATTTTTATGAAAAAGCATATGATAGAATCCGTCCGAATGTGAAGGAGGATGCTTATGTTGTATTCCATGACGGATTCCAGTTAAAAGCATGGAAGGAATTTCTCGCTGTACATGAATATCATAATGTGATGCTGGATACGCATCAGTATCTAATGGTGGCGGAGGCATTGGGATGCAGCCAGACGCTGAATGGATATATTGAGTATATCCAGGATAATTTTGCGGCGGACATCGCAGAAGTGGAGCAGTATGTGCCGGTTGTCTGCGGAGAATGGTGTCTGTTTAATTCCTGCGCGGTCGGCATGGATACAAAAGGAGGCCAGACGGTGCTTAATGGCATGGACTTTTCCGATAATAAAGAAGGAATGTCCGCAGATATGAAGAAACATATTTATGCCCAGCTTGCCAATGCCCAACTTGCTGCATGGCAGGAGGGCTCCGGGTATTTCTACTGGAATTATAAGCTTTTGCTGGATACGGTAAATGAACCGCATTGGAATGGATGGGATTGCTGGGATCTGGGTAAAAGTGTAGATATGGGCTGGTTTCCCATTGAAGCATAAGGACATTTAGATTTCATCGGCCGTGAGTATTAATAAAATAAAAAAACGATAGAATAGGAGTGGAATTTAGATGGATACAAATAAAGCGAATATGCAGGATACCAATGTAAAGCTTTCGGTAGTGGAGCGTATTGCTTACGGATTGGGCGATTATTCTGCGAATCTGGTATATTCTTCTATTTCGGCATTTTTGCTGGTATATTATATTAGTGTGTTAAAAGTGGATGCTGGCGTTGCAGCTTCTATTATGGCGGTGTCAAAGATTTTCGACGGTGTGTCTGACCTGATCATGGGACGGATCGTGGATAAGACACACAGTAAATGGGGAAAGGCACGTCCGTGGATCTTGCGTATGTGCTTCCCGTTAGGAATCTGTACGGTGCTGATGTTTTCGGTTCCCGGAAATCTGGCAGGTTCCGCACAGATCGCGTATATGTTCCTTACCTATAATCTGGTATCTACAGTGTTCTATACGGGACTTAATGTACCATATTCTTCCTTGCAGGGTCTAATGACAACGAATCAGTATGAGAGAGGACTGCTTGGAAATTTCCGTATGCTTCTGGCAACCTTCGGAACCATGACAGTAAATACGGTTGTGCTGAAGCTGTGTGCATTTTTTGGAGGAGGAGATCAGTACAGCCAGAAAGGGTGGACATTATCGTTTATCTGCCTGATGGTAGCGTTCATTGCGCTGAATCTTGTCACATTCTTTTTCTGTAAAGAACGTGTGACGGACGCAGACTCTTCTAAAGGAGAGACCCAGGCAAAGGGTCCGTCTGTTATTGAGTGCCTGAAAAGCCTGGTGGTCAACAAGTACTGGTTATTGATGGTAGTGTTTTTGTTTACTCTGTATTTTATGATGTCAACATTTTTTGGAAGCGCATATTATTTTGCGCAGTATGTCCTTGGCAATGAGGGGGCTTACACGATTACGGCAAATTCTCTGTCGATGTCGCAAATGGGCATGATGTTTATTACGCCATTTATCATGAAGAAGATCGGAAAAAGATGGACCGGGCTGATTGGTATGGTGACGGCTGCTGTTGCGTTTATCCTGACATTCTTCGCAGGGCAGAATGTGACCATGGTTGTTGCCTGCAATATTCTGAAGGGAGCTGCATTCGGTTGTTCAGGAGCTACCATGTTCGGGCTTCTTCAGGATTCGATTACATACGGGCAGTGGCTGACCGGCGTTCAGGCGATCGGTATGGGAAATGCGGCGTCATCTTTTTGTATGAAGATCGGCTCAGGTATCGGGACTGCGGCTCTGGGATGGATTCTGGGAGCAGGCGGATTCAATGCAGACCCGACAAGTGCATCTGCGATTACGGCAATTAATATTTCCTGTATCTGGGTGCCGGTGATCACATGTGTGATAGGTGCAGTATGTTTGTTTGTGTTTGATCTGGATAAGCATTATGACAAGGCAGTTGCAGATCTGGCGGAAGGCAGATGGAAAGGCACTATATAGTATTTATCTGATTTATAGGGGTTCAAGGTAAGCTTAAACTTTTTCATCCGAAACAATATTTGAACAGCACTGGATATGGTACTCCCGGATTCCGGGAGAAGACCATTCCAGTGCTTTTTTGAATACCATCGTATACAGAAAGGCTGCCAGTGGCAGGCTTTCTGTATGTGAACGCACAGATGCATTTGTGCAATGTTCACAAAAGAAGTCGGGAAGCAGTATTTGACGGCAAAATTAATTGTCATGAGAGAAAAAGGAGGAAAACGCTATCTGTTTGTGCTGAATTTCCAGGCTCAAGACGTTGGATTTACGATGAGAAAGAAGGCAAGGCTTATGTACACAGGAGAAGAAACAACGAATATAGTAACAGATTTCCATAATATTATTTATATTGCATCCGGAATAAAACTGATATACTATAACTATATAGATAACCGCAGCCCGCAACACGGCCTGCGTACCATATAATGATAGATACCACACGATACATCTGTCCGGAGTGTATAGCAATGATAAAGAAAAAATATACCTTGCAAAAAAAGATAACCCAAACATTTGCCATTGTATTCACAAGCATATTGCTGATCGCCACATTTGCCATCAGCGTTATCAGTGTCCGGGTATATTGGGGAAATGCCTGCCAATTATGCGAACAACTGGTAAGCCTGAATCTGAATATGCTGGAAAACCAGATTATGAATATCCAGAAGGTACAGGAAAATATAGCGAAAAATGCCCAGATCAGGGAGGCGGCCGCATACTTTTGCCGGCAGGCCGAAAAGGATTACGGGATGGAACTCCAATATCGGAGAAAGACTGGTATTCCGGTTTGATTGAAACAATATCCATGGATAATTGTTTTGTATCCAGGCTGCATGAACAGAACTATCTGGTAAGATCGACAACCCCTCCCAAATGCGGATGCCACTTCCTATAAATGCTTTTTCAATAACGGTTTAAGATAGTTCTTTTTAAAATCACGTACTGAACAGAAGAATTCCCGCTCAGACCTTGAAAATGAATTGGACTTCGCCTTTTCCGCAAGTAACTCCATCGTACAAATCAGGTCAGCCGCCTGAAACAACTTATAATCCACAGGCTTCACTTTTCGGAACTCTACATGGGGAAATCTTTTCAGCCATAGATTATCTCCTTCAGTCCTTCTGGATTTTTCTAACAAAAATAGCGGGGAAATTCCCCGCCGTTCGGTGGACCAGGGTCTTTCGACCAGCCCAATCAGTGATATCACTGATTTATTTATATGTTAATGTTAACGGAAATATACCTGTTTGTCAATACTGTTCGACAGTGCCATGCGGGCACGTGAACATGGAAAATGGCATGGCTTTTATCAAAACGAGTGCCTTACTGATGTAAAGCAGACGGCATGGGTTTTGGAAGGGTTTATGAGTTATCTGAGGGCATTGGGAGACGGGCCGCATTATTATCAATGGCAGAGAGAATTTTTGTATTCCGAAAGGGACTGCCGCATCATGCTGATCCTGAATACAGAGAACCATTTAAGGGATGAAGAATTGTTTGCATTGATGGAAGAGAAGATGGATGTATGAAGGAATGGCATCCTGGTCTATTTTCAGGGAAAGCTATCCAAGGGAAATGTTTGAACCAATGAGAAATTTGGGATTGGAAATTAGGGAGCGTTACCCGGGAATATACTATATTAATGGGAAACAGAGATAGAAATAATGTCGATGCGGTTCTGCAGGTCAGTGTTTCTGCGAATAAGAATATTTATGAGACAATAAGGAGGTGTGATAAAGTTATGTGTGAAGCATTGAGAGAACTTATGAAAGAAGATTTTGAAGAAAAGTAACAGGAAACATTGCTTAAAACAATAAAAAATCTGATGGATAGTATGAAATGGACAGCAGAGCAGGCAATGGCTGCTATGAAAATCCCGGATGCTGATAGAGGAAAGTATATTGCAAAATTGTAAGAAAGAGCCACCGTAGACTCTTTTAGGGCATTTATAAACACGTCGGAAGAATATGATTGGACGCTACACAGATAAGAGGCTGGAATCTTTATATTTTAAGGATTTCAGCCTTGTTCATTTCGGGGAAGACAGCGGGGAAGCCGTTATTATGATATTTTCGAATGATACATTTCAGGCATAGTTTAAAATACAACACAGGTATTAGACATTCAATGCAAGTGGATTTACAATAGAATTGTTCCGGGAAGGAATGGCTGGCGCGATACTCACGGCAGATTTCATCGGCTATGAGTATTGCGGACAGAGCAGGTATCGGAATATATGGGCATTGGAGGAGCAGGAACATGACAATGAAGGAAGCAAGTAAGAGATATCACATTCCTGTGAAGATTCTGAAAGAGTACGAGAGCTTTGGGCTGTGCGAGGCTGTAAAGAAGGTGATGGGGGAATGGCAGTACGATGATCAGGACATCGAAAGGCTCAGCATGATCATGACGCTGCATGATATTGGGTTCGATAAAGGGGAAGTAGAGGCCTACATGCGCCTTATGCTGGAGGGGGAAAAGACGCGGCAGCAGCGTATCGCGATGCTGAACCAGAAGAGGGGCAGGACACTGGATGAGATCCATTTTAAGGAAAAGCAGATCGAGCATATGGATTATCTGAGATATGAAATGCAGAATAACACATTTTCTTAAGTGTTATTATAAAAAGATGAAAAGGAGAAGATGTATTATGAAGATCAATAACAAGGAAGAATTTAACAGGCAGAATGTATTTGGTTTGGGACAGGAGAATACGGCGTTTGCGCAGTATTTTATCGGCAATTCCTATCTCAATCCGCTGACGGTTCCGGGAGAGACGGCCGTATTTCTGGCAAATGTAACCTTTGAGCCGGGGTGCCGGAATAACTGGCATATCCACCATGCAAAGAGCGGCGGCGGGCAGCTTTTGATCTGTACCGCGGGAAGCGGATGGTATCAGGAGGAAGGAAAAGAAGCGGTAAGCCTGGAGCCCGGTACGGTGATCACGATTCCGGCAGAGGTGAAGCACTGGCACGGCGCAAAGGCAGACAGCTGGTTTTCCCACATTGCGGTAGAGGTTCCGGGCGAGGAGACGAGCAATGAGTGGTGCGAGCCGGTAGACGACGAGGCGTATGGGAAGTTAGGATAAATGTTTACGAATAAGGATTTAAAAAACCTGATCATCCCGCTGTTTTTGGAGCAGCTCCTTACGATCCTTGTGGGACTGGCAGATACATTTGTGATCAGCTTTGTCAGCGAGGCGGCTGTGTCGGGCGTGTCGCTGGTCAATTCATTTAACACGATATTTATTTTCCTCTTTACCGCGCTTGCCTCCGGCGGCGCGGTGATCGTAAGCCAGTATATCGGCAGCGGAAAGAAGGAGACAGCGGGAGGGGCGGCGAGCCAGCTTTTGATGATCTCGGCGGTGTTTTCCGCAGGGATCGTTCTGGTGCTTCTGGCGGCGGGAAGGCCAATCTTAGGCCTGATCTTCGGCAGGGTAGAGGGAGACGTCATGGCGGCGTGCGTTACGTATCTCCGCATCTCGGCGTATTCCTATCCGGCGCTGGCAGTCTATAATGCGGGAGCCGCGCTGTACCGGAGCATCGGAAGGACCAGCACCACGATGTACATTGCGGTGGTGTCCAATATCATCAATGTGGCGGGAAATGTGATCGGTGTATTTGTCCTTCATGCCGGAGTGGCAGGGGTTGCATATCCCTCCCTGATCGCAAGGACATTTTCCGCGGCGGCTGTAACAATTCTGTGCTTTCGCGGGTCAAACAGTGTGTATTACAGGAGGAAATGGATTTTTCAATGGAATGCCGGGCTTCTGAAGCAGATCTTAAAGATTGCGGTGCCGAACGGCGTGGAGCAGGGAGTCTTCCAGTTTGTCAAGGTGGCATTGAGCAGTATCGTTGCATTATTCGGTACGTATCAGATTGCGGCAAATGGGATTGCCCAGAGCATCTGGTCGCTGGCGGCGCTGGTCTGCGTGACCATGGGGCCGGTATTTATTACGGTGGTGGGTCAGTGCATGGGCGCAGGGGATACCGGGCAGGCAGAGTATTATTTTCATAAGCTTCTGAAGATCACACTGGTTCTCTCTGTGGTGTGGAACGGCGCGGTTTTTGCGGTGACCCCGGTGTTCATGCCGTTTTTTGATGTCGCGCCGCAGACAAGGCAGTTAACGGTCTGGCTGGTGCTGATCCATAATCTGTTCAACTGCATTGCCTTTCCATTTGCGGATCCCCTGGGGAAGGGACTCAGGGCCGCGGGAGACGTAAGATTTACCATGGTCTGGTCGATGGTCACGACCATTGGAGTCAGGCTTTTGTTTTCGCTTCTGTTTGCCATGGTATTGGATCTGGGCGTGATCGGCGTTGCGGCGGCGATGTGCCTGGACTGGTGCATTCGGGCAGTCATATTTTATATCCGATTCCGAAGAGGGGTATGGAAAGAGTATCGATTGATTGAAAACTGACGTTTATGGCCGCATGGCCATAATGGGATGCCTTGGGCATGACGGGAGAAACAGGACGAAAAAGAGATTTATATACGGAGTGCCAGATTTCATTGGCTGTGACTATAATGAAAGAAAGGAATATGGAACATGAAAAAATGGATTTCTATGCTTTTTCTCTGTACATTATTGGGAACACTGACAGCCTGCAGCAGCGGTGACACTGCCGAACAGCCGGCATCAGAAACATCCAAACAGGAGCCGGAACAGACAGAGGCATCCGGGCAGGAGCCGGAACAGACAGAGGCGTCCGGGCAGGAGACGGAAGATACGAAAGAGCCTGAGACAGAACCGGAGAGCGGGGAAGGAAACCAGCCGGAAGGAGAAGGGAGCCATGCGCTGGTCGTATATTTTTCCTGGTCAGGCAATACGGAGAAAGTGGCAAATTCGATTGCGGCTCAGACAGGGGCGGATATGTTCAGGATCGTGCCGGCGGAGCCTTATGTGGATGACTATAACATGCTTCTGGATATTGCGTCGGAAGAAAAACAGAACGGGGCAAGGCCGGAAATTGCGGACAGCATTGAGGATCTTGGGCGGTACGATGTAATCTATGCAGGTTTTCCGAACTGGTGGGGTGACATGCCCATGATTCTGTATTCATTTTTTGACAGCTATGACCTCTCCGGCAAGACCATCGCGCCTTTCTGTACCAGCGGCGGAAGCGGTTTATCGGACACGGAAAACAGCATCAAAGCGCTGGAGCCGGAGGCAGAGGTACTGGAGGGACTTCATATCCGCGATTCGGCGTCATCCGATCCGGACAGCGCGGTGGGCGAATGGCTGGGGCGTCTGGGACTTTAGGATCCGAATTAGGAGGAAAAGATGAAACAAATACTTTCCGTTTTATGCACCTTTTTGATGATTGGGACTCTGGCAGCCTGCGGGAAACAATCGGAAGCAGAGGACAGGCTGACAGAACATGATACAGAAAATCAGACAGAAACGGTTTCCGAAAATAGTGTGGAAAATGAAAATTCGGCGTCATCCGCGGAGGCCCCGGAGGGGTTCGTCCTGATCAAGGGCGGGACATTTCAGATGGGAAGCCCGGAGGATGAGGCATGGAGAAGTGAGGATGAAACCCTGCATACCGTAACGGTCAGTGATTTTTATATGGGCTGTTATGAGGTGACGCAGGCGGAATATGAAGCAGTGACGGGAGAGAACCCCTCCAGCTTTTCCGGCGGGGCTCTGCCGGTGGAAAATGTGTCCTGGATTCAGGCAGCCGCTTACTGCAATGCCAGAAGCGAGCAGGAGGGCCTGACGCCTGCTTACAGCATGGACGGACAGACTGTGAGCTGGGACAGGAGCGCGGACGGCTACCGCCTGCCTACTGAGGCGGAGTGGGAATATGCCTGCCGGGCAGGCACGCAGACGCCGTTTTATATGGAAAATTCTCCTGGCTCTGAGGATGCGAATTATTATGGACACTATCCGTATCAGATTGAGGAAAATTATTTTACACAGGAAAAGCTTACCGTCCGGCCCGGAGAATACCGCCAGACGACCGTGGAGGTGGGGAGCTTTGCGGCAAATCCCTTCGGACTTTATGACATGCACGGAAATGTAAGTGAATGGACCTGGGATCTCTACGGCGAATATCTTGAGGGAGAACAGACGGATCCGGTCGGAGCCGAGGGCGGTATGCGCCGGGTATACCGGGGCGGCGGCTGGAATGATTTTGCAAAAAATATGCGTTCCGCGTACCGGGCTACGATGGATCAGGACAAGGGAAGCTTCAATATCGGAATCCGGCTTGTGAGAAATGCTTCTGCCGGAAAAGGAAATGTAGTGGGAACAGGCGTGCAGGAAACCGAGAGTGAAACAGGCGGAAATGTTCTGATCGCGTACTTTTCCTGGGGCGGCAATACACGCGGCGTCGCAGAGGAGATCGAGAGGCAGACAGGTGCGGATCTGTTCGAGATCACTCTTGTGGAGCCGTATTCGGAGGATTACAATACGGTTCTGGACGAGGCGCAGCGGGATCAGAATGAACAGGCAAGGCCTAAGCTTTTGTCGCATGTGGAGAACATGGAGGATTACGACATCATTATCCTGGGTTACCCGAACTGGTGGGCATCGATCCCCATGCCGATCGCTTCGTTTTTGGAGGAATATGATTTTTCGGGAAAAACGATCCTGCCGTTCTGCAGCCATGGCGGCGGGCGGTTCGGACAGAGCCTGACCGCGATCGCAAAGCTGGCGCCGGACGCGTCTCTGGGCGAGGGGCTGTCAGTCCATTATTCGGGCGGTTCGTCCTTGAGTGATGATGTGAAGGAATGGCTTGAAACCAATTTGAAAGAATAGAGAATGATAAGTTACTGGAGCTGCAAGGGGTGTATGGGATTCGGGGATGCTGCAAATGGACAGCATCCCTGAACAGTTGACGAGGAGAAGTATTGCATTAATAACCGGGTAAAGATATTTCCACCTGTACGGTTGGGATATCTTAGATGGAAACGGTCATGTTGCTTTTTTTGCTTAATTCCAATATAAAATCACGAGAAAGTGATGGAATTGATTTGGCTACAATGTCAACAGATACACCATTTTTTAAAAAATTTGAAGCTGTCTGAATCTCAGCCTTTCTCAGTTTCTCCGCAGCATAATCTTCGACAAGTTTACACATAATGGACGCTCCTTCCTTGGTCTTTTTGAAAAAATCAACACGGCTGCAGGTTTTCGGAAAATTTGGATGCTGTCCGACGCTTTTTTTAAAGTACTGCATTAGCTCTGCGATATCGCTCTTATCATCGACAGCTGTATTTACATAGATTTCATGCGTCCCATTTTCAACAATGGTTCCCGTTTCATTGATAACACGGTCGATATGGTAAATGGTACGATTTTCATGAAAGGTATCAAATTTTGAAATGAAAACCATGTATATATCCGGGAGTTCTTTATAATCAAGTCCCTTTTCTACAAAAAGAGTATCTATATTCGAACGATTGAAACGCACTCGTCTCTGGTGATCATCATCATCTGCCTTCTGTACTTCGCAGTTTATGATGGAATGGTTTTCATCTTGACAGATCAAATCTAACACAACAGAATGTGCCCCGATATTTCTTAGAAAACGCTGTACTTTAGAGTCGATTACTTTTAAATTTGGCTTCTCGAGGATAATTCTTAATATTTCCTCTGCAACCTCTCTGTCCTCTGCCATTTTCTGAAAAAATACATCATCAATCACATTCAGCTTGGAGACAAAGGCTTTCTG
>CAYQBE010000137.1:0-13108 GCA_964415625.1 uncultured Clostridium sp.
TCCAGAGGCCGCTGGATGATATTATGAAGGTTTCAGGGAACAATCTGAAGCGTGGCGTGGAAGTGCCCTCCCTGAAGCGTGACCTGAAATGGAACTTCGTGCCTACCGTACAGGTCGGGGATGAAGTGGAGCCGGGCGATGTGATCGGTACTGTACAGGAGACCATCGTTGTAGAGCAGAAGATCATGGTTCCGGTGGGAACGACCGGAAGGATCAAAGAGATTAAAGCAGGAGAATTTACGGTAGAAGACGTGGTTGCGGTCGTAGAGACTGCGGAAGGCGACAAAGAGCTGACCATGATGCAGAAATGGCCGGTCCGCCGCGGCAGACCTTACCAGAAGAAGCTTCCGCCGGAGATGCCCCTGGTAACAGGACAGCGTGTTGTCGATACCTTCTTCCCCATCGCAAAGGGCGGTGTGGCTGCGGTACCGGGACCCTTCGGAAGCGGTAAGACCGTGATCCAGCATCAGCTCGCGAAGTGGGCGGAGGCAGATATCGTAGTCTATATCGGATGCGGAGAGCGTGGAAATGAGATGACCGACGTTCTGAACGAGTTCCCGGAGCTGAAAGACCCGAAGACGGGCCAGTCCCTGATGGAAAGAACCGTTCTGATCGCGAATACGTCCGATATGCCTGTGGCTGCCCGTGAGGCATCCATTTACACCGGTATTACCATCGCGGAATACTTCCGTGATATGGGATATTCCGTAGCATTGATGGCAGACTCCACATCCCGTTGGGCGGAGGCGCTCCGTGAGATGTCCGGACGTCTGGAAGAGATGCCTGGTGAGGAAGGTTACCCGGCATACCTGGGAAGCCGTCTGGCACAGTTCTATGAGCGTGCGGGACACGTGATCTCCCTTGGAAAAGAAGGGCGTGAGGGCGCACTTTCCGTTATCGGCGCCGTATCTCCTCCGGGCGGTGATATTTCCGAGCCCGTATCCCAGGCGACCCTGCGTATCGTCAAGGTGTTCTGGGGACTGGATTCCGCACTGGCATATAAGAGACATTTCCCGGCGATCAACTGGCTGACCAGCTATTCGCTGTATGTAGATAATATGAGAGACTGGTTCAATAACCAGGTGGCAGAGGACTGGATGGACAGCCGCCAGAAGATGATGTCCCTGCTCCAGGAAGAAGCGGAGCTGGAAGAGATCGTAAAGATGGTAGGTATGGACGCGCTGTCCGCGGGCGACCGCCTGAAAATGGAAGCGGCCCGCTCCATCCGTGAGGACTTCCTGCATCAGAACTCCTTCCACGAGGTTGATACCTATACCTCTCTGAAGAAGCAGCATATGATGATGAATCTGGTTCTCGCATACTATGACCTGTCTGTCGAGGCACTGGGCCAGGGCGCGCCGCTGCAGAAGCTGGTAGACCTTCCGGTGCGTGAGCAGATCGGACGTTTCAAATATGTGACAGAAGACAATCTGGACGTAGAATTTGACAAAGTGAACAAAGAACTTCACGTTGAGATTTCCAATTCATTGGGAAAGGAGGAATTCTAAATGCCGAAAGAGTATAGGACTATACAGGAAGTTGCAGGCCCGCTGATGCTGGTACGCGGCGTAGAGAATGTCACCTACGATGAACTGGGAGAGATCGAGCTTGCAAGCGGGGAAACCCGCCGGTGCAAGGTTCTGGAGATCAACGGAAGCGATGCACTGGTACAGTTATTCGAGAGCTCCACAGGTATCAACCTGTCTAACAGCAAGGTTCGTTTCCTGGGACGGAGCATGGAGCTGGGTGTATCCGAGGATATGCTGGGACGTGTCTTTGACGGCCTTGGCAATCCCATCGACGATGGCCCGGCGATCCTGCCGGATGCCCGTATGGACATCAACGGCCTGCCCATGAACCCGGCGGCGAGAAGCTATCCGGAGGAGTTTATCCAGACCGGAGTGTCTGCCATCGACGGACTGAATACCCTGGTCCGCGGACAGAAGCTGCCGATCTTCTCCGCTTCCGGTCTGCCCCATGCCAACCTGGCGGCGCAGATCGCGAGACAGGCGAAGGTTCTGGGAACAGATGAAAACTTTGCCGTTGTATTTGCTGCATTGGGTATTACCTTTGAGGAGTCCAACTTCTTTATTGAAAGCTTTAAGGAGACCGGTGCCATCGACCGTACCGTCCTCTTTATCAACCTGGCAAATGACCCGGCTATCGAGCGTATCGCAACGCCGAAGATGGCATTGACTGCTGCGGAATATCTGGCATTTGAGAAGGATATGCATGTACTGGTCATCCTGACGGATATCACCAACTACGCGGACGCTTTGCGTGAGGTCTCCGCGGCCCGTAAGGAAGTACCGGGACGCCGCGGTTATCCTGGATATATGTACACGGATCTGGCTACCATGTATGAGAGAGCCGGACGTCAGACCGGGAAGAAGGGAAGTATCACCATGATCCCGATCCTGACCATGCCGGAGGATGACAAGACCCATCCGATCCCTGACCTGACAGGATATATCACAGAGGGACAGATCATCCTGAGCCGTGACCTTTACCGGAAGGGCATCGCTCCGCCGATCGACGTACTGCCGTCCCTGTCCCGTCTGAAGGATAAGGGTATCGGTGAAGGCAAGACCCGTGCGGATCATGCTAATACCATGAACCAGTTATTCTCCGCGTATGCCCGCGGAAAGGATGCCAAGGAACTGATGGTTATCCTGGGCGAGGCTGCGCTGACAGAGATCGACCTGCTCTATGCGAAGTTTGCAGACGCATTTGAAGCAGAGTATGTATCCCAGGGATACAATGCTGACAGGGATATCCAGGAGACGCTGGATATCGGATGGAAATTACTCTCCATGCTGCCGAGGACCGAGCTGAAGCGTATCGACGATAAGTTCCTTGATAAGTATTATCAGGGTTAAAAGTCAGGATTGCGCTGCTTAGCAGGGCACAAGGCAGTAAGAATCAAGAAGGAGAGGTGATTACATTTGGCAGCAAAACAGGTAAATCCTACCCGTATGGAGCTGACGCGTCTGAAAAAGAAACGGATCACCGCGATCCGCGGCCACAAGCTGTTAAAAGACAAGCGTGATGAGCTGATGCGCCAGTATCTTGACCTGGTACGCGAGAATATGGAAGTACGCAAACGGGTGGAGGCGGGAATCCTTTCCGCGAACAAGAATTTCGTAATCGCCAAGGCCGGTATGTCGGAGGCTGCCCTCAAGACGGCGCTGATGGCTCCCAAGCAGGAGATCAACCTTGCGGCAGGGGAACAGAATGTCATGAGTGTCAACATTCCGACATTTGAGTATAAGACAAGGACAGCAGATGAGAATGACATCTACTCCTATGGTTTCGCATTTACATCCAGCGACCTGGACGGGGCGGTCAAATCCCTGGCAGACATCCTGCCGGATATGATCCGCCTTGCGGAATGCGAAAAGGCTTGCCAGCTGATGGCGGCGGAGATTGAAAAGACAAGAAGGCGTGTAAACGCGCTGGAGCATGTCATCATTCCGGAGACGGAGACGAATATCAAGTATATTACCATGAAGCTGGATGAGAACGAGAGAAGTACCCAGATCCGACTGATGAAGGTGAAGGATATGATGCTTGAAGAGGCACATGGATATTCGAAAAAAGAATAAAATGATTGAAAAAAGATTCCGAATTGCTGAATGCGGTTCGGGATCTTTTTTGCATACCAGATTGATAGTTTTAGTTATGACCTTGACAAGAGATAAAAGTATATTTATAATTAACTTTTAAGTAAATTATTTTTGAGTTAATTCGTTTGCGGGTGATGGGATGTTTATTGGCAGAGAAAAAGAACTTTCGGAAATGAACCGGAGGTATGGGGAAAAGAGGTTTCAGCTTTTTATACTCTATGGGAGGAGACGGGTCGGCAAGACCACATTGTTGAAGGAATTCTGCAGGAGGAAAAATCATATTTTTTATTCAGCGGAGCAGAGCAATGAAAAATTGAATTTGGAAAAATTTTCCGAGGAGATTTTTGAACACTATGGTGAAACTGCTCTTGAGCCGTTCCGGTCATGGGAAAAGGCTCTGTCGTATATAGAGGAGCGCCAGAGGGAGGAGCCTATGGTATTAGTGATCGATGAATTTCCGTATTTAGCGATGATTGATTCAGCACTGTTATCCAAACTGCAGCATTTGATCGACCACAGACTTCGGAAGGGGAAGCTGTTTCTGATCCTGTGCGGGAGCTATATGGGATTCATGGAAAAAGAGGTGCTTGGCGCAAAAAGCCCGCTCTTTGGCAGAAGGACCGCACAGCTGCATATGAAGCCCTTTGATTATCTGGACAGTATTCGGTTTATGGACGGATTCTCGAAGGAGGAGAAGCTGATGCTGTACGGTGCGTTCGGCGGTACGGCGTTGTATCTGCGGCAGATACGCTCCGGAAAGAGTGTAAAAGAAAATATCACAGAGGCATTTTTGAGACCAGTCAGTTACCTATATGAAGAACCGCTTCTGCTTATGCGGCAGGAGGTTCAGGAGCCTGGTGTGTACTGTGCGATTATAGAGGCCATTGCAGGAGGGGCATCCAGGGCAAATGAAATTGCGGTGAAAACGGGGGAAGAATCTGCAAAATGTCTGAAATATATCAGTACGCTACGGGAATTGGGAATTGTATATAAAGAGGTTCCCTTTGGGGAAAAAGAGACTTCGAGAAAAGCGCTCTATTCTCTGTCGGATTTTATGTTTCGCTTCTGGTATCGGTATGTATCCGGCAACAGAACTTTGCTGGAGACAGATGCGCAGGAGATCGTGTGGAACCGTAGAATTGAACCGGACTACAGTCATTATATGGGCCAGGTTTTTGAGAGAGTATGCCGCGATTACCTGCTGCGTCAGAACAGTAAGGGCGCGTTGCCAATTTTATTTACAGAGATTGGACGCTGGTGGGGAACGGATTCAAAAAAGCATGAACAGGTTGAGATCGATCTGATTGCAAGGGATATGGACGATTATCTGTTCTGTGAATGTAAGTGGACAAATGAGCCTGTGGATTACCAGGTGTTAAACAAACTGAGGGAGAAATCAGAGGTATTTGGCGGACGGCGGGAAAAATCTTATTTTATGCTGTTCTCCAAGCGGGGATTTACAGAGCGGGTATTGGAAGAAGCGAGAGAGAAGCGGGAGGTGCTGCTTGTGGATATGGGAGAGCTTTTGGAAAATGGGGAAGAAAAGAGGATTTAACGGCGAAGGGTCATTATATAGGGAGGTGTGCATGGATGTCAGTCAGGCTGCCGATCGGAATTGAATGGTTCAGGGAGATCAGGGAAAAAGGAAGCTACTATGTGGATAAAACGGAAGCGATCAAAGAACTCTTTGACGAGGATTTTAAAGTGATTCTCATTACGCGGCCCCGTCGCTTTGGAAAGACACTGTTTATGGATACGCTGAGAGAATTTTTTGATATACGAAGGGACAGCAGAGAACTGTTCGAGGGATTGGAGATTTCAAAGCATCAGGAATTATGTGATAAATGGATGAACCAATATCCGGTTCTTTTTCTGACGTTGAAGGATATCGCCGGAGGAGATTTTTCCAGCGCTTATGGGATGATGAAGTTTGTGATCGCTTCTCTGTGCAGAGACCACACTTATTTACTGGACAGCGAACAGGTACGAAGGGAAGATAAAGAGATATTTGAACGTCTGTCTTATCAAAAGGGAACAGCGGAAGATATGCAGGGGGCGCTGTTTACGCTGATGCGGATGATGTCGGCGCATTTTGGAAAATCGGTCATTCTTCTGGTGGATGAGTATGACGTGCCGCTGGCGAAAGCCAGTGACCGGGGATATTACAGGGAGATGCTGGATGTGATCCGGGTGTTTCTGGGGATGTCATGGAAGAGCAATCCCTGCATGGAGTTTGCCGTAGTTACGGGATGTCTGCGTATTGCGAAGGAGAGTATCTTCACCGGCGCAAATAACTTCGTCTCCAACTCTGTATCGAACAGGCGGTTCAGCCGCTACTTTGGATTTACAGAAGAAGAGGTCAGGGAACTGTTGGAAGCAGCAGGATTGACAGAGCATCTTGCAGAGATGAAGCACTGGTATGATGGGTATCTTTTTGGGGAAAATGAGGTCTATTGCCCCTGGGATGTGGTGAACCATGTGAGTATGCTAAAGGTTGATCCGCAGTCGAAACCAGCGAATTATTGGAAGGACACCAGCCATAATGAGATCATCCGGAGTTTCATCGACCTGCCGGGGATCGATGTCAAAGGTAAGTTCGAGGCTCTTCTGGCAGGAGGGGTGATCCAGGAGAGGATTGTAGAAGATATGACGTATGATCTTGCAAATTCCTCTGAGGAGAATCTATGGAGTATCCTGTATCTGACAGGTTATCTGACGCAGGTAAGAGATGGGAGCTGCCCGGAAGGATTTCAGAAGGAGGAAGGCACAACCGTACTTCACATTCCGAATGAGGAGGTCAAGACGATTTTTGAGGACACGATTGCGAAGTGGTTTCGGGATACGGTTACCGGGATGGACAGAAGGGAACTGCTGGAGGCATGGTGGGGCGGAGATGACCGGAAGCTGACGGAATTAGTGACAGATATCTTGTTTGATACGATCAGTTATTTTGACTATAAGGAAGATTATTACCATGCGTTTACAGCGGGATTATTCGTTGGAGCGGGATATGCCGTGTCATCGAATAAAGAACAGGGAACCGGACGCGCGGACATTGTGGTCAAAGACAGGAGCCACCGCCGGGCACTGCTCATAGAGATCAAGCACTCTAAAAAAGAGGGCGATATGGAAAAGGACTGCCGGGAAGCAATCGAGCAGATCAGGCGGAAAGGTTATGCGCGGACGGATCTGAAGGGATATCGGACGGTTCTGTGCTATGGGGCAGTATTTTTTGAGAAGGACTGCCTGGTTTGTGCGGTAGGATCCGTTTGATTGAGGATTTTGGTAAGTTTTTTTCGGTACGGACGTTAGGTGGTCGTTGATAAAATGGGCTGCCCGAAGAGGGCGGCCCATTAGAAACAGAGAAATTACACCTGACAATTGAAAACATTTTATGCAGGAATCCAATCCCCAATCCATATATTTTTACTATAATTATATAGCCGTTTATATAAAACGCCATTCGTAATAGTATATCTCCATTCAATACGATCTGCATAGGTAGAAATACTGCTGTTTTCTGATGCATAAGTATAAACAGGAACATCAATTACTATAAATGCAGATACCAAAAGCATAGTTAAAAAAACAAATTATTTTTCATCGTATAAGTTCCTCCATGCGATTATCATATAATTTTATACTTTCAAAATTTTCTGCATCTGGATCTTTCACTACTGCAATTCTTTTATCATTCATATATAAATAGTACGTCCCATCCGTGTCTAACATGATATAAGAATCATCTGTTAAGGCGAAAGAGTTTTTTTCTACATCAGGAGTAACACTATAAGGTTCAAATACAAAGGAAAAAGAAACCAAAGTCAAAACAATGGAAAGCATAGTCAAAGCGACAGAATGAAGAAAAGCTTTTTCTTCGTGAAATAAGGAATCTGCCCTCGCTAAAATAAAATCATCGCTCTGTTTGGAAAATCCCATGACAAGCTGCTGGTATTTTCGATTTATACTGTATTCATAAATATTTGCCAGGCATTGCAGATACTCTGTCTTTTGTTTATCATTCCAGTTTTTAGAAATAGCCGTGTCAACTCTTAACTCCAACAAATTACTGACCTGATTTTTTAATAAGTGTATAAATGGGTTCCACCAAAAAATCGAGGCTATTATTTCTATATTTAGCTTTAAAAACATATCATGAAATTTGAAATGCTGCAGCTCATGCGAAAGAATATAATGCAGTTCAGCATCCGTGAGATTAATCTCCGGCAATACTATAGCAGGCTTGAAAAATCCAGTTATAAACGGTGATGAAACAAAACAAGATTGCAATATTACAATGCTTTTCAGAGTATTATCGGTTGATAACTCAGAAGATAATATCCTTTTACATCTGTTTACAAGCGATACATTGACTGGCTGCAAGTATAAAGCTGCGGTAAAGGTCTTATATTGCTTCCATAGCTTATGAATACGATAAATCGAACCAATTCCCCATATAAGGAGTAGCATATCGTAGGTATGTATTGCATAAGAAGCAAAATGCCATATCTCCAGCCTGAAATACCTGATGAAAGATGGGTAGAGCTTAGTGAGAAGTACTGTTTTAGTGAAAGGTAATTCTACAGGTATTAAAAATCTGCATAGAATCAATGCAGTAGAAAATAGAAGTATATTGTAAGAGAATCTGTACAAATACTTTTTCCGACTGCAAAAAATATACAGGAAAATAATAAGCAGATTTCCTAAAAATATCGCCGTAAAAAATGAAGTAACGGAAAGAATCATCTTTATTCAGACTCCTTTTGTATGGATTGCAGCCGTTCCTGAATCATTGTCTCCAGCTTTTTCAACGTCTCAGGATCAGACTCATTGCTTATTAATGCAGCAACAAAAGTGTTCGTATCCAGAGAACCAGATCCAAAGTGATCCATCATATACTCTTCCTGTGTCAAAACGGCCTTGAAGGTTCTGGTTAAGACCGTATTGTGATAAATGATATTATCTACCTCAATGTAATTCTTTTTTAATAAGTTCTTGATGACTCCCTGTACGGTGTTGATTTTAAGCTTTGGGTTTATCTTTGGGATATCAATTGCAGTAAGTGACTCATCTGATTCCCAAAATACACGCAGAACTTCTAATTCGCGGGATGTGATTTTATAAATTCCCATATATTTTCCTCTCTATAAAATTCAGAAATAAAAGATTTTTACCAAAAATATGAAACGATAAAGATTTATTTTTTGATTTTACCACTATATATTGTATAAGTCAATGCTAAAATATTAAAAATTATCAAAACAAAAGAGTATGTAAAAAAAAATAAAGTATATATATATTTACAAAATTAAAAAAGAGTAGTATTATAAGTATATGAAATCAGTAATATAAACTATTTATTGATTCAAATAATAATGGGAAGGAGAGCGCAAGATGTTTCAGAATGTAATAGTCAGTTTTAAGTGTGGATTTACATAATCAATCTATGTATTATACCTCTACTGATAATAGTATTGGATTTACAGTGATAGATGAAGAAACGAAAACAATTATCTATCAAACAACAGCAGAAGATGAAACAGTAGAAAAAATTGGTACTGCAAGAAATGCATATCATGTTAGATATGATGGGCGGGATATGGTGACAGGAAAGAGTTACATAATTCAAATATATGCAAGAAATGGATATTCACTGGAAAAAAGTTATAATTTATATGTAGGAAATCCACAATTTTGTATAGGAGGACTGAAAAGCGATGTTTCAGCAACCAGCAGCGGAACAATTACGTCAACAAGAGATACATGGTTTACATTTGATGTGAGCGGAGCGCCAAAAGGGGCATATGTAACCCAGTTGTATTTATATGTAGGAGGAGCAACTCATAGGGGCGAGTACAGTGTGATTTCTCCAAATGGAAAAACATATTATGCAAAACATGTAGGAAGCGGGATTTATGAAGGCTATATAAAAATTCCATTCGATGCAATAAATTATGATGGGGGAAGTAATGCGCTTGCAAACGGAGTATGGATGCTTTCCATACGTTCACCAAAAGGAAGCTATAGTGTAAGGCCAAGAATCAATCTGGATTATAAGTATATGAGTGAAGTGGAGGACATTAATTAATAATGATCAGCGGAGTTCAAAATTCATCGTATCAGCAGACAGCAATGGAAGTTGGAAATGCAAAAAAGCAGAGTGACAATGATTCAGTAGATAAAACTGCGAAGGAAAGAAGTGATTCGTATGCAGTGTATCTTCGGCGCAATTCCCCTGCGTTAGAAGATCTAAAGATGAATGGAGGACGCGTTGTCGCATATGGGGCATTTTCGGGAGACAGAAAACGCATAATTGAAATTGATGATTTACTCGATGGCTATTATTCTGGGGAAAAATCTTTGGAGGATGTAAAGAAGGAATTTGACGAGCTGGTAGAAAAGATACAGGAATTGGATGAAGAACTGGGCGTTGCCGAAAAGGGAGATGCCGAACATTATTGGAAAATTGTTTCGGATGTCTATCATAAATTCAAAATGAGCTCTGTTCAGAGTGCATTTGGAGCCAATCAGAGGGAAGGGAAAGCGTTGGCAGACCAGTACGGCAAGCCAGGTAAACGTAATTTTATTTACTACAATTCGGACTACTATTATAAGTCGGAAGAACTGAACGATCTATTGGCCCAGCATGCATCAAAAAAGTTGGAGGATGCGGGGGCAGAAGAACCATTACGCACAAAAACACTCAATCCGTCCTACGAGAATTTTAATACATTTATGAAACATTGGGTTCAGTATGAATGCTTCATGGGAGATATCTTAGATACAGATATGGAGCCGCCGCGGGGATTTACATTTCTTTATAAAGAGGAACGATATACACAGGCGGAGATAGATACCATGGCAGAAAAGATTGCAAAAAGCAACTCTACAGCATTTGATGGATTACTGAGAGTATCATATGGAGATTGGAGCAAAGAGGGAAATGTAAACTTAAGATATGATCTCAGCGAAGCGGAGGGGTTCAGTGTATTTGAGCTTCTGGGTCGATTTGCGGATATTGGGAAGGATGATCTTTTGGAGCGGTTTATGAAGAACTTTAATATACACAGAACTGGTTACAACGGTCTCTATTTACGGACAGTAGGATCTTTTAAACAGTTTAGCCATAACTGCTGATAAAGAGAGAATACCGGAAAATGACCGTATATCTACAATATGTTGCTGTGTTTACTAGATTTCACAACAGCATATTGCAGACAAACAGCATTTTCCGGTAAAACTACTCTTGAATGTATGTTACCTTTACCTTAAACCACGAACGGATTTTTTTCTCATAGATTCCCAGAACCTCCTTATTCGGGATTGCCAGTCTGTGATACCCGCTCCCGGTCTCACCTGCATCTGTCAGATACCCTGTGGCAAAAAGCACGCTCCACAAATACGTCTGCCGTGTTTCCGTATCCTGACTGTCAAGATCTGCATAAGTCAATTCCGGAACCAATACCTTTTCCACACATTCACCAGAGATCAATGCCTCAATTTCTGTCTTGGTTGTTTCCGTAGCATTCTCGATCATATCCTGAATAATGGCATTGCTGCTGCTGTTTTCCCAATGAGGCTCCATTTTTGCATCTGCGTTTTTACAGAGCTTGTAGCACTGGTTCAGTACATCCCACGGACAATATACATCCATATGGCCAAAATGGTATCCATCATACCATTCTTTTATATCTGCAAATCGTTTTTCAACGCCATAATATGTCAGGAGTTCCTTGACCTCGCTGCCTGTGAATCCAAAATACCCTGCAAAATCAATATCGGAAATGGAGTATACCATGAAATTATTCAGCCCCGTGAAAATGCTTTCCCTGGCAATATGCAGACATCCGGTGATTACGGCAAATTCAAGGCTCGCATTTGTCTTAAGCGCCTGGCTGAACAAGGAGCGGATCAGCCGGACCATCTGGGGATAATAGTGGTTCTGGTATGCTTTGTCCAAAGGCACGTCATATTCATCTATAAGGATAATGACGCCAGTACCATAATGCTTTGCCAACATTTCTGAGAGCAGGGCAATACTTTCCTGCAGTACATCTTCCTCCAGGTGCTTTGCAAATAGTTCCCGCAGGGAGTCTTTGTCAATCTCGGTGAGTCTGTTGCTTTCCAGCAAGTACTGATGCCTGCGGGCTTCTTTTTTCAGAATCTGGGACATGAGTTTAAATGCTTCAGCATAGGATTCTCCGCTGACATCCTTTAAGGTGATGGCGATCACAGGATATTTTCCCATATGCTGCACGCACAGCTCCGCTTCCCGGGTAATCTCCAGACCTTCAAATAAAGAGGCATCCGCCCCGACCTCAAAAAAGGATTTGAGCATATCCAGATTCAGACTTTTTCCAAAACGGCGGGGTCTTGTAAACAGGTTGACGCTTCCGCGGTTTCTTAAAAGATCCGCAATCAATTTTGTTTTATCGACATAGTAGAATCCTTTTGTTCTGATATTACGAAAAAATTCCTCTCCGATGGGAAGCTTCTTTCTCTCTGCCATATTGCGGCACCTCCGGCAATTAATACATTTCGGTTGCTTTTATGATGGATTCTATTATACTAAAAAAGCGGCTGGGCTTCAAGAACTGTCGCAATATCTCTGCATAAAACATAACAAGGCATTTCTCCGCAGAGATCCATACCTTTCTAATGCTGAAAGCGAAGCGCTGGGAATCGGAAGATTCCTATGGAAAAGCGGCTGCTAAGTTGCTATAATGTATAGGAATCGAATCTGAGACAGAAAACAGTTTGAAGATAACGGGAGGAGTGTGGAAAGAGATGGAGATGGGAAAGAAGAAACTTCCGATTGGGATTGAAAATTTTGAAAAGATCAGGGAAGAAGGTTTTTACTATATCGATAAAACCGGGCTTATTGCGGAATTACTCCATAATTGGGGAGCGGTGAACCTGTTTACCCGCCCCAGAAGATTTGGAAAAACGCTGAATATGAGTATGCTGGAACAGTTTTTTTCGATGAACGGGGATAAGAGTATTTTTGATGGGCTGGCTATTTCAAAGGAATCTGCGCTCTGTGAGGAATATATGGGAAAATATCCGGTTGTATCCATTTCCCTGAAAGGTATGGATGGCTTTCGTTATGAAATGGCATTTCGGATGGGAGCCAGGGCTGTCAGGCGGGCGGCATCAAAAGTGCAGTATCTTCTGGGGAGTGATGCGTTAAGTGAAAGTGACAAACTGGAATATCAGAGCCTTTTGGACAGCAATATGGACGAAGCTACATTTTGTGACAGCCTGAGAATACTGTCAGAAATGTTAGAGAAACACCATAACAGCAAGGTGATCCTGCTGATAGATGAATATGATGTTCCGCTGGCAAAGGCTCATGCGAACGGATACTATGACCAGATGATTTCCCTGATTCGAAGCCTGCTTGGAGAGGCGCTTAAAACAAACAGCAGCCTGAAATTGGCAGTGCTGACCGGATGCCTTCGGATTTCAAAGGAGAGTATTTT
>CAYQBE010000138.1:0-13084 GCA_964415625.1 uncultured Clostridium sp.
GCGGGAATCAGGAACATCTTGTAGCACGTACCCGCCCGTTGGTGAAAGGAAAGCATGAAAATGTGCAGAAGATCAGCGTATCTGCTCTGACAACAATCCTGTTTGGATATAAACCGATCGAGAAAGTGGAGGAAGAAGAACAGGAGATGTTCTCAGCAGAATTTAAGGAGCAAATTGGTAAATTGGTGCCGCTGGACAGGGTATTCCTGAACGAAGTCGTATAGAATCCTTGTCGGTCTGATTAGAATCGCCTATCGGCGATAGATTGGAGGTAACCCCTCGTGTACAACCCCTCGTGTACACTCGGGATACCTAATTAGAATCGCCTGACGGCGATGGATTGGAGGTAACATGAAAATTTTTAATACATTGACACGGAGAAAAGATGATTTTGTACCGCTGGAAGAGGGAAAGGTCAAGATGTATGTCTGTGGGCCTACGGTTTATAATTTTATCCATATTGGAAATGCAAGGCCGATGATCGTGTTTGATACGGTCCGCAGGTATTTTGAATACAAGGGGTATGAGGTGAATTTTGTCTCCAATTTTACAGACGTGGACGACAAGATCATCAAGAAGGCGATGGAGGAAGGCGTTACGGCAGACGAGATCTCCAAACGCTATATTGCGGAATGCAAGAAAGATATGGAAGGCATGAATGTAAAGCCGGCTACCACGCATCCCCTTGCGACGGAGGAGATCGGCGGCATGATCGAGCTGATCCAGACGCTGATCGACAAAGGCTTTGCCTATGAGAAAAACGGCACTGTATATTACCGCACCAGGAAATTTGCGGATTACGGGAAGCTGTCCCACAAGAATCTGGATGACCTGCGTTCCGGAAACCGCTCCCTTCTCGTGACCGGGGAGGACGAAAAAGAGGATCCCCTGGATTTTGTGCTGTGGAAGCCGAAAAAGGAGGGGGAGCCCGCATGGGAGTCGCCCTGGAGCGAGGGAAGGCCCGGCTGGCATATTGAGTGCTCGGAGATGTCGAAAAAATATCTGGGAGAGCAAATCGACATTCATGCGGGCGGAGAGGATCTGATCTTCCCGCACCATGAGAACGAGATCGCCCAGAGTGAGGCGGCAAACGGAAAGGAATTTGCAAAATACTGGCTCCACAATGGATTTTTGAATATCGACAACCGGAAAATGTCCAAATCTCTCGGAAATTTCTTTACAGTCCGTGAGATCAGTGAGAAATATGACCTCCAGGTCCTGCGGTTCTTTATGCTCAGCGCCCATTACCGCAGCCCGTTGAATTTCAGCGCGGAACTGATGGAGTCGGCGAAGAACGGACTGGAACGGATCGTGACGGCGGCGGAGAACCTGAGGTTTTTGATGAAAAACGCGCAGGCTGAGGCTATGAACGAGTCCGAGAAGGAAGCATTTGCGAAGACCCGGGAGTATGTGGAGGGCTTCGAGAAGGCGATGGACGATGATTTCAATACGGCGGACGCGGTGGCGGCTGTATTTGAGCTGGTGAAGTATGCCAATACGACGGCGGACGGGGACAGCTCGAAGGAATATCTGCAGGGAATCCTGGATGTGCTCGTGAAGCTGACGGATGTGCTGGGGATCATCGTGGAGAAAAAGGAAGAACTGCTGGATGCGGATATTGAGGCATTGATCGCGGAACGGCAGGCGGCAAGGAAGGAAAAGAATTTTGCCAGGGCCGACGAGATCCGGGATGAGCTGCTTGCGAGAGGGATCATTTTGAAGGATACACGAGAAGGAGTGCAATGGAAAAGGGCATAACATTTGAGTTTTATGATCAGCTCCGGGAGGTGCTGGGGCTTCCGGAGATGGATGCGGACAGCTATTCTCCCCTTGTCCTGGCCTATATGGGGGACTGCGTCTATGACCTGATCATCAAGAGCATGGTGGTCAGCAGGGGAAATAAGCAGGTCCACAGGCTGCATGAGGAGACCAGCAGCTATGTACAGGCTTCCGCCCAGTCGCAGATGATGCGTGCCATGCAGCCGCGTCTGACGGAGGAGGAGCATGCCATTTACCGCAGGGGACGCAATACCAGGTCCGTATCCGCGGCGAAAAACCAGACCATCACGGATTACCGCAGGGCCACCGGATTCGAGGCACTGGTGGGATACCTGTTTCTGAAAAAAAGGTATGCCCGTCTGATGGAACTGGTCAAGATCGGGTTGGACAGCCTGGAAGAGAAGGAATGAAAACAGGAGTATATCATATATGGAGAAGACAGAAAAAAAGACAGGACGGGCAGATTCCGAAGCCGGAAATATGCAGGAGTCTCTGGTGATCGAAGGGCGAAATGCCGTTCTGGAAGCATTTCGTTCGGGAAAACCGGTGGACAAGCTGTTTGTACTGGACGGATGCCAGGACGGCCCGATCCGTACCATCGTCCGGGAGGCAAAGAAGCACGATGTGATCCTGAATTTTGTAGGAAAGGAACGGCTGAACCAGATTTCCGCGACCGGAAAGCACCAGGGGGTCATTGCCTACGGGGCGGCCTATGAATATGCCCGGGTGGAGGATATGCTGGAGCTGGCAGAGAAAAAGGGAGAGGATCCTTTTTTGATCCTGCTGGACAATATTGAAGATCCCCACAACCTGGGGGCGATCATCCGGACGGCCAACGTGATGGGAGCCCATGGGGTGATCATTCCGAAGCGCCGGGCCTCGGGCCTGACCGCTACGGTGGCAAAGACGTCCGCCGGGGCGCTGAATTATACTCCGGTGGCCAAGGTTACCAATCTGGCCAAGACCATCGAAGAGCTGAAGGAAAAGGGGCTTTGGTTCGTCTGTGCGGACATGGACGGAGAGGTTCCCTGTGAGATGAACCTGACCGGCCCTATCGGATTGGTCATCGGCAATGAAGGGGAAGGCGTGGGACGGCTGGTCAGGGAGCGGTGTGACTTTCTGGCAGGAATCCCGATGAAGGGGGAGATTGATTCCCTCAATGCATCGGTGGCAGCCGGGATGCTGTCCTATGAGATCGCGCGGCAGCGGATGCTCAAGAACAGCTGACAGTCTGAATGCCGGCTAACCGGCCAGGGGACATGCCGCATCGCATGAGTCAAAAAGGAAGGGCTTTCGGGCCTGGAGGAAAAAACTTGGGAATATATGATACGATGACAGATGAAGAGCTCCTGTCCCGGCTTCGGGCAGGGGAGCGGGATATCATGGATTATCTGATGGTTAAATATAAATCCATGGTGCGCCGCAAGGCAAGGGAAATGTTCCTGATCGGCGGGGAAAATGACGATCTGATCCAGGAGGGGATGATCGGGCTGATGAAAGCCGTGCAGAATTTTGACCCAGAGCAGGGAAACAGCTTTCAGAGCTTTGCCGAACTGTGCGTATCCCGCCAGATGTACAGCGCCATCGAGGCTTCCCGGAGGAAAAAGCATTTGCCGCTGAATTCCTATGTGTCTCTGTATGAGGTGGAAGCCGACGATGACGAAAGCAAGGAGATCCCGCTGATCGACAAGATTCGGTCTGAGGTGGACAACAATCCGGAGGTTTTGTATTTCGGAAAAGAGTATGTGGAGGTTTTTGTGGAGAACCTGAAGGATTCTCTGAGCGCGCTGGAAAACCATGTGCTCTACCTGCATCTGATGGGGACCGATTACCGGACGATTGCGGAAATTCTGAATAAAAGCCCGAAGACAATCGATAATGCGCTGCAGCGGATCAAGGCGAAGGCAGGGAAGCTTTTGGGAAGATGACGGAAAGTCCGTTTCTCTTCTCTGGAGCATTAGTGCTGGAAAGGACAGGGGTACAATTATGAGATTTGTGATACAACGGGTCACGCAGTCTGGCGTATCCGTAGACGGAACTGTAATCGGAAGGATTGGGAAGGGACTTCTGGTATTGATCGGGGTTGCCGAGGAGGATACCGAGGAAATTGCGGACAAGCTGGTAAGGAAACTGACCGGGCTTCGTATCTTTGAGGATGAAAACGGAAAGACGAACCTGTCCCTGGCAGATGTGGGAGGGGAGCTGCTCCTGATCTCCCAGTTTACGCTGTACGCCAATTGTAAAAAGGGAAACCGCCCCAGTTTTACGGAGGCGGGTTCTCCCCAGAAGGCGAATGCGCTTTATGAGTATATCATCGCTAAATGCCGTGAAACCGTGCCGGTTGTGGAGACAGGCAGATTCGGTGCGGAGATGGAGGTCAGCCTGGTCAATGACGGGCCGTTTACGATTCTGCTCGACTCGGAAAAAATATGACAAATTCCGAAAAAATGATTGACAAATCAGAGTGTTTTATTGTATACTTATAACGTTGTGTGACATGATGCTTCGGCTTTAGCGGAAGTTTTAGACATGTTGCAGGCTGCCTTGGCGCAGCAGGTAGCGCGCATCCTTGGTAAGGATGAGGTCGGCGGTTCAAATCCGCTAGGCAGCTTTACAGAAAATGAAGATAGAGATCTCTCGGGATTGATTTTCTTGAGAGGTCTCTATTGCATTTATAAAACAAATATACGATTAATATCCCGGTTTTTGACTAAAATAATTTGACAGACATCTATAAGCAAGAGTATAATAAAAGTACGAAAAAACATACGAAAATTTGCGAGGTGAAACGATGTTAGCGGTAAAGAGCATGGATGTACGTGAGAATTTTAAAGAATGGTGTAATAGAGTCATTGGTGGTGAAATCCTTATTGTATCAAGGCCCAGGAATGAAAATGTGGTTATCGTATCTGAAAAAGAATACAATGAAATGGCAAAAGCAAAAAGGAATGCGGAATATTTGGCTAAGTTGGAGCGAAGCTGTGCGCAGTTTGAAGAAGGAAAAACCATCACTTTTACAATGGAAGAACTAAGAGAGATGGAAGCAGACGACTGGAAGCCAACGCAGAAAGTGATGGAATTTATGGAGAACTTGCCAAATGAATGATTTTACATTTACAGAAAAAGGGTTTCAGGACTATCTTTTTTGGCAGACTCAGGATCGAAAGACATTAAAAAAAATAAACAGCCTATTGGAAGATATCAAGCGAAACGGAGTAACACAGGGAATCGGAAAACCGGAGTCTTTAAAATATTGTCCCGGATATTCCAGAAGAATTGATGAAAAGAATCGGCTGGTTTACGATATTGATGAATTACAGAATATTAAAATCATATCATGCAGAGGCCACTACGCTGATTAATCATTACCGGATATATAGAAAAAGGGCTGAACGAAAAGGCTGTATGACTGCATGAGATTGCTGTGAAGCATCATGGATCACGCAACCTCACGCGGCAAATACAGTCTTTTTTTATTCAAGAGGTTTGTCCAAAGGCTCAATCTTCTGAACCCGGATCCTTTTAAACAGCAGGGTAGAGAGAACCACGGAGACGATCTCGGCAAGGGGAATCGCCCACCATACCATGGACAGGCCGGACAGTACGGCGAAAAGGTATGCCGCCGGAAGGATCACCAGGAGCTGCCTTGCCGCCGAAACGACCAGGCTGTAGACCCCATTTCCCAGGGCCTGGAAAACAGAACCTACGATGATACAGTATCCGGCAAAGATAAAGCTCAGGCTGATGATACGCAGCGCAGGCACTCCGATCTCCAGCATATGCTCGGAAGCGTCAAAAAAGCCCAGAAGCTGTGCCGGAAAGATCTGGAACGCGGCCAGCCCGACGAACATGATGCTTACTGCCAGGCCGATGCTCAGCTTCATGGTGGCTTCGATCCGTTTTCTGTTTCTGGCGCCGTAATTGTAGGCGATGATCGGGATCATGCCATTGTTGAGCCCGAATATCGGCATGAAGATAAAGCTCTGCAGCTTAAAGTAAACGCCGAACACCGCGGCGGCGGTGGAAGAGAACATGAGCAGGATCTTGTTCATTCCAAATACCATGACGGAACCGATGGACTGCATGATAATGGAAGGTACGCCTACCTGATAAATGGTGGCGATGATTTTTTTATCCGGGCGGAATCCTTTCATATTCAGGTTCAGTTCTTTGTTTTTCGTACAGTTAAAGTAGACCGAAAGAATGACGGCAACGATCTGTCCTGTCACCGTAGCGATGGCGGCCCCGGCTACCTCCAGCCTAGGAAAGCCGAACAGGCCGAAGATCAGGATGGGATCCATGATCATATTGATGATCGCCCCAATTCCCTGCGTGATCATGGTATAGACGGTCTTTCCGGTGGACTGCAGGAGACGTTCCAGGGTCATCTGCATAAAGACCCCGATGGAAAGGATGCAGATGATGGTCAGATACTGGGTACCGTAGGTGACGATCTGCTCATCCCGGGTCTGCAGCCGGAAAAAGGTGTGGGAGCAGGTGAGGCCAATAAGGGCCATGAGCGCGAAGCTGGCAAAAGCGAGAAAAATTCCGTTTCTGGCGACACGGTTTGCATCCTCGAACTTCTTTTCTCCTAGATTGCGGGAGAGCAGTGCATTGATCCCCACGCCGGTTCCTGCGGAAATGGCGATCATCAGGCTCTGAATGGGAAATGCGAGTGACACGGCTGTCAGTGCATTTTCATTGATCTGCGCCACGAAAATGCTGTCCACGATATTGTACAGAGCCTGTACCAGCATGGACAGCATCATGGGCAGGGACATGGTGATCAGCAGCCTGGGAACCGGCATGACCCCCATCTTGTTTTCTTTTGTCTGTATATTCTGCATATCAGAAATAAACCTCCTTTATCTTGCGCATTAGCGCATAACATTATAACATCAATAAATTGAAAGTACAATGCATATATTGAAAAGAAAAAGGCAATAGGAACACCTGTTGAGGAATGGATAGGCAAATCATGAAAAAATGGACGCATGGAATCGGATTGATCTATATCCTGCTGCTGTTGGGAATCTGTGTCCCCGGGGCGGCAGGCGGAAACGCGCAGAATGACACAGGGGAAACACTCTACCTGATCCGGCCGGAAGAATCAAAAAAAGGCACTGAGAAAAAAGAAACTGAGAAAAAAATGGAACAGCCGAAGATCGCCCTGACCTTTGACGATGGCCCGAACGCGCAGTTTACTCCGTTTTTGCTGGATGGATTGAAGGAACGGGACGTAAAGGCCACATTTTTCCTGATCGGAAAAAATATCGAAATAGGAAACAATGCGGAAATTGTGAAGCGGGAATGGGAGGAAGGGCACCTGGTGGGCAACCATACATACAACCATGTGGAGATCACCCGGGTGAGCAATGACATGGCCTACCAGGAGATCAAGGCAACCAACGACCTGATCTCGGAGATCACCGGCGCGCCGGTGGAATATATGCGGCCCCCCTTCGGCCTGTGGCAGAAGAAGCTGGAGCAGAGGATCCATGTGCTTCCGGTCATGTGGACGGTGGATCCTCTGGACTGGGCCACGGAAAATGAAGATGAAATTGTAAATAAAGTAGTGACGGAAGTGGAAGAAAATGATATTATCTTGTTACATGACTGTTATAAAAGCTCTGTGAGGGCGGCACTGCGGATCGTAGATCTTTTGGAAGCCGAGGGCTATCAATTCGTTACGGTTGACGAACTGCTCTTAGAGTAACGGTCAGGATCTGTAGAAATATCCTGTGCAGTCTGTATCATTTATTTTTTCTACAGCTCCTTAAAAAAATACAGGAGAAAACAGAAACGATGACACATGAATTTTCCAGAACGGAGCTTCTGATCGGCCCGGAGGCAATGGAACGTTTGAAAAAGGCCGAGGTGGCGGTATTCGGCGTGGGCGGCGTGGGCTCCCACTGTATTGACGCCCTCGCGCGCAGCGGGGTCGGCAGTCTGATCCTGATCGACAATGACAGGGTTTCTCTGACCAATATCAACCGCCAGTGCGTGGCATACCACTATACGGTGGGGCAGTATAAGACAAAGGTCATGGAGGAGCAGATCCGGGCCGTCTGTCCGGAGATCCGGGTTCAGACCTACGAACGTTTTATCCTGAAAGACGACCTGTCCGGGCTGTTTGAAAAAAGGCCGGATTATATTGTGGATGCGGTGGACACCGTGACCGCGAAGCTGACCATTGCAGAATGGGCGCAGCGTGAGGGCGTTCCTTTGATCAGCAGCATGGGAACCGGAAATAAGCTGCACCCGGAGCTGTTTGAGATCGCGGACCTGTCAGAGACCAGCGTCTGCCCGCTCTGCAAGGTGATGCGTAAGGAGATGAAGGCCAGAGGGATTCCCCATTTAAAGGTGCTGTATTCCAAAGAGCAGCCGATTGATGTCTCCGGACGGATGGCAGAGGAAGCGCAGGAAGGACGCCGGGCCGTACCGGGAAGCATCTCCTTTGTTCCGCCGGCGGCGGGACTCCTGATCGCAGGGGAAGTGATCCGCACTCTGGCAGGCATTGATACTGGAAGAAAAATGAGGGATTGAAGATGGATTTATTTGATTATATGAGAGAAACACAGCAGGAAAAGGAGTCTCCGCTGGCATCCAGGATGCGGCCCACAACCCTGGATGAGGTGGCGGGGCAGAAGCATATCATCGGGAAGGACAAGCTGTTGTACCGTGCCATCCGGGCGGACAAGCTGGGCTCTATCATTTTTTACGGGCCTCCAGGAACCGGGAAGACGACCCTGGCAAAGGTGATCGCCAATACCACCCGCTCGCAATTCAAGCAGATCAATGCCACGTCCGCAGGCAAGAAGGACATGGAGCAGGTCATTCAGGAGGCAAAGGAACTGCTGGGGATGTATCAGAAGAAGACCATCCTGTTTATCGATGAGATCCACCGTTTCAACAAGGGACAGCAGGATTACCTGCTTCCGTTTGTGGAGGACGGCACCATCACGCTGATCGGGGCGACGACGGAAAACCCGTATTTTGAGGTCAATGGGGCGCTGCTGTCCAGATCCAGCATCTTTGAGCTCCATGCGCTGGGTCAGGAGGATATCAAGACGATTCTGCGCAGGGCGGTGTATGACAAGGAAAAGGGGATGGGCTCCTTCCATGCGGAGATTGACGAGGATGCCCTGGATTTTTTGGCGGATATTTCCGGAGGGGATGCCAGAAATGCGCTCAATGCGGTGGAACTGGGGATCCTGACTACAGACCGCAGTGAGGACGGCCTGATCCACATTACCCTGGAGGTGGCTTCGGAATGCATCCAGAAGCGTGTGGTGCACTACGACAAGACCGGAGACAACCACTATGACACGATCTCGGCGTTTATCAAGAGCATGCGGGGATCAGACCCGGATGCGGCGGTATATTATCTGGCAAAAATGCTGTACGCGGGGGAGGATATCAAGTTCATCGCGCGCCGGATCATGATCTGCGCGTCCGAGGATGTGGGAAATGCGGATCCCCAGGCGCTGATGGTGGCGGTATCGGCAGCCCAGGCGGTGGAACGCATCGGAATGCCGGAGGCGGAGATCATTCTCTCCCAGGCCGTCCTGTATGTAGCGTCCGCGCCCAAAAGCAATTCCGCGGTCATGGCCATCTCGGCGGCCGGGGAAAGCGTGCGCCAAACCCGGACATCGGTTCCCGTCCATCTCCAGGATGCCCACTACAAAGGGGCAAAGAACCTGGGAAGGGGAACCGGCTACAAGTATGTACACGATTATCCCGGACATTATGTGGAGCAGCAGTATCTGCCGGATGAAGTGCAGGGAGCCAGGTTCTACGAACCCAGTGATTCCGGCTATGAGAAGCAGATCGGGGAATACCTGGCAGGCCTGCGGGGGATGAAGTGATCGCGGACCGCTGTTCTTGATCCTTATAATAACTTCGTGAGAAGCTCCCCGTAGATATCCTGACTGGACAGATTCCAGTTTTTGACAATGGATTCTGCCTCGGCCTTGGTGGGGACGGTCAGCTTCAGGTCCAGAAGGCTGTACTTCCCCTCCAGGATCTGGCAGCGCGCCTCATATTCGTGATTGGTATTCAGATAATAGGAAGCCTTCACGGACATGGCTTCCCTTAAGTCGTATTCATTTTCCTCCACAAAGGCATCGATATCCCGCCGGATCTCATGGTTGATATTTCCCTGGAGAAGACGGATCGTTCTGGCGCCGTCGCCGGTCAGGTGGTAGAGCGTGCGCCGGTATGTATTTTCCGCTTCGATCATGCCGGCTTCCCGGAGCTCGGACAGGGCTTCCTGGAGCCGAAAATAATTGGTATACTCCATTCCCAGCATCAGGTCGGAGATCTGCGTGGTAGCCAGAGGAAACTTTACTTTTTTGAGCAGATATAAGATCATCAGTTTATATAAGGTAAATGTCTCATCCATGATATTATTCATGATATTCCTTTCCCTGCCAGATATCCTGTTCTTTCAGATATTGATGCAGTGTGTTCAGTACGGTGCGCTTATTGCCTGTCCAGAGCGGCGCGATCAGAAGCTCCTTCGGCCCGTCGCCGGTCAGGCGGTGGATGGTGAGGTCTGGCCGCAGCCGGGAAATGCATGCTCCCAGCAGGGTGATATATTCTGCCATATCCGGGATCGGGAAGGGATGGGCCTCATATTCGGCGGCAAGATCCGTATCTCGCAGAATGTGAAGAAGCTGAAACTTGATCCCCTGGATGTCCCTCCGGTTCAGATAGTCCAGAGTCTCGAACATCTGCTGCCGGGTCTCTCCAGGAAGGCAGAGGATGGTATGGACGATTACGGAAATGCGGCGGCTGCGCAGGTTTTGGACGGCCTGCTCAAAGACAGGAAGCGCATAACCCCGCCGGATATATGCGGCAGTGTCCGGGTGGATGGTCTGCAGTCCCAGCTCAATCCAGACGGGCTTGATCCGGCCAAGCCGTTCTAAGAGATCCAGCACAGGCTCCCCAAGGCAGTCCGGACGGGTCGCGATGGAGAGGATTCTGACCTCCGGATCCCGGAGTGCTTCCGTAAAAATCCGTTCCAGATGGCTGACAGGGGCATAGGTATTGGTGAACGCCTGAAAATAGGCGATATAGGAATGCACAGGGCGTTTCAGTGCAAGATCCGCCTTTCCCTGCCGGAGCTGTTCCGTAATGGAGAGCAGACGGGAGCCGGCAAAATCTCCGGAGCCTGAGGCGCTGCAGAAGATGCAGCCGCCGCGTCCGATGGTGCCGTCCCGGTTGGGGCAGGTCATACCTCCGTTCAATGTGATCTTATAAACCTTTTCCCCATAGGTCTGCTTTAAATCATAATCCATGGAGTGGTAACGCTTTTCTCCCCAGCGGACCTGCTTCTGATGAGAATCTGTCATAAATCCAACCATTCCTTTCCGGTCCTGATAAAAATTTTTCATAATGAAAGCAATCTTATGTTACAGAACGCCGGTTTACCAGCGGCCTGTAACTAATCATATCATGCTTAAAGTGACTGCGCAAGACGAATCCGGAAATAGGAAAAATACATTTGCCAAATTTTTTATCGTCATTTTACCAGTTTTTTGAAAAAAAGGTTTGCTTTTTCTGAAAGTTCGTGTATAATACAAACAGGTTTTAGTTCATTTGAGTCAATTCAGACTAAGATTCTTGAGGAGATAGAAGGAGCTGCACGTACCGTCATTTTACTTCTTGATTTTTACCCGAACAGACATGACCGTATCCAACAGCAGTTCCGCCATCTGACCCATAAATAAATCCATAGACACCAACCGAATAATGAAGCAGTATAGAAAGGAAAGGTAATTTTATGACGAGAGAGAAGTATGAATCACTGCCTCTTGCTACGTTGAAGGAGCTTGCGAAAGCAAGGAGTATGAAAGGGGTCTCCACCATGAAGAAGAGCGACCTGATCGACGCGATGCTTGCACAGGACGAGAAGGACAATCAGGAAGCGGCTCAGGAGGAAGCAAAAGAAGAAGTAAGGGAAGAGATGAAGGAAAAGAAGGAGTCTACGGATATCGAGCAGCTTGACAGCGGCAAGACTGCCAGCGGGATCCTGGAAGTGCTGCCGGACGGCTTCGGCTTTATCCGGAGCGACAACTATCTTCCCGGTGAAAATGACGTATATGTTTCCCCGTCCCAGATCAGGCGGTTCGGCCTCAAGACGGGAGATATCCTGATGGGAAATACCCGGATCAAGACCCAGGGTGAGAAGTTCAGCGCCCTGCTCTATGTATCGGCGATCAACGGCATGCGTCCGGCTGATGCGCAGAAGCGCCGCAATTTTGAAGACCTGACTCCCATCTTTCCGAACCAGCGTCTGCGGATGGAGACGCCGGGCTGCACCACGGCCATGCGGATCGTAGACCTGCTGTCCCCCATCGGAAAAGGGCAGCGTGGCATGATCGTATCCCCGCCGAAAGCAGGTAAGACGACCCTGTTAAAGGAGATCGCGCTTTCTGTCAAAAAGTCGGATCCCAATATCCATCTTCTGATCCTGCTGATCGATGAACGTCCGGAGGAAGTGACGGATATCCGGGAGGCCATCGCGGGCCCCAATGTGGAAGTAGTGTACTCCACATTTGACGAGCTTCCGGAGCATCATAAGCGGGTATCTGAGATGGTCATCGAGCGGGCGAAGCGTCTGGTAGAGCACGGCAAGGACGTTATGATCCTTCTGGACAGTATCACCCGTCTGGCCCGTGCCTACAATGTGATCGTGCCCCCGTCCGGAAGGACCTTATCCGGAGGTCTTGACCCCACGGCTCTGCACATGCCCAAGCGTATCTTCGGCGCGGCCAGAAATATGCGGGAGGGCGGAAGCCTGACGATCCTCGCGACAGCCCTTGTGGATACCGGAAGCAAGATGGATGACGTGGTGTACGAGGAATTCAAGGGCACCGGCAATATGGAACTGGTTCTGGACCGGAAGCTGCAGGAGCGGCGGGTATTCCCGGCCATTGATATTCCAAAATCCGGTACGAGAAGGGAAGACCTGCTCCTGAACAAGGAAGAGCAGGATGCAGTCTACATCATCCGGAAGGCTTTGAACAGCATGAAGTCCGATGAAGCAGTGGACAACCTTCTGAACATGTTCTCACGGACAAAGAGCAACAGCGACCTGACCAAAATGGTCATCCGGCAGAAATTTATCTGAGGATTTTAACGCGGCTCTGAATCGGAGCACATTTTTCAAAAAAACATTTGAAAATCACATGAGAATCGCGGAAAATCTCTTGCAAAAGTCTGTACGGTATGATACAATATCAACGTTGTTTTGGAGAGTATAATGAATATTTTGAAAATAGAGAGGTGAAAGACATGA
>CAYQBE010000139.1:0-12806 GCA_964415625.1 uncultured Clostridium sp.
TCCCGGGCATCTGGATATCCAGAACGTAGATGTCAAAATACGCGTCCCCGTCGTCCAGCTCATAAATCAGTGTCTCTGCTCTGGAAAACTGCGTACACTCGATTTCTTTTCCGGCTTTTCCGGCAACGGACTGCAAAGCCTCCTGCACGGTTGCCCTGTATTCCTGGCTGTCATCTACAATTGCCGCTTTATATTTCTGCACTCTCATCACCCCATATCTTCAAACTCATAATATTTCTGCCGGTTCACATGGCAGAGATAGCTGCCCTCCGGTTCTATTACCAGCTGGTAGATGTCCTCCTGCCGGGGATATTTCCACCGGGAATAGTAAAAATATTCTCCCTGCTCGTGGTTCTTGATTTTTTCCATAATGTCTTCAATGACATGTTTCTTTGTGTCGGAATGGTCTCTTGGATTCCATCGTCCAAGTACGGAGCCGATCTTTGATTTGTTCAATCTCAGCTTCTCGGCGCAGCGCCGCTGAAAGGAGCGGATCTCGTCCTCCGTCAGTCCCGCCGTATGGAAGATCTGTTCAAAAAGCGCCCGGTTGCTCTCATAGGGGAATCCCAATTCAATATACGCTTCTGTTAAAAGAATAGCCTTTGCGAGTATGGCCTGTCTCTGCCTCCCTCCTTCCTGATCCTGTGGTGCCTCTCCCTGCTCCGGCTGATAAAGCTCCATCAGATACCGGATACTGTGTATGATCACCTCCTTTGGAGAAACTCCGTTCAGCTGCAGGTTTGCCGCCGCAAGCTTGATACTTTCCAGGATTATTTTTTCTTTATCCATTCATAACCTCTTTTCTATTCTGTCTTTCCCGCAGGCTGCAGTGTACCGGCATGAGGGAAGGGGATATAAGGGGGATTGCCCGTACACTGCATACAGGATAGCATATTTCAGAATAGAAATGGGGGATTGTCCGCGACTTGCCGACTTTTGTCCGTAATTTGCAAAAATCTATTGACGATTCTCCGAATAGCTACAAAGAGGCTGTCGGAAAATGAATGACTTTCTACAATATACACTGTAACTGAATGGATATCACAGTAAGATATTGTACAGAAATTGCATTTTCCGACAGCCCCTTTGCGTTATTTAGTCCAACAAAAATTTTTCACAGAATTCTTTTGCAGTCACAATTTGAACATTTTCATATTGCTCTATTATGAGAAGATCTTTATCACCGCTAACAACATATAACGCATGAGAATCCTTTGCACATTCCAAAAATTTATTATCGTCAGGGTCACGGCATACTTTAATATGAGTAACAGGTTCGATAATTTTCATAGCTTTAATCAGCGGACTTAAAATTGACCTATTGATATGTCCTTGCTTTCTACTAATCATTTCCTGCACAATTTCTTCATATTCGATAATAATTTCTGTCGTGGCACAGGCAAATATCTTCTGTCCAACAACAGCACTAAGAATTTTTCTTGGAAATCCCCCAAAAAACACGCCGGAAATCAGTACATTCGTGTCTATCACAATTCTCATACTCGTTTCTTCTTTCTAGCTGATTTGATAATATCATCAACATCATTTTCAGTATATCCAACAGACAGTGCCCATTTTTGAGCTTCATCCAATGAGGCTTCGAATTCTTCGGCAGATGGAAGTTTTAAAGTTTTGAGCATAATAACATCTCCGGAAGTATATGCCACCAGTTTATCACCAGTATCAATCGACAAAAGTTTTCGGATGCTGACCGGCAGAGAAATCTGGCCTTTCGAAGAAACGGTTAATATTTGTGTACTCATTTATATATGCTCCTTTCCTGTAAGAATTTCTTACTTTTATTATGCCACAATGTCAAATTAAATACAAGAAAAATGAAATACTTTGAGAAGTTTCCTACCGCTGCCTCAACTTGATCTCAATTTTTTTGATATCAAGATTTCAATCCCGTCTTTTGTAAACCGAAACATGAAATATCGTTACACCCCTCATAATTGCTTTTAGGAAGCCCCCCATTTAACACAAAATATCTCAACAGCCCGAATAAAAATATGACTTCTATGATCACAAGCCCTATGATCTCACCGTTTTTTCCAGCCACCAATTTCCTTTTTTTCGCAACCATCAAGACCAGGATATTCGCAATATTTACTAAAATAAGGATGCCATAGCTCCATACAACGACCTGGTACACATTGTTATAAATCCCAAATAATAGGATAAGAATGATGCATGCAAAGGAAATCACGTTATTGAAAATCCGGATCCTATGTATCGTCTTTTTCATATGCACACCTCTCAGATCAGATTCATCGCGTCGCTCACATTTTTCACCCCGATCACCTTGATCCCTTTAATATCCTTCACCATATGCATGGACACTTCCGGAATGATGCAGGTCTCAAAGCCCAGCTTCCTTGCTTCCGCCACGCGCTGCTCCGGCATGTTCACGGCACGGACCTCGCCGCTTAGGCCTACCTCCCCGAACACCAGCAGCTTTTCATCAATGGGCCGGTTCTTATAGCTGGAAACGAGGGCCATCACAATCCCCAGGTCGATGGCCGGCTCGTTCATGCGGATCCCGCCGGCGATATTGACGTAGGCGTCGCAGTTGGACATATGCAGGCCGATCCGTTTTTCCAGGACTGCCATGAGCAGGTTGACCCGGTTGTAGTCGGTTCCGGTGGCGGTCCTTCTGGGCATCCCAAAATTGGTCTGGCAGACCAGCGCCTGGATCTCGATCAGGAGCGGGCGGGTTCCCTCCATGGAGCAGGCGACCACGGAACCGGAGGCGTTCTCGGGACGACCGCTGAGCATGTATTCCGACGGATTTTCCACTTCTACAAGCCCGTTCTGGCGCATCTCGAATACCCCGATCTCATTGGTGGAGCCGAAACGGTTCTTCACCCCCCGCAGGATTCGGTAGGAGGCGTGGCGGTCTCCCTCAAAATAAAGCACCGTGTCCACCATATGCTCCAAAACCCGGGGGCCTGCTACCGTGCCTTCCTTGGTCACATGGCCTACGATGAAAATAGTCACCCCAAGCCCTTTCGCCAGCTGCATGAGCACGTTGGTAGATTCCCGGACCTGGGATACGCTGCCGGGAGCAGAGGACACCTCCTCGTTGTACATGGTCTGAATGGAATCGATGATGACCAGATCCGGACGGCGGCTCTCGATGATGCTCCGGATGGTGTCCAGGTTGGTCTCGCACAGGAGCTTCAAGTGATCGCTGAACGTCCCCATGCGGTTTGCCCGCAGCTTGATCTGAGCCAGGGATTCCTCCCCGGATACATACAGAACCTGCTTCTCGGCCGAAAGCCGCTGACACACCTGCAGAAGGAGGGTGGATTTTCCGATTCCCGGGTCGCCCCCTACCAGGACCAGGGAACCGGGCACGATCCCCCCGCCCAGTACCCGGTCCAGCTCGTCCAGTCCCGTCTCAATCCTGGCCTGGTCGTCCGTCCGGACCTCTGACAGGGCGAGGATCTGTGCCTCTTTCCGTGTCTTTACGGCAGCGGTCTTTGCCGTGGTGATCATTTCCTCAGCAAATGTATTCCACTCCTTACAGGCCGGGCACTGCCCCAGCCACTTCGTCTCCTCATGCCCGCAGTTCTGACAGAAATATACGGTTTTCTTTCCTTTTGCCATTCTTCTCTTCCTCGCTCTTTCTCATTCTTCAAAACGTTTCCACCTGTACGGTTGGATGACCTAAAGATCATCCAACCTTCGCATCCATTCGCAAAATCCGTGCTATTGCACTCTTGCGCCTGCTAATGCAGCCGTACAGGTGGAAAAAAACAGCCATGAGATCCTCTGCGCAGCCTCCGCTGCAGATTATCTCACGGCTGTTTCTTCCCTACACCATAATATCAATATTTTCTCCAAGTCCCGGCGTAACCGCGGCAACATCCATCATCTGCATCATTGCCTCACTGGTGGCCTCCGCCGTATCAAGAACCTTAGACATCATGGCAAAGCTGATATTGGTGCTCAGCCTTTCCATTGACATCATCGTTGACAATGCAGGAATATCCATAGGGCACCTCTCCTCTCTTATCAAGCCCTCCCGGAAATTCCGCCGTCCACATCCCTGTGAGGCCCCTCCGGGAGTTCCCTCATGATCGTATAACACACGGTTATAAACATATATCGGCTGCTTCCCTCTGATACTTAACCCGGATTCCAGGCTGTATCAGATTCTGCGCATACCGTGAAGCGCCTTTTTGCATATGGTGTCATGCTGACCGCAGTCTTCGTCCCCATAACAACCCATAACAAGCCGCTCTCCCATCACAGCGCCCCACATTCCGGATACAGTTCCTGCACCACCTTCACCAGCTTTTCCGCCTGCCTGGACAGGGCGTGGCTGTTATTGTATACCAGATACAATTTTCTCGTGCTCTTGTTTTTCCCCATCGGAAATGTCAGAACCGTTCCCGCCGCGATCTCCTCCCGCACCGCCAGGCTGGAAATGATCGTGATGCCGATCCCGTTTTTCACGGACCGTTTGATCGTTTCCGTGCTCTCCACGCTGGCCGCCACATGGAGCTTTGCCACGTCAAGGCCGGAGAGCCTGAGCTGCTTCTCCGCCTCTTTTCTGGTGCCGGAGCCTTCCTTGCGCATCAGCAGCGGTTCCTGACGGATCCAGTCCAGATCCCGCTCCCGTTCCAGGATGGCGCGGTACCGCTCCGTATTGGGCATGATCACCACCAGCTCATCCTCGTAAAAGGGAAGATACCTGCAGGATTTATTTTCCATGACCGTCCCCGTAAAGCCCACATCCACCACATGGCTGGCTACATCCGCGATCACCCTGGCGCTGTCCGACTCCCGCAGTTCCACCTGGCCGTTGGGATACTTTTCCTTGTATCTGGCCAGGATGTCCGGCAGCAGATACCGGGACGGAACCGTAGACGCCGCGACCACCAGACGTGGCTTTGCCTTCCGGGAATCCGGCGCGAATAATTCCGTGATCTGATTCTGCAGGATCAACATTTCCCGGGCATACTGGTACAGCTGCGTACCCAGCTCCGTCATGCAGATCTCCTTTGTATTCCTGACAAACAGCTTCGCGTTCAGTTCCTTTTCCAGACTGGAAATGTATACGCTGACCGTGGGCTGTGTCAGATACAGCGCCTCCGCTGCCCTGGAAAAGCTTTTATGATCCGCCACCGCTACAAATACTTCAAGTTGTTTTAGCTTCATATCACATAAATCTCAGTTTCTTTTTTTTCTATGATCTCTCCCACAATCCCTGCCGGAAGCCCTTCCTCCCGGAGTTCTGCCAGCAGCTCTTCCGCCTGGTCCGGGCGCACTGCGATCAAAAGGCCGCCGGAGGTCTGGGGGTCAAAGAGCACTTCCTCCATAGCAAAGGAAATGTGTTCGAAACGCACATGCTCTGCCAGGTGGTTCCTGTTTTTCTGAGCCGCCGCAGTCAGGTAAAATTCCTCCGCATAGTGGGGAGCCTCCGCCATCACCGGCACTTGTTCGGCATAGATCTGGCAGGAATGCCTGCCGTCCATCATTTCGTGCAAATGCCCGAGAAATCCGAAGCCGGTCACATCCGTACAGGCATGGATCTCATATTTCCTGCTGATTTCGGACGCACGCCTGTTCAGCGTGGTCATGGAGCCGACTGCCTCATTCATGGCGGCCTCGGACGCTTCCTGGATCCGGTTGGCCGTACAGATGATCCCTACGCCCAGCTTTTTCGTCAGGATCAACACATCACCGGGCCTCCCCTGGTTGTTGGGGTACATCTTCTGCGGATGGACCACACCGGTCACGGATAAGCCGTATTTCACGCTGTCATCCGCAATGGAATGACCGCCCGCCAGGATCCCGCCTGCCTCCAGCACCTTCTCGGAGCCGCCCCGCATGATCTCTCCCAGGATATTTAAGTCCATATCCTCCGGAAAGCAGACGATGTTCAGCGCAGTCCGGACATCTCCGCCCATGGCATATACATCGCTGAGCGCATTGGTGGCCGCAATCTTACCGAACAGATAAGGATCCTCCACCATGGGCGGGAAAAAATCCAATGTCTGCACGATGGCCGTATCCTCCGAAATCTGGTAAACAGCCGCGTCGTCCCTGCTGTCATATCCGATCAGCAGATTTTTATCCCGTGGTCCCTTCGGGAGACGCTCCAATACATGGCTCAGTACCCCGGCCCCCAGCTTCGCCGTACATCCGCCGCCTTTACAAAATACGATCTTATCACTCATTTTTTATTCCTTTCTCCGCGGCGAGCCATGGACCCGCAGTTCCCCGCCATGTCAGCCGCCGATCTGTGCCATATAATGTGTTTCCTGCAGGATCCCCTTTACCCGTGTCTCAGGCGAATCCGCCTTCCCGAAGATCCCGGACATGCCGTTTTCCGCAGTGGGCCATGCCCTGCTCGGAAAATCATGGCATCTGGGCTTCATGTAAATGCAGTCCTGCAGAAGCTGCCCAAGCTCCTTGTCGTCAATCCCGTTTCGCATCTCCTGCTTCAGGTTGATATGTCCTTCATAGTTCAGGCACAGCTTCAATGTCCCATCCGCCTTGACCCGGATCCGGTTGCAGGAGCGGCAGAACTTCCGGCTCAGTGCGCTGATAAACCCGATCTTTCCGCGAAATTCCGGAAGCTGATAATAGACTGCGGGTCCATTTCCCACAGGTTCCTTCACCAGCTCCATATAACCGAACTGTGCTTCCAGCAATTTTTTGATCTCATCCTGAGTTACTGCCGTATAGCCTGTCCCCAGGCCGATCGGCATCATTTCGATAAAGCGGACTGTAATCGGGTATTTCCACGCCAGCGCCGCCATATCTACAAGCTCATCCTCATTGATCCCCACCATGGGAACACAGTTCACCTTCACCGGGATTCCCGCCAGGATCGTCTGACGGATGCCCTCCCAGACCTCAGAAAATTCTCCCCGACGGGTCAGCCGGTGGAATTTGTCCTTGTCCAGGGTGTCCAGGCCGACATTGATCCCGGAGACCCCTGCCGCTGCCAGCTCCGGTAAAAATCTGCACAAAAGCGCCCCGTTGGTGGTGATCGTCACAGACTCGATCCCGGCCACCCTTCGGATATTCTGGATCAGCCCGCAGACCCCTTTTCGCACCAGGGGCTCCCCTCCGGTGATCTTCACCTTTGTGATCCCCGCTCCGGCCGCCGCCTTTACGACACGGAGGATCTCGTCATAGGTCATGACCTCACTGTGGGGCATCGGCTCCACGCCCTCCCGGGGCATACAGTACTGGCACCGGTAATTGCACCGGTCCGTCACGGAGATTCTGATATAATCAACAACTCTCTGATATTGGTCTTTCATTCCTCGCCTCTTATCCTTCTGTATCTGATGCGGCACTGCGCTCCCAGCGGCAAATGCCGCACATTGTGTAGAAATGTTTAATTCCAAAATGGCGGAGCGCCTGTTTGGCCTGCTCCGCCCGATATCCGGTACTAAATTTTTCCAACTGCACGGCTGCTCAAGACGGCAGGCCCATCAATCCTTTAATGCAACGACTTCGATCTCTACCAGTGCGTCCTGCGGAAGCGCAGCCACCTGGAACGCAGATCTTGCCGGATAGTTCCCCTCACTGAAAAATCCCTTGTATACTTCGTTCATCTTTCCGAAGTCTGCGATATTTTTCAAGAATACAGTGGTCTTCACCACATTGTCCATGGTGCAGCCCGCGGATGCCAGAATGGACTTCACATTCTCCAGGGACTGCTTTGTCTGGCCTTCGATATCCTGCGCTACGATCTTGCCCTCGGACGGAAGGATTGGAAGCTGTCCGGAAAGGAACATCAGATTCCCTGTATTGATTCCCTGAGAATACGGTCCGATTGCTTTTGGTGCATTGTCTGTGTTCAAAATGGTCTTCATAGTCATATCTCCTTCTACAAATTTCTTTTCTCGTGATAAAAATATTTTATCACCTATTCTGTCCTATGTCAAGTTATATCCCATTTACCTAACAAAAATTTTTTTGTACGTTGATTTTTTTATTGAATTTAGGAAGATAACATGTAATAATAGAAATAATAGAAATCTGTATAGAAATGGGGAACGCTTATGAATTCTGACATCCTTCAGCATTATACCGTACTGGTTGAATTTCTTGGGAAAGCGCTTGGCCCGGATTATGAAGTGGTTCTGCATGACCTGAGTTCCAAAGATTTTGCCATCGCCGCGATCGCAAACGGACATATCAGCGGCCGGAAAGCCGGAGGCCCCCTGACTGATGCCGCGCTCCGCATGCTTTCCTCCAGGGCATATGAGACTGACGATTTTTTGAGCAACTACAGAGGACTCGCCCCCAACGGGCATATCCTCCGCTCCTCCACGATGTTCATCCGGGATGATGAGGGCCGCCCCATAGGGCTTTTATGCATCAATTTCGATGACTGGCGTTATAAAGAACTGGCCGAAAAGCTGCTTTCCGTCATACATCCGGAATCCTATCTGGAACAGCATACGGCGTACACCCAGCCGCTGATGCAGAAGGCGGAAGAAAAGCCTGCTCCGCCGGAAAAAGCTGCCGCGCCGATCACGGAGAATTTTTCCATGGATATTCCTGCGCTGATGCAGAAGATCTTTGACGACGCCACGGCCTCCTTAGAGACGCCGGTGGATCGGCTGAACCAGTTTGAGCGCAGGGAGATCGTAGAGCAGCTCAATGAGCAGGGACTGTTCCAGCTCAAAGGAGCGGTTTCCTTTGTAGCCAGGAAGTTCTCCTGCTCCAACGCGACGATCTACCGGTATCTCAGCGAGATCAGCGCATGATTGGGTCAAAAAGAGTTTCGCTTGCGAAACTCGCGCCTGCGGCGGTTGCGTCGCGACATCTGCCTTGTACGCCGCAGTGCGCATCCCATAGAATAAGAGCCCTGCCAAACATTGTTGCTGGTTTGGCAGGGCTCGCATTTTGTCTCAGGAGTAAGCAAGCCTCTCTGATCTCTTTATCCTTCCGTCAGGACGCCCCGCAGATCTGCGATCGCGTGACGCGGGCATTTCACTGCGCACATGCCGCAGCTCAGACACAGCGATTCATCGATCACCGCATGGCTGTCAACTACCCGGATGGCTTCCGCCGTACAGGTCTTTTCGCAGATCCCGCAGCCGATACAGCTTACGGGGCAGGCTTCTCTTGCTTCCTTTCCTTTGTCTTCATTGGCACATCTCACGACAATATAATTGGCGCATTCATGGAGATGGATGATCTCCTGCGGGCAGGCACGCACACACATGCCGCATGCAATGCACTTTTCCTCATCCACCACTGCCACGCCGTTTTCATTTAGTGAAATGGCGCCGAACTTACAGACCGCCGCGCAGTTTCCGCAGCCCACACAGCCATACTTACATTTTGATACGGCGCTTGCGGCGCAGACCCCGTTGCACGCCACCACTGCCGCGCGATAGGGGAATTTCTTTTTTACTGCCATGCTCATCCCTCCTACTTATTATATGGCGTGCCGGAGATGGGCAGGCTATATCTGCGTTCTCCGTCCAGCCGATAGTATGCGTCCGTGATCGCCGGTGCCGTCGGAATACTGGTAATCTCTCCGATGCCGATCGCTCCATAGGCCACATCCAGTCCCGGCTTGTCGATCACGATTGCTTCGATCTCCGGAATCTCATGGGCGCGGAACAGCCCCAGCGCGCCGAATTTCTCGATTGGTTTGCAGTTCTCGTCAATAGGATATTTTTCCCGCAGGGCGAATCCCATGGACATGACCACGCCGCCCTCGATCTGTCCCTCGCAGGACAGCGGGTTCACGGCCTTTCCTACGTCGTGGGCCGCTACCATCTTCTCGACCTTCCTGGTTTTGGGATCCAGGATGCACATCTGGGTCGCATATCCGTAAGCCACATGGGATACCGGGTTGGGCACATCTGCTCCAAGAGGATCTGTTTTTGCCAGATATTCCCCGTAGAACTCCTGCCCCACCATGTCTGCCAGCGTTTTCCCGTCCGTTTTTGCTTCCATGAATTTCCGGCAGGCACGCATACATGCCTCTCCGGTGATCAATGTCTGCCTGGAACCGGAGGTAGTTCCGGAATCCGGCGCGATCCAGGTGTTGCTTCTCTCGTAGACAATGTCCCCGCGTTTCAGGTCCGTGCTGCTGACTACCATCTGCACCAGCACCGTTCCCAGGCCCTGTCCGATACAGGAAGCCCCCGCATAGATATGCAGCTTGTGGTCGTCCTCGATGATCAGCTTGACGCGCCCCGTATCCGGGATCCCGACGCCGACGCCGGCATTCTTCATGGCGCAGGCCAGACCTACCGGCTTTCCGGCTGCCCTCGCGCTGTCATACTGCTCCTTCACGGCTTCCAGCGTCTCCACCAGCCCGGTGGATTCGTCCACGATCTGTCCGTTGGGCAGTACGCCTCCCGGACGGATGGCATTGCGGTAGCGGATCTCCCATGGGGTGATCCCGATCTCGTCTGCCATCATATTTAACAGGGTCTCCGTGGCGAAACAGGTCTGGGTCACGCCGAACCCGCGGAAGGCTCCTGCCGGCGGGTTATTTGTATAGTAAGCGGTTCCTTCGATCTCAAAGTTCTCATAGGCATAGGGCCCCGCCGCATGGGTGCAGGCACGCTCCAGCACCGGGCCTCCGAGGGAAGCGAATGCTCCCGTGTCCGATGCCACCTTTGCCTTCACGCCCAGGATCTTTCCGTTCTCATCGCAGCCCATGGTAAAGTCCATCACAAAATGATGCCGCTTTGGATGGATCAGCAGGGATTCCGCCCGGGTCAGCCGAACCTTCACAGGCCGTCTGGTATGGTAGGCCAGCAGCGCCGCGTGATGCTGCACCGTCATGTCCTCCTTGCCGCCGAAGCCGCCGCCTACCAGCGCGTTTTCCGCCTTCACCTTATCGGTTCCCAGCATCAGGCTGCATTCCCGGTAGGTACAGTAGGCATCCTGGTCCGTGGAAATAACCATCACGTCGCCGTCCTCGTCGATATAAGCCACCGCACACTCCGGCTCTAAGAACGCATGCTCCGTCCAGGGCGTCTCGAAGTGCTGGGTAATGACATGCTTCGCGTTCTGGATCGCTTCGGTCGCATTTCCCCGGCTCACATGCTTATAAGCCTGCACATTGGACTCTTCCTCGTCATAGACTCTTGGGGCGTCCGCAGCGGCCGCTTCCTCAATGCTATGTACCGCGGGGAGGACTTCGTACTCCACCTTGATCAGCTTTTTCGCCTTTTCCACGGTCTCCATGTCCTCCGCAGCCACCAGCGCCACGGCGTCTCCCAGATAATGGGTCAGCCCGCCCACCGGGATCAGGGTGTACTGGTCATGCTTGAGATGGCCGATCTTATTTTCTCCCGGAATGTCCTTGGCAGTCAGGACCGCCGCCACACCGGGCAGCGCTTTCGCTTTGGAGGTGTCGATGGAGAGCACCCTGGCTCTTGGATATTTGCTCCGAAGCGCCGAGCCGCAAAGCATATTTTCCTTATAGAAATCATCCGGGTACTTGCCGTAGCCGAGCACCTTTTCTTCCACATCCAGACGGTGTACGCGTGAGCCGACCTTCCAGTCGTCCGCGCTCTTTTCCGGGATCCGGCCTTCCCGCAGGATCTTTGCGGAGAGCTTCACCGCGGCGATGATCTTCACATATCCGGTACAGCGGCAGTAATTGTTGCGCAGGGCGTATTTGATCTCATCCTCGGTGGGATCCGGATTCACGTCCAGCAGCGCCTTCGTACACATCACCATGCCCGGGATGCAGAAGCCGCACTGTACCGCCCCCGCTTCCCCGTACGCATAGGTAAATACCTCGGATTCCCATTCGCTCAAGCCCTCGACCGTCAGGACATGTTTGCCCTCCAGCCGATCCGTTGTGGGAACACAGGCTTTACAGGTCACGCCGTCTATGATCACGGTACAGGCGCCGCATGCCCCCTGGCTGCAGCCGTCCTTGACGGAGGTCAGATGCAGCTCATCCCGGAGGAACCGGAGCAGGGACTGCTTTTTATCCGTTTTCACCGTTTTCCCATTCACTACAAATGTATACATTTTCAAATCTCACCTTCTTTTTTGAATGTTTTCCAACTGGATGCGCAGGTTGGATGATCTTCAGATCATCCAACCGCACAGCTGGAATTTTTTCATACAGGATCTCAGTCTTTCCCAAAGGCTGCCTCCATGGCGCCTCTCCCTATTTTTCTTGCCTTGTCAGATATGGTAACGCAGTATTCCTTCTTCTCCCGGGCATCGATATCTCCGATCTTGAGCCCTTTTTCCACCTGCACGCCTTCCTGGAGCATCCCCCGGACAATGCCGGACATCTGCGCATAGACCGGAACGCCGCCGGTCACGGCCACCAGCTGCCCTTTCTTCACCAGGTCGCCGATCCGAACCTGAGGTTCTATGGCTCCGGTGGCTGATGCCTTGATCAGCCGTTCGATGGTGTAGCCTGCGATCTCTCCTGGAATCCCTGTATTGGGAATGGCGCTGCCCTCCCGGATCACCTGTCCGAGAGACGGCCCACGCTGGGTCTCGATCACGTAATGGCAGTCCAGCCCCGCCGTAAAGCCGGGGCCGATGCCGATCACAACCGGCGCATCCTCCATGTGGGTGCCCAGGTTTTTTTTCGCCATGATGCTGTCAATCAGAATGTCCGGCCTGTATTCCTCCCGGATCTTCGCCTGTTCGTCCACGATCACCGCGATATTGCCTGCTGCCATGACTTCGAGGGCTTCTTCCAGATTCCGGATCAGAACTCCTTTCGCCTGTTCCACCTGAGCCGATCCCTCATACACCGCGCGGGAGAACGATACCGTCCTTCTCACGGCCAGGGGAATTTCGATATCGGTCATCAAGACCTGATG
>CAYQBE010000140.1:0-12563 GCA_964415625.1 uncultured Clostridium sp.
AGCCATACCGGCCTTTCTCCTTGCATCTGCCATGCTGTTGATGTCAGTTCCTGTATATGCAGATGAGATTGAAAGTCTGGAAAGCAAAACAAGTGATCTTCAGAATCAACTGAATGATATCAATCAAGATTTAGTACGTATCAGTGACGAGATTGCTTCTACAGAGGCTGCGATTGAAGAGGCCAATAATGAAATGTTTCGTATTCAGGATTCTCTGGCGATATCCCGTGAAAATGAGATGAGGCAGTACGAAGACATGAAGACACGTATCAAGTATATGTATGAAAACGGCAATAATAATCTTCTGGAGTTATTGTTTTCTGCAGAGAATATGTCTGATTTTCTGAACCGGGCAGAATTTATACAGAACATCAGCAGTTATGATCGCGAAAAGCTTGAAAACCTGCAGAGTATTCAGGAGGGAATCGAACAACAGGAAGCTGACCTGACAGCGAAGCAAAATTCTCTGACCGATCTGCAGGCTCAGTTAAAGAGCCAGCAGGATGCTTTGAATCAGAAGGCGGCAGAGACTTCTACAGATTTAGCTACATTTAATCAAAAGCTTCAGGTACTTCGGGCAGAACGTGCACGGGCAGCAGAGGAGGCCGCCAGAAGGGCGGCTGAAGCGAAAAAAGCGGCTGAGGCACAGAAGCCGGTTATTGCCACTCCTTCAGAAAATGGAACTCAGACAGATTCACCCACCACTGGCAGCGACGACAATGTACAGAAAGACGAGAACAGCGATTCTGATAGTTTTTCACAGGATTCACAGGATACCGCATATATTCCAAGTGACAGCGGCGGTGCATTGACCCCGTCAAAGGGTGTCGTGTATTACAATGGACACCGGGAGACCTATTATTCCCAAAAGGTTCTTCCCGGAGGCGGTCTGAATATTCCGGGACGCCATGTTGCACCGGATGGGACCATTCGGGATGCTGATGGATTTATCTGTGTAGCAAGCAGCGATCTTCCCTGGGGAAGCGTAGTAGAGACTTCTCTCGGCACCGGTAAAGTATATGACTGCGGATGTGCCAGCGGTACCATTGACGTCTATACGGACTGGTAAAGGGGTCAAACAATCGAATTTCATATGAACAATGTATCATCTCCCGCAGCATGTATGCTGCGGGATTTTTATACCACCGTATGCAGAAAAGCTGTCGGTGGCAGGTTTTCTGTATTTTTATTCCCCAGCGCAGATTCCAAAAGAAAAACTGCCAAATAATGGCAGTCCTTCCTCTTTTCCTTATCTTTATATTTCTCTTTATTCAGCTACATCACGCATACTGAAGCTGAATCTTCCCATCTTGTCCTTTCCAAGGCAGACAGCTTTTACCACATCTCCCATTTTCAGAACATCTTCCACCTTGTTCACACGGTGCTTTGCAATCTTGGAGATATGAACCATCCCTTCCTTGCCGGGAGCAAATTCCAGGAATACTCCGAAATCCTTGATGCTGACAACCTTTCCTTCAAATACCTGGCCGGCTTCAAACTCTGTCACGATCGTGGTGATCAGTTTTGCAGCCTTGTCCATCCCTTCCTGCTCAGTTCCGCAGATGGATACGGATCCGTCGTCCTCAATATCGATCTTTACGCCGGTCTCTTCAATAATGGCATTGATGGTCTTTCCTCTCTGTCCCACCACATCCCCGATCTTCTGGGGATCGATCTGCAGCTGGATGATCTTCGGCGCGTAGGGGCCTACCTCCGGCCTTGGCTCCGCAATGGCCTTATTCATCACTTCGTCCAGAATATAGGTTCTTGCCTTCTTGGTAGCCGCGATCGCTTCCTCAATGATAGGCCGGGTCAGTCCATGGATCTTGATATCCATCTGGATCGCCGTGATTCCCTTGTGGGTACCAGCCACCTTAAAGTCCATATCCCCGAAGAAATCTTCCAGTCCCTGGATATCCGTCAGAACCAGGTAGTCATCATCCGTATCTCCTGTCACCAGTCCCGCGGAAATTCCCGCAACCGCCGCCTTGATCGGCACACCTGCCGTCATCAGGGACATACTGGAAGCACACACGCTGGCCTGAGATGTGGAACCGTTGGATTCGAAGGTCTCGGATACCGTGCGGATCGCATAGGGGAATTCCGATTCGCTTGGCAGTACCGGGAGCAATGCCCGCTCCGCCAGAGCTCCGTGTCCGATCTCACGTCTTCCCGGTCCTCTGGATGGCTTCGTCTCGCCGACAGAGTAGGACGGGAAATTATAATGATGCATATAGCGCTTGGAGGTCTCGGTCTCATCCAGCCCGTCCAGCCTCTGAGCCTCGGATAACGGCGCCAGCGTCGTCACTGTACAGATCTGGGTCTGTCCTCTGGTAAACATTGCGGAGCCATGGACTCTCGGAATCAGATCCACCTCAGCCGCCAGCGGCCGGATCTGGTCAATGGCACGTCCGTCGGGACGCTTGTGATCCTTCAAGATCATCTTCCGGACTGTCTTCTTCTGATACTGATAGACGGCCTCGCCAAGCACCTCCAGCCATTCTTCCTTCTCTGCAAATGCTTCCTCCAGCTTTTCTTTGATCACACGGATATTCTCTTCCCGTGTCTGCTTGTCATCCGTAAATACCGCCTCTTCCATCTCTGCCGGCGGTACAATCTCCTTGATCGCTGCAAACAGCTCTTCCGGCACCGCGCAGCTCTCATAGGTATGCTTCGGCTTGCCGCACTCTGCCACGATGGTATCGATAAACGCGATCACCTTCTGGTTCACCTCATGTGCCGCAAAGATGGCATCGATCATCTGTGCCTCCGGCACTTCCTCCGCCCCGGCTTCGATCATGATCACCTTTTCTCTGGTAGACGCTACGGTCAGGGCCATCCTGGAAACTTCCTTTTGCTCCGCGGTGGGATTGAACACAAACTGGTCGTCGATCAGTCCCACCTGAGTGGTAGAGATCGGCCCGTCAAAAGGAATGTCGGAAATGCTAACCGCGATCGCCGCTCCCAGCATGGCCGTCAGCTCCGGGCTGCAGTCCGGATCCACGGACATGACCAGGTTCTCCAGCGTCACGTCATTTCTGTAATCCTTCGGGAACAGGGGACGCATGGGACGGTCGATGACACGGTCTGTCAGAACCGCATTCTCCGATGCCTTGCCTTCCCTCTTGTTGAAGCCTCCCGGAATCTTGCCTACGGAATACATCCGCTCGTTATACTCCACGCTTAGCGGGAAGAAGTCAATCCCGTCCCTCGGCTTTTCGGAAGCCGTAGCCGTACACAGCACCGTGGTGTCTCCATAATGCATCAGAACCGCGCCGTTGGCCTGCTTGGCAACCCGGTTCACGTCTACCCGCAGGGTTCTCCCTGCAAGTTCCATTTCATATTTGTTATACATGGTACTCTCCTTTTCTATGGTTTTTGATTGCTGTTCCAAACAGCAGTCCGCAAGGCAGAAGAGTCCGAAACTACTGAAAAACACACCTTTTTGCTCTGATTTTCGGAAACACATTTTCACAAGATATGCTTTTCAGTGGTCTCGGGAACTTAACAACTGCCCGCAGACTTAGATATTATAGCATACTCGATGAAACAGCGCAATTAAATATTTCTAATTTCCAAGTCAGAACTGGAAAAAGGTGAAAAAATATCCGTTTACTTTTCGATATCGTCCAGCCACCCTGCCGCACAGGCATCGCTGGGCATTCTCCAATCCCCTCTGGGGGAAAGCGCTACCGTCCCCACCTTCGGTCCGTCCGGCAGGCAGGACCGCTTGAACTGCTGGCTGAAAAATCTCCGGCAGAAGGTCTCCAGCCATTTCCGGATCACAGCCGGTTCATACTTCCCTTCAAAGGTCTGCAGGGCCAGCCGATAGATCTTCCCCGGTTCATACCCAAAACGGATCATATAATACAGGAAGAAGTCATGCAGCTCATAGGGTCCCACCAGATCCTCCGTCTTCTGCGCAATGTTCCCTTCCTTAGGCGGCAGAAGCTCCGGGCTGACCGGCGTATCCAGAACATCATAGAGCACGGCTCCCAGCTCTTCATCCTCCGCCGTATCCGCCGCGTACTGAACCAGATGGCGCACCAGCGTCTTCGGCACGGACGCGTTGACCCCATACATGGACATATGATCTCCGTTGTAGGTCGCCCATCCCAACGCCAGCTCCGACATATCCCCGGTTCCGATGACCATGCCGCCGTCCTGATTTGCCAGATCCATCAATACCTGGGTCCGTTCCCTGGCCTGACTGTTCTCGTAGGTTACACTGTGATCCTCCGGGTCATGGCCGATATCCCGGAAATGCACATTCACCGCTTCCCCGATGGGCACCTCTTTTAGCGAGACCCCCAGCTTCACCGCCATCCGGCAGGCATTGTTGTATGTCCTGTCCGTGGTCCCGAAGCAGGGCATGGTCACCGCCAGGATCTCTTTTTTCTCTCTTCCCAGCAGTTCGAAGGCTCTGGCCGTCACAAGAAGCGCCAATGTAGAATCCAGCCCTCCGGAGATTCCCACCACTGCGGTTTTGGCATGGGTATGGGCCAGACGCTTTTTCAGCCCCATAGCCTGGATATTCAGGATCTCCTCACAGCGCGCCGCCCGTACCTGCTCGTCCTGGGGGACGAAAGGCTGCTGGGGGAACTTCCTTGTCAATACAGTCTCTTCCACATTCAAATGGAACGGAACACGGAGCAGCACTCGATCCTCCGGGGTCCGGAAGGTGGTATTCTTCCTCCGCTCGCTGACCAGCCGATGGATATCGATCTCCGAGCAGATGATCTCATTTTCATACCGCTTTGCTTCCTTCAGGACCGTACCGTTCTCTGCAATAATGTTGTGTCCGCCGAATACCAGATCCGTGGTGGACTCCCCTTCTCCCGCATTGGCGTATACGTATCCCGCGATCAGCCGGGCGGATTGTCCCTGGATCAGCTCCCTGCGGTAAATATCCTTTCCGATAGTCTCGTCGCTGGCGGAACAGTTCACGATCACCGTCGCCCCTTCCAGCGCCGCTTCGATGCTGGGCGGAACCGGCGACCACACATCCTCGCAGATCTCCGCCGATACCACCAGTTCCTCCATGTCCCGGCACTGGAACAGGATCTGAGGTCCAAAGGGCGTCCGTTTTCCTTCAAAACAGATGGGTCTGGCCTCCTTCGGTCCCGGCGTAAAATGGCGCATCTCATAAAACTCCCCGTAATTGGGCAGAAATGTCTTCGTCGTAAATCCCAGGATCTCTCCCCGGTTCAGAGCTGCCGCAGCATTATAGAGCTTCCCGTCCACACACAGCGGCGCCCCTACGAACACGAGCATATCCTTTTCCCTGGTAAATGCCGCAACCTTCAGCAGAGCCTGCCTTGCATCCCGTAAAAGTACCTCCTGTGTGAACAGGTCGCCGCAGGTATATCCGGTAATGCACAGCTCCGGAAATACCAGAATCTTCGCTCCAAGTTTTTCTGCCTCCTGAATGCATTCACAGATTTTTTCCTGATTATACGCCGTATCGGCAACACGGATCTCCGGCGTTGCCGCCGCCGCCTTCACAAAACCCTGTTTCATTTCTATTATCCTCCTGTTTCCGTTCTCTCCTTCTTACTGCCGGCCGCGAACCCTAACCGTTTTTTGCATTCTGCTGACCTTTTTACGGCCGTTTGCATTTTTCCAGAATCTCTTCCAGCTCCTCCACCGTAAACTCATATGCTGTATTACAGAAATGACATTTCACCTCTATGGGCTTCCCGTCTGCGATCATGTCCTCAATTTCCTTCTTCCCGATACTGATGATCGCCTTCTCGATCCGCTCTCTGGAACAATTGCAGTCAAACACGGCCGGCATCGTATCCGTGATCTCCACCTCCATGCCCGAGAGGACCTGGGAAAGCATTTCTTCCGGAGAATGCCCTCCGTCCAGCATGGCGGTCACCGACTTCATTCCGGCGATATTTCCCTCCAGCTGGCGCAGCACAGTCTCCTCCACAAAGGGCATCACCTGTACGATAAAGCCGCCGGCGCAGTGTACTGTGTTGTCCCGGTTCATCAGGACACCCAGTCCCACCGACGAAGGGATCTGCTCCGAAGCCGCAAAATAATAGGTCAGGTCTTCCGCGATCTCTCCGGTCTGCAGCATCGTCTGCCCGGAATAGGGGTCTTTGAGCCCCATGTCCTTGATCACGTTTAAAATGCCCTGCCCCAGCGCGCCGCCCACATCCAGCTTCCCGTTTTTCGGCGGCAGCATGACCTCCGGATGGTTCACATAGCCCTTCACATGTCCCCGGGCATCCGCCGTCACCGTCAGCCCTCCGATGGGTCCGTCACATTTTATCTGCAGCGTCAGTACATCCTCCGGATTTTTCATCATGCTTCCCATCATCACGCCGCCGGTCAAAAGCCTTCCAAGCGCCGCCGTTGCCACCGGACTGGTCTGATGCCTTGACCTGGCTTCCTCCGTCAGATTGGTAGTCACCGCCGCAAACGCGCGGATCTGCGCATCTGCAGCCGTAGCCCTTACAATATAATCATCCATACTCTATCCTCCTGCCAAATATGTAACCACTTGCATAGCAAGTGATTGTTTGCCCGCCATCTGCGAAGCAGATTTTTAATACCCCGGTTTATGATTCCTTTTCCATCTTTCCATGCTCCCGCGCAACGACATAGATCCGTTCGCTCTGCCCGTGAGGCTCAGACTTTGTATCTCCGTCATAAGCGCCCAGGTATTCCACCCCTGCATTCTTAAGCGCAGTTTGAATCTCTTCCAGCGTATAGCCTCTCTGAAGGTGGGTCTCCCGGAACCGCCAAAACAACTCTTCTCCTGGCCGTACATTTTCATGCTCCGTTATACTGCCGTCCTTTCCCGCCCGAATGAACAGGGTCAGTTCATACTCGTTGATCCCTTCCTCTTCATAATAATAGTTGTCCCATATAAAGCTGCAGTCCTCCCGGTCCTCCGCGATCGTACGGTCCCCCAGAACCTCCCGGTACTTATACTCCGTATTGAAATCAAAGAGAAAGATCCCTCCCGGATCCAGATAATTATTGACCAGGCGGAATACCTGCTCCAGCTCCTTTTCCTCCAAAATATAGTTGATCGAATCGCAGACACTGACTACCGCCCGAACCGTGCCGTACAGCTCAAATTCCCGCATGTCCTGCAGAAGATACAGGATATCATGCCCAGATGCCTCCCGCTTCTCCATTGCCGCGTCCAGCATTTCCTCCGAGCAGTCCACACCGATCATATCATACCCATACCCTGCAAGCTGCTCCGTCATGGTGCCTGTCCCGCAGCCAAGCTCCAGGACCAGACCGTCCCGGATCCCGTGCCTTTCCAGCACGCCATGCAGATATTGTGCCCATTCTTCATACGGAACATTGTCCATAAACTGATCATACACCTTTGCAAAACTCGTATATGCCTCCAAAAAGCTCCTCCCTCCGCCAAATACCATCCGGCTCATACGGCAGTCCTTTCAAAGCAACCTCACTGTTACTGATCTTGGTCCTGCCTGTATTTCCTTCATAGCTGCTCTCCATACATAGCCCGGATCTCCTGACGGATCCGCTGACGTTCCCGCCTGGCCTTTTCCAGCTTCCTTCTTCGCTTTCTTCGCACAGACAGAACCTTTAAATACAGAACCAGAACAATATCCAGGGCAAAGAAAATGATCAGTGCTGTCTTCATAATGGTTTTCATCGAATAGGTGGTCTTCATGAGGTTCTTGAACCGCTCTGTCAGAGGAGGTTTCTCTTCCTGTTCCTTTTTTGCAGCCCCCTGCGCCTCCGGTTCTGTTTCTTCCGATTGGCCGTCTTCTTCTGTTTTTCCAACGTCCTCCGCAGGTTCAGATTCTTCCTGCTTCTCATCCTCCACCGGCGCTGCCGGGAAATTATAAGGCACCATCGTTTTATAGATAGAAAACGTTCTGCTTCCGTCTCCGTTATACACATTCACCACCGCGGCAAATACCCCCGGCTCCAGCTCACAGATCGACTCCGGCTCGTCCACGGTTCCTGCATCCAGCCCAAAATCCAATTGCGGGCAGGATACAAGAGCTCTCCTCGAAATCGAATAAACATTCAGGAAATCTCCGATCCCCAGCCCCAGCGTCAGAGGGAAATTGATGATATAATCCCCGCTGACACACAGATCCTGAAAATTGTTGCCCTTGGAAGAGCCTTCATACTCCCCCAGATCCTCTATGATCTGGAACTGGCTGTCCAGGATCTTGAAACTGTATCCCCCGTCCACATTGGTCTGGATAATATAGCGGTCCTGTTCCTCATCATAGCCGATCCCCAGGATATTATAGTCGTCTGCGATCTTGACCTCTTTCTTGAAAGAAAGTGTATCCGCATCCATCAGAAAAATGCACCCTCTGTTTTCCGGGCTCAGATGGGTATACAGGGCGACTGCGATCTCCCCGGTGTTCGGATTATATGCCATTCCGTTTCCATGCTCGTAGTTTCGTTCCACCACCCGCTTTGCCAGAGAATACTTCTCCACCGGATTCCCATGGACATCCGTATCATTCCTGTAATACGCTTTTATGATGTCTGACTTTTCTGCGCTGTCATCATAATTCTCGATCAGAATGATATAGTCCTCTGTCACGCACATCGACTGAATGACGCCTTTCGGTCCTTCGATGTCATCTTCTATGATCTTTTCCCATGTTACTCCCTCAAACGCATCGTCTGATGCAATCTCTGCATGGACCTCCAACGGCTTCCAGTTCCATATGCACCATAATAACACAACACTAATGAGGCCAGTGGCAAGCACTCCCCATTTCATTGAACATACTCCCTTGATACTTCACATCTTATTTTCCCATGCTCTATCATAGCATTCTGCAAAATTATTGTAAACAGATTTATAAAAAAGATGCCAACTTTTATAAGCTGGCATCCCATGATTTTCCTGTTCATTATTCGATTACATGAATCCACCCTTTTGGAGCTTCGATCTGTCCCATCTGGATACCGGTCAGTGTCTCGTACAGCTTCCGGGTCGTCTCACCCATCTTCTCCATGCCGCTCGGGAAACAGATCTCTTTTCCGTGATCCACGATCTTTCCCACCGGGGAGATGACTGCCGCAGTCCCGCAGAGCCCGCATTCCGCAAAATCCTTCAGCTCATCCAGATATACATCCCGCTCTTCTACTTCCAGCCCCAGATAATGCTCCGCCACATACATCAGGGAACGTCTGGTGATCGAAGGAAGAATGGTGTTCGAATGGGGCGTCACGATCTTGTTCTCCTTTGTCACAAAGAGGAAGTTAGCCCCGCCGGTCTCCTCCACCTTTGTTCTGGTAGCAGAATCCGGATACAGATTTTCATCAAATCCATTGGCATGCGCGCTCACGATCGCATGAAGGCTCATGGCATAGTTCAAGCCTGCCTTGATATGCCCGGTTCCCCGCGGCGCTGCGCGGTCAAAGTCAGACACACAGATCGTCAGCGGCTTGATGCCGCCCTTGAAGTAGGGGCCTACCGGGGTCGTAAATACACGGAACTGATACTCATCCGCAGGCTTCACGCCGATAACCGGATTGATCCCGAACATATAAGGACGGATGTACAGGGTTGCCCCGGAGCCGTATGGAGGTACGTATGCGGCATTTGCCTTTACCGTCTGCGTCACTGCATCCACAAAGCGGTCCGCCTCAAACTGGGGCATTTCCATCCTGGCCGCGGAATCCATCATACGCTGCCCGTTCAGGTCCGGCCGGAAGGTTACGATCCGTCCGTCCTCTGTCGTATAGGCCTTCAGCCCCTCAAAGATCGTCTGCGCATACTGCAGGACACCGGCACATTCGTTCATGGTGATCTCCGCGTCCTCGATGAGGGCGCCCGCATCCCATGCCCCGTCCTTGTAGTTAGAAACATACCGCTTATCGGTCTTCATATAGGCAAAACCCAGATTCTCCCAGTCAATCTTTTTTTTCTCCATCAGTATCTCCTCCATTCCTCTGTAATAAAAATCATTATAATACCATACCATGTGAAATTCAAGAGTGCGCTCTGTTTTTTTTGCGATTTATTTCCCGATTCATTTCCTCAGGCTGTTTACGATTCACAGCCGCTCAGCGTCCATGCGCAAAAAACAGCCAGCAAAGCTGTCTGTCGCTGCTGCGCAGCTTACTTTTATCGCTCCATCATACTGATGGATTCGATTCCTACGCTGCCGCCGCGGACCACCTCTATATTTTTAAATTCTTCCTTGAGCAGCTTCACCACCGCATCGTTCTTCGTCGCTGTCTGGACGAACTCCAGAAGAAGGCTGTCTTTTCCGTAGTCGATGACCCTGGCCTTAAAGGTATCTGCGATCTGGAACAGCTCTGCCTTGTCATCCCTGGTACACTTCTTCACTTTTACATAGAGGATCTCCTTCATCCGGACAAAGACATCCGTAAAATCAATGACCTTGATCACTTCCACCATCCGGTTGAGCTGCTTTTTGATCTGCTCAAAGGTCTCGTCGTCGCTGACAGTGGCAATGGTCATACGGGATACCGTGGGATCCTCCGTTGTACCCACCGTAAGGCTGTCCAGGTTATAGGATTTTCCGGAAAACAGCCCGGAGATCTTCGACAGCACACCAACCTGGTTTTCCACATATAACGAAATCCATCTCTTTTTTATATTATTATCCATCTCTGTTTTCACTCCTCTTTCATGATCAGCAGTCCAGAATCATTTCCTCCAGGGTTCCGCCCGGCTGGATCATGGGATATACCATCTCCTCCGGATCTATGAGAAATTCGATCAGGGTCGGCGTCTTCGTATTCTTCTTTGCCTCTTCGAATGCGGCTTCCACCTCTTCCCGCTGTGTGACACGGATGCCCTTTGCCCCGTAGCTCTCCGCCAGCTTCACAAAGTCCGGCGTGTAGACCGGCTTTTCCTCGCCGCCGGTCCTGCGGGTCAGCGCGCCGGCGCGCAGATCCGTCATACCGTAGCGCTTTCCGTAAAACAGCTTCTGCCACTGCCGTACCATCCCCAGATACGTATTATTGAACACGCAGACGATGACCGGAAGCTCTTCCAGCACCGCGGTGGCAAATTCCTGAATGTTCATCTGCATCCCGCCGTCGCCGGAGATCACAATGACCGGAGTATCCGGATTGCCAAGCTTCGCCCCGATGCCTCCCGGAAAGCCATAGCCCATGGTCCCCAGTCCGCCGGACATGATCAGCTTCTTTTTCGCCGTAATCTCCGTATACTGGGCGGCAAACATCTGATGCTGCCCTACGTCCGTCACCACAATCGCCTCCTCAAACTGGCGGTTGACCGCATCCAGGATATCCACCGGCCCCAGGCTCTTATGTGGCCGCATCGCCAGCGGGTGCTCCTGCTTCCAGCCCTCGATCTCCTTGAGCCACTTTTTGGTATTACAGCTTTCTACATACTCCTTCATCTTCATGACCGCTTCTTTCGCGTCCGCTACGATGGGCACATCCACAGAAATATTTCTGGAAATGGAAGCGGTATCAATATCAATATGGACGATCTTCGCGTTGGGCGCAAAGGCATGGAGCTTTCCGGTGATCCGGTCATTGAACCGGGTGCCGATGGAAAACAGCAGATCACACTCGCTCACCGCCATATTGGCCGCATAGGCGCCGTGCATTCCCAGATTGCCGACAAACAGCGGATGATCTGTCGGGATTGCCCCCCGTCCCATGACCGTGGTGATCACCGGCACGCCGGTTTTATCCACAACCTCCGTGAACACCTCGTTGGCCTCCGCGATATTTACGCCGCCCCCTGCCAGGAACAGGGGCCGCTTTGCTTTATGCAGCATCTTCAGGGCACGCTTGAGCTGTCCGATGTGGACATTGGTATTGGGCTTATAGCCGCGGATATTCACATCCTTCGGATAATCCGCGCTTCCCAGCTCCGCCATCACGTCCTTGGGCAGATCGATCAGCACCGGCCCCGGCCGGCCTGTCCGCGCGATATAAAACGCTTCCTTGATGATTCTGCCCAGATCCCCGCGGTTGCGGACTGTCACGCCATACTTCGTGATGCTTCTTGTGATCCCTACGATATCCACTTCCTGGAACGCGTCGTTTCCAATCAGATGCCGTGCCACCTGCCCGGTAAAGCACACCAGAGGCACGCTGTCGTAATTTGCCGTTGCCAGCCCTGTCACCAGGTTGGTGGCACCAGGCCCGCTGGTGACCAGACAGACTCCCGTCCTTCCCGTAGTCCTCGCATAAGCATCCGCCTCATGTACCAGCGCCTGCTCATGCCGCGGCAGGATCACCCGGATCTCGCTCTGCCTGTATAATTCATCGCTGATGTCGATGGTGCAGGCTCCCGGATAACCAAACAGAGTATCCACGCCTTCTTCTTTTAAAGCTTTTACCAATAACTTGTTGCCAGAAATCTGTCTCATCACTTGTCCTCCTTCTTAAGTTTCCTTATAGTACAAAAACAGCCCTAAGCTGCCGATGCTTAGGGCATATCTACCAGCTATACAATTGTACGGAACATTATTATGGCAATCCACGGCCCGGCCGGCCGCGGATTGTAACGCATTATTTTCTCAAGCCAAGCCGTTCGATCAGAGAACGGTATCTCTCAATATCGACCTTCTTCA
>CAYQBE010000141.1:0-12440 GCA_964415625.1 uncultured Clostridium sp.
TATCACAGAACCCCCTTTACCGTCACCCATTATTTTTATTTTTTTTGATAAACCACATCTGCCCGTGTATTCGATATTCTTCTTGACATTATCGAGTGTCGATAATATAATAAAGTCACAAACATCGACACTCGATATTTCCCACAGGTACTATGCAGAAAGTGATAGACAGATTATGGCAAGAGAAGCATTTCAGACATTAACAGAACCTATGTATTATATTCTCCTGGCATTGACCGGAGAATGCTGCGGCGTGGATATCATGAATAAGGTAGATGAACTGTCGCACGGCAGAATCCGGGTCGGACCGGGCACGCTGTATGCCATGCTGGCCCGATTTGAGCAGCACGATATCATACGCCTGACTGCCGAGGACGGCAGGCGCAAATCCTATGTGATCACAGACACCGGCATCGATATGCTGACGAAGGAGTATGCCCGGTTGAAAACCATGGTAGAAGACGGTGCTTTTTATATGAAGGAATTATAAAGTAAGACTACGAGGAGGGATTATATCATGAAAAAACGCAAAATTGGCATCTCTTTTAATTACCGCAGCTGCGACGCTTTTGCGGAATATCTGCATGAGCAGTCACTACAGGGATGGCATTTTAAGGAATTTCGGCTGGGAATGGTATTCGAACAGGGGGAACCTGCCGACATAGATTATACGGTTGAGGTCTTTCCGAATGGAACGGAGATGGACACCCGGCCGGAAGCAAGCACAGAGGAATATGCCGAGTATTGTGAAGCTGCCGGATGGAAGCTGATCGACAGCAGCAGGAAGTTCTGCGTCTTCCGCCGGACAAGGGAGGATGCGGTTCCGATCGTGGAGCCTGCAGAGCGATTCGCCAATATCCGGAAGGCCGAATGGCTTCTCTGGCTGAGCGGCGCGGTACCTGTATTTCTGCTGACGGCCGTTTACTGGGTTCAGCTGATCACCTTGAATTTCAACAGATGGATATTCAACAACCTGATGCTTCTTGTCCTTCTTTTCATGTCCCTTTCCTGTTTGGAACGGATATCCGAAGGAATCCTTCTCCTGCATTGGTCTGTTACCAGAGACAGAATGCTTAAGGAAGGCACTGTTCCGATCTATGGAAAAAGAAGCATTTGGCCCTTTAAGACAGCCCTGTTCCCGATACTCTTCCCGGTTGCGGCAATCGTTCTTTCTTATTATCAGAAGGAATATTCTCCGCTGTATGTGATACCGATCCTCACGCTGATACCTCTTCTGATCGTTACGGCACTGATCTCATTTTTGCGTCCGTCCAGAAATGACAACTGGATCTATCAGATGGCGGCCGGCATATGCATTTTCTTCTACCTCACAATCATCCTGACTGCAGTCGTCCTGGGTGTTGCCTCCGACTCGGAAGCCGCTTCGGACAATGTAAAGGATTTCCCCCTGGTTCAGGCAGACTACCGGCAGATGGACGGGATGAACATTTCGGGAAACGCAGACCGTATGAAAAGTGTACTTGGGAGCGCCAGCCACTTTTATGTAACATATGATACAGAAGCCTCTGAAACCTCCAGTACCTACAGTGAGGACACATCCGACGGTCTTCAGTACACCATCTACCAGAGCCCCCATCCCTGGATCCTGGATCGGCTTTGGAAGGACGAAGTGCCCCAGCAAAAGGATTTTCCCGAGGATAGAACCAGGGAATGGGACGCGGTGTCCGCAGTAAGACGAATCAATGGAAGCAATGTCTACTGCGAGCTGATACGCTATACGGACAGGATCTGGATCATAAGTTCGGATGAAAGACTGGAGGATGAGCAGGTCAGAATCATCCATGAAAAACTGGAGAAGGTCTCATATTAAGGAACTATGCAAAAATACAAGTAAAATAGTAAGATTATTTTTGCACAGTTCCTTAGATGGATGACAGGAGTATACGGCCAGGGAGCCGTATACTCCAAAACATCGGATCGAATACGTTATTTATAAAAAAGATTGGATGCAGTACAGCCCGTAGATGCCAAGCAGGATAACCCCCTGGATACGGGAGGATTTTTTCCGGATCAGGATCGGCACAAGCAGCACTGCCATGACTGCGATGGCCAGCGGGATATCGACCAGAACGGTCTGCCGTTCCAGCGGGATTCCCTGTACGGCAGCCGGAATCCCGATCACCAGCAGGAGGTTGAGGATATTGGCGCCGATCACATTTCCAAGGCCTACGTTGCCGTAGCCCTTGATCAATGACGCAAGAGATGTCACCAGTTCCGGCAGTGAGGTTCCCAGCGCGATAAATGTCACGGCAATGACGCGTTCAGGAACTCCCAGGGTCTGCGCGATCCGGATCCCGTTATCCACCAGCAGGTTCGCCCCCACATAGAGCAGCACAGCACAGACGGCAAGAACCAAAAGCTGCTTTGGGATGGAAACCTCCTCTCCCCCTTCCGCCTCTTCCTCGCTCTCTTCGCCGGAAGAAAGCCTGACATTCAGACAGGCATAGACGACAAATGCAGCCAGCAGCAGGATGCCGAACGGCCTTCCGTATGCGTTTTTCATCCCTCCGTAGATCTCCATCACCCCGATCACGAGGAAGAAAAAGAAACTCCTCCATGCAAGAGAGGATGCTCCTACCCGCTCGGCGGGACGGATGGTCTGGCTCAGTCCGGCGATCAACGCGGTGTTGCATATGATCGAGCCGAATGCATTTCCGGCAGCGATCGCCGCAGAGCCGCCAAAGGCCGCGGTCGTGGACACCAGGATCTCCGGCAGCGTGGTACCCAGGCTTACGATCGTGGCTCCTACCACGATCTGAGGAATCGCCATCTTTCTTGCGATGGCGACCGCCGCGTCTACCAGCCGGTCGCCTGCAATACAGATCAACGCCAACCCGATCACAAATGAAAATATTGTAGAAATCATATCGTTCCCTTCTTTTTTGCATTTCCCAGCCGCAAAGCGCCATCATTCCTCATGCGGCTGTGCGCATCATCTGACGTTCAGTGTACAAGCCCGATCAGATCACGAAAATGCTCTATCTTATGCTGTCTCATATATGCTTCAATCCCTTCCGCCACCTCGATCGTGGCCGTCGGATTGTAAAAATTGGCCGTTCCGACGGATACCGCCGAGGCGCCGGCCAGGATAAACTCCAGCGCGTCTTCCCCGCAGGTGATCCCGCCCATCCCGATCAGCGGAACCTTCACGGCCTGAGCCGCTTCGTAGACCATACGGACCGCAATGGGCCGGATGGCAGGGCCTGACACGCCGCCGGTCTTATTTGCCACGGCAAATGTCTGACGATCGATGTCGATCTTCATCCCTGTCAGCGTATTGATCAGGGAGATCACGTCTGCCCCGCCGGCCTCCACGGCCTTTGCCATCTCCGCGATACTGGTCACATTAGGGCTGAGCTTCATGATGACCGGCTGCTTCGCGTGCTTTTTCACTTCTCTCGTAATATGCTCCGCCGACTTCGGATCCTGGCCGAACGCGATCCCGCCCTCCTTCACATTGGGGCAAGAAATGTTGATCTCCAGCAGATCTACCGGCTCCTCTGCCAGCCGTTCCACCACCTCCAGATAATCCTCCGTCGTCTTTCCGCACACATTGACAATGATCTTTGTGTCAAATTTTTTCAAAAACGGGATGTCCCGTCTGCAGAAGACCTCGATTCCCGGATTCTGTAGGCCGATGGCGTTCATCATCCCGCCGTAGGTCTCCGCGATGCGGGGAGCCGGATTGCCGGGCCAGGGCACATTTGCCACGCCCTTTGTGACCACGGCTCCCAGCCGGTTCAGATCCACAAACTCACTGTATTCCTCTCCAGAGCCGAAGGTTCCCGAAGCGGTCATGACCGGATTTTTCAGTTCCACCCCCGCCAGATTGACGGTCGTATCCAGATCAAAGTTTATCCTGTTCATCAGATCTCCACCTCCGTACTTAAGAATACCGGCCCGTCCTTGCAGACCCGCTTGTTACGTACCTGGCTGTGCTCGTCAATCTCCGGCGTCCGGCAGATACAGGCAAGGCAGGCTCCCACTCCGCAGGCCATCCGCTCCTCCATAGATACATAGCATACAATATGATTTTCTTCAGCGTACTGCTTGACAGCACGAAGCATAGGAGCCGGTCCGCAGGCATAGATCACCTCTGCGTCCAGTCCCTTTGCCGCTATGGCATCCATCACATTTCCGTGGGTGCCGGCACTGCCGTCCTCGGTGGCGATATACAGGCTCCCGTTCTTTTGGAACTCTTCTGTCAGAAACTGCTCGTCCCGATATCCCATCACAAGCTGCTTCTCGGCATCCAACTGCTTTGCCAGCTCCAGCATGGGGGGCACGCCGATACCGCCGCCGATCAGGAATACCTTTTTTCCGGTTCCCGGCTCCAGCGGAAATCCATTTCCCAGGGGGCCGAGGATCTCAATGGTATCCCCCGGCCTCAGGCGGGAAAACTGCTCCGTCCCCGTCCCTTTGCCGGTCACACGGTATACCACCCGGAGCAGCTTCTGCTCCCGGTCGATCTCGCACAGGCTGATGGGTCTGGGCAAAAGCTTGCTCCGATCCTCCGTATACATGGAGATGAACTGCCCCGGCACCGCAAGCCCGGCAATCTCCTCCGTGCGGATCCACATACTGTATATATCCCGGGCAATCTGCTCCTGCGATACGACTGCCGCCTTTTCCTTTCGTTTACAAGACATGGTTTTTCTCCTTTTTCTGTAAAGTTCGTAGTCACACCTGGCCGCGGATTGCTCTGTCCGGCATCTCCTCATTCCGGCCAGGCAGCCGTGAGTTCTTCCTTTATTTCCGATCCAGCGCACTTTGGATATCCGCTTTCATGGCTTCCACCGCCGCCCGGGACGCTTCTCCAAAATGCTCAGGGCCGAACTGTGCGTAAGCCTCCTGCTTGTAAGCCGCAATGATGCCCCGGGAAGAATTGACGATGGCGCCCAGACCGTCCTCATTGAAGAAATGTGCCAGATCCTTGCCCTGGCCTCCCTGCGCGCCGTAGCCCGGCACCAGGATATATGCCTTTGGCATCACCTTGCGCATCACTTTTCCGATCTCCGGATAGGTCGCGCCGACCACGGCTCCCACATAGCTGTAGCTGTCCCCCATGCACTGCGCGCCCCATTCGGCCACCATTTCCCCTACATGCTCATAGAGCGGACGGTCCTCGATCCGCCGGTCCTGGAACTCCCCGCTGGACGGGTTGGAGGTCTTTACAAGGACGAAGATTCCCTTCTTCTCCTCCTGGCAGACCTTGATGAAAGGATTGACCCCGTCGGAGCCCAGATAGGGATTGACCGTGGCAAAATCTTCATTAAATGGGATATATTCCTTGCTGCCTACCCTGACCTTCCCAAGATGCCCGATAGCATAGGCCGCGGAGGTGGAGCCGATATCCCCCCGCTTGATGTCGCCGATGACTACCAGATCCTTTGACTTACAGTATTCTACCGTCCTTTGAAATGCCGCCAGCCCCGGCACGCCGAACTGCTCATACATGGCAATCTGTGGCTTGACCGCCGGAACCAGGTCGCAGACATGGTCCACGATCTCCTTGTTGAACTGCCAGATCGCCTCTGCCGCTCCTTCCAGCGTCTCCCCGTATTCCGCAAACGCCTTCTGCTGCACATGCTCCGGCACATATGCCAGCATGGGATCCAGCCCGACTACGATCGGAGCCTCCGTTTTTTTGATCTTTTCTACCAGTTTGTTGATCATCGTTCTTTTCCTCCTGAATCTCATAATGATGTCTTTTTATTGGGCCGGCCCGCAGGCAGGACCGCAGTTTTTATCTCTTTCCTGTAAAGAAGCTTCTTCTAAATATGAAGGTTCTTCCCCATCTCTTCTCTGAATTCCCTACCTTTAAACAGCACCAGTCCGGCCAGGAACAGCAGGCAGAAGCCCGCTCCCAGGAGGCTCGGCAGTTTCAACGAAACCGCACCGGCCACCACCAGGATCAGCGGGAGCAAAAAGCCGTACCCTGCCGCCATGACAAGATAGATCATGCATTCCCGGAGAGGGTACTTCTGTATATAGGAAATGACCATCATGGAGCACAGCACTCCGATGCTGAGCCCAGGCAGCACAAAGTCCACCGACCAGCCGTGCCACCCCGTCAACAGATCCCACACGATGCACCCCACAGTCACCAGCACCAGCTGCCACATGGTATTTTTCAGCAGATTGTGCCTCTTGAAAAATCCAATGGTTGACGCCAGCCACATGCTGGCGATCCCGCCTGCCGTAAACAGAGTCCAAGGCACCTTCGGGCGGTAATTCCAGTGAAGGTCGAACATCAGAATGACCGCCGCCAGACACAGCAAGCAAAATCCCTTATATACCTTCATTTCCAGTTCTCCCGGCACGGCAGGCTCGGGAAAGTCCGGCTCCACCTGTTCCGAATGGATCCCCTGCTCCCGGAGGATCCGGTAAAAATTGCGCTGGATATTTTCCGTGTCAAACCGGGACGTAAAGCCCAGCGACAGCTTGTCCCCGAAGGAGCAGATACACAGCTCCAGCTTCGGGGTGCTGGTATAGATGCCGAAGCGGTCAATATACTCTGCATACGCTTCCGGCATGGACACCGCGCTCATGTTGGAAAACACTGCTGTCACATTTTTCTCTGCGATCTTTGCCCCGGCCTGGATACACAGGTTTTTCAGTTCCAGGGGTGCCAGGCGCAGGATGGGGTTCATCTCCAGGGCAAGGAGTTCGCTCATATGCGTCTCCATCTTCTCCTTGGTCAGCTCCTGACGGAACTGCTCCCGCACCTGCTCCAGCACGGCTTCAAAGGAGCTATCCTGGTTCCGGTAGTCATATCCCGGCTCGATCCAGCCGAAAAAGTTGAGCATGGAATCGGAAGGAAAAAACTTCCGCAGGTTCACCGGAACCATCAGCACCACCGGCCACTTCTCCTGCTGCCGCGTCATTTCCTCATGAATGGCGCTAAGCATCGCCGCGGTCAAAAATACGGTCATGGAGACTCCCTGCCCCCGGGAATGCTCCAGCACCTCCCGGACTGATAAGATCCGCTCATGCACCCGGAGCCGTCCGTTTTCCTTCTGTGTTTTCTTCAATTGGTACGCACGGCTCTTCCTCCGCTTCGGCCTGCGCGCCTCTTCGGAATAATATTTGACAAAGCTGTCATTCTCCTGATCCTGTACGGTCATGTCCTCCGGATGCAGGCTTATGTCCTCCAGGCCCTCGCCGCTGTGCGCCAGATACAGATAATCCTTGACCAGCTCTTTCAAAAATTCGGTTGCGCCCGTACCGTCTGTCAGGACATGGAACACTTCAAAATTGATTCTCTTCTTATAATATGTCACCTCAAACAGCAGGGACTTTTTGTCGCGGATATAGATCCGGCTGCAGGGCTCCTTGTATTCCTCCCGGACAACCGGACGGAGATTGCTTTTTTCCAGATAATGCCAGAACAGTCCCTTGCGGAGCACCGACCGGAACAGCGGATAAGTCTCCAGGGCACGGTCCAGCGCCGCTTCCAGCAGATCCGGCCGGACCTCCTCCTTCAATTCACAGTAAAACCGGAATACCCGGGTGTTCTGCTTATTGCTTGCCGCTGAAAAGAGCTTTGCCGCGTTGTCCAGCCGCCGCCAGTGTCCCCACTTCTGCTTCACGGTCATTTCCTCCTAAAAACTCATTGATATATTGGAAGCTTTCCCGCACATGCAGGTGCTTAATCCCCAGCGCGAAAAATCCGTGCAGCGCGCCCTCAATGCGCTTCACCCGCACCTGGTTTCCCGCTTCCAAAAGCCGTTTTCCATAGGCCTCCCCTTCGTCCCGGAGAGGGTCATACTCTGCCGTCAGGATCAGTGTGTCCGGCTGGTCATGCAGATCCTCCGCCAGATAGGGCGCAAAGTAGGGGTTCTGCCTGTCCGCCTCGCTTCCGGCATAGAGATCCAGATAGTCCCGCATCTTCCCTGCAGTCAGCAGGTAGTCCGTCCCGTTCTCCTGAACCGACGGGAATGGGGAATTTTCCGAATAGTCGTTGTAGGTGGCCGGGTAGATCAGGATCTGCCGCCTGGGCAGAAATTCTCCCCGGTCCCGTGCCAGCAGGGACAATGCCGCCGCCAGATTGCCGCCTGCGCTGTCCCCGATCAGAGTCACATTTCCGGGATCCACATTGAGAAGGAACTGCCGGGAAAAAATGGCTTTTGCCACGGCGTAGCAGTCCTCCAGCCCGGCCGGGAACTTATGCTCTGGGGCCAGCCGGTATTCCACCGCCGCGACGAAGTGGTTGGTTGCGTTGGCCAGGCGGGCGCAGATCCGCTCGTAATTGTCAATGCTCTCCGTCACCCAGCCGCCTCCGTGCAGGAAGAGCAGGATCTTTTCCGGATCCGCCTGATTTCTCTCATAGGCCCGTTCGTTGGGGAAAAAGATCCGTACCGGAACCTGATGGGATCCGTTGTAGATCTTCTGGTCGATAGTCCGGTAAAAGATCTTCATGGGATCCAGTTTTTTCAGATCTGCCAGATGGCGGGAGGCCTCCACCTCGATTCCGTCAAAGGACAGTGCTTTTAATATTTTTTTTGCTGTGTTGTTGATCACGTGATACCTCTCAAATCTAAGCTGTTTATGCCTGCTGCCTTTTCTGATAAATGGCTGTCAGAGACTCCTGGAGCACCTGTGAAAAATTAATATGATTATTTTCCGCAAATGTATTAAGCCATGCCGGAATTGTCAGACTTTTTCTCACTTCTTTTTCACCAAATTTTTCAGCATAAGAATCCATATCCAAAACCAGCATATTTACAAAGCCTCCCGGTTCCGGGATTACATTTTCCAACGGGCTCGCAGAAGGGGCTTCCCTTCCATCCTCCAATTCATCCAACACCCATCCGGATGCTGCATCCATAGCCATAAGGATCGCTTCTGCCAGTGTGTCGCCTCCGCTTACACATCCGGGAAGATCCGGAACTACCACTGCATAAGCCCCTTCCCTCTCTTTATCCGGATAAAAACAAGCAGGATACATCAATTTCATATAAAAGCCCTCCTTCTTAAATTTATAATACCGATCCTAAAGTCCGGCCTGCTTCAATATCTGTTTTACTATTTGTGGAGCAATATCTCCGGGATGTTTTGGAATAGTTACTTTCCCCGGCTTTGACGGATGGATATACTGGCAATGTGACCCTTTCGCATTTTTATATTCCCATCCATCTGCTAAAATTATTTTTTCAACTTCCCGGAATCTCATCTTATACCTCCAATCCTATGTTCCGCCGTGTCTTGTTCCATTATAACAGAAGTCGAATCAGAATCCTATCATTTCTTTTCACATTTATTTTTTGCTGTGATCTATGGGTTACCGGCAGTCTTTCTACATACGCTGATACCTAAAAAAAGGGGGCTGTCCGCCCCCCGTCTTGATCAACAGTTCTTTATGATTCATTCACCAGCTCTTTCACAGATACCCTGTGGATGGCCTTTACGACCGCGCAGGTACCCAGGGCCATACAGACCGGAAGCAGACACATGCTGACCAGCATTCCCGCTGCCGAATTGGAAAACGGAAATTTTACAAGCCCCAGTCCCTTTGCATAGGGCGTGAGCAGACCTGGTACGAAAAGCACTCCTGCGGCAATTCCCAGACAGCTTCCGAAAAAAGCGGCCAGGCAGTTACGCAACAGATAGATCTTTAAGATCTGCCAGGACGTCATTCCGACGGCTTTCAAATATCCGACCAGCTTCTGCTCCCGCCGGATTAGTAAGACGGTCAGATTCATCGTGATCAGAACCGTGATCGTCAGCAGCATTGTCAGGATCGCCGTGACCGCGGGCACCAGAACCCCTGTGATATGCTCTCCGTTGGATTTGGCGGCGATAAAGGAAAATCTTCCGTCATACCGTTCGGTCAGTTCCTTTGCATAATTCCATTTATCGCAGCCTTTTGCGAGTACCAGCATATAATCTCCGCTGATGCCGTCTGCTTCTACGGATCGGTCCAGATCCTCCGTCACCATCCGTATGACATTTCCGTAATTGGAAAGTGTGCGGAAGATGCCGGTGATTTCAAATTCCTTCTTTTCCCCGTTTACATACAATTCGATGCTTTCCCCGACCTCAAACCCGTATCTCTGAGCCAGCGCCGTCCCCACGCTGATCTCATTCTCCTTCTGCGGCCTCCTGCCGTACAGGGACTGGTCCTCCATTTTTTCATTCCACGGCAGTTCATAGAGCTCCGTTACCATGCTCTGCCAGGTCTCTTCCTGATCCGGCTTATATTTGGAATATATTTTATTGACTCCGTAGACATATTCGACCTCCGGGGCTTTTTCCAGGTCCTCTGTGACCGTGCTCACCGGTGTGCCGTCCTGGGAAGTCACATAGATATCTGTCTTTAAGATCCCCCAGGCTTCCGGCTCCTGGTCGATCTGTCTGACGGCATTCAGGCAGCCGAAACAGACCACGGCCATACAGCCCAGGATCAGGGACACTGCCGCGATATATACATACCCTGCCTTTTTATTCTGCATGCCCCTGATCGCATAATACCATACAAAAAGCCTGCCACTGGCTGCCTTTCTGCATACGATGGTATTCAAAGGAGCGCCGGCTGCCGCGGAATCTCTATTTTGAGGTACCTTCCGGACCCGCTCCCTGGTCTGCCATGTCCCGCTTCGGATGGCATGGGAAACGTTGCAGGTCCGGATCCGAAACACCGCGCAGAAGCAAATCAGCAAAACCGCCGCCAATACAGCCAGACACACGCCTGCCTGATACGTACCCGTCCTGATCGCAAATGCCGAATAAATTCCTACATTTCCAAGGATCTGCTCCAGAATCCTGTGGTTCAGCCAGCCTCCCAGGATGCTCCCTGCCGCTGCCCCAGCAAAGCCTGTCACACCGTAGCAGACAAGATAGCCGCCTGTGATCTGCATTCCGGTCATGCCTAATGACCGGTAGATCCCGATCGTCCTTATATCCTCGTCCATGTCGCTTTTTACCAGAAACAGGGTCAGAACAAGGATCACCCCGGCCAGGATCACGCTGACAAGGCAGAGAAGGTTCCCCAGCATCTGCCATGCGGAGGTATAGCCGTTCTTGATCTTATCATATGTATACAGCGTATCGCCCAGCGGCATTTGAAAGTAACTTTCCGCGTCACGGATAAAGCGCTGCTCCGTCTGAGCGCTGTATTCCCGGAAGCGGACTTCCAGGTAGCTGATCCTGCGGTTGTCCGCCAGCGGGAAATCCAAAAGCCTGCCAAAACCGCACCACATCCGGTACACGTTCGTATTACTGCTTCCAAAAACAGGATCCGCAACGATCCTTGCGACCTTCGCCTTCACGGACTGGTCTGCCGACTGCAGCGAGATCTCGTCACCCGCCTTCACATTCAGGATATTCGCGATCTTGGGCGTGATCCAGATCTCATCCTTTTGTGGCATCTCAAGCTCTGATCCTTCTAAAATTTTAGGGGAAAGCATGTCCCGGCCGCTGGTTTCTGGCAGCTCCAGCAGGATCCCATTGCTAAGCCTGATGCCGTCCTTTTCCATATATTCCACGGGTTTTGCATTTTCCGTGATCTGATACGCAAGGTCTTCCGGCGAATCCTCCAGATACTGCCTGACACGGTCCGAGGAAACCATCCCGTGGCTCCACAGGCCGCAAAGCTGCGCCCCTTCCATTCCCTCATAAGCCCGGTCAAATACCGGATTTAACTCTTTTAGTAAGATCAGCGCGTTCACGAGCAGCGCCGCGGTAAACAGAATACAGATCCCCAGCAGCAGGCCCGGAAGCTTTTTTCTTCTCAGCTTTGCAAGGCCGCACATCCATAGTGTCTTCACCATTACCATCCCCTCTCCTGCAGAAAATGTATCAGCTTCTCTTCTCTGCCCTCTATTGTGTGAACCGCATCCGTCCCGGCAGTATCCGAGCCGGAATCTGGATGCATTCCTGCCCCGTTTGGAACGTGCTCCGTAAAATCCAGCTCTCCCTCCACGTGTCCGTCTTCAATATAAAGCACCCGTTTTCCTCTGGCAGCCACCCGGATATCATGTGTGACCAGGATGATGGTCTGTCCGTCCTTGTTCAGTTCCCCCAGCAGATCCATCACAAGCTCCGTCTGCGCCGAGTTCAGGCTTCCGGTGGGTTCGTCGCAGAGCAGAAGCGGCGGGAGATTTGCGACGGAACGCAGGATCGCCGTCCTCTGCTGCTGTCCTCCTGACAGCTGGGAAGGATATTTTCTGACATGCTCTTTCAGGCCGAATCTCCCGCACAGATTCATGATCTTGTCCTTCTTGAATGCGTTTTCTTTCCTGTTTCTGTCAAGCATCAGGGGCAGCATGATATTTTCATAAACCGTGAGATCCGGGATCAGGCATTGCTGCTGGAATACAAGCCCGATGTTTTCACGCCGGAACATGGTCTTTTCTTTTTCGTTCATACGCGCAAGATCTGCGGGCCGGTTCCCGCCGGACTGCCCATGTCTCCTGCTC